>JAHDWG010000100.1:0-599 GCA_023384495.1 Caldilineaceae bacterium
ACGATGCGCCCGAACTGGAACGTTGGCTCTTGCAAGAGCGCGAACAGTGGCAGCAACACATGGCGTCTCTCCTCGACCGCCTGATCGCCCGGCATACGGCCACAGCGGCTTATGCCGAAGCGTTGCACTATGCTCGCCGCCTGGTGGCGTTGGAACCGTGGCGTGAGGAAGCCCATCGTCAGGTGATGGTGCTGCTGGCGCGCACGGGGCAGGTCAGCGCGGGGTTGGCCCAGTATGAGACCTGCCGCCGCCGCTTGCGCGAAGAGCTAGACGTTGAGCCGGCGCGCGAAACAGAAAATCTGCGCACGCGCCTTGCCGCCCTGGCTCACCGGCCAAACCAGCCCTTGCCACCGGCTGCCACACCCTTTGTCGGCCGGACAGAAGAGTTGGCTGAACTGAGACAGTTGTTGGCCGACCCGCACTGCCGGCTCATCACCCTGGTCGGGCCCGGCGGCATGGGTAAGACCCGCCTGGCGCTGGAAACCGCTCGCAGCGTCGTCGGCGACCAGCAACGGATCTTTTTGCATGGCGCCATCTTTGTGCCGCTGGTCGGTGTTAACACCCTGGCCCAGGTGGTTGCGGCCCTGGCGCAGGCGCTC
>JAHDWG010000100.1:609-16496 GCA_023384495.1 Caldilineaceae bacterium
AAAGCCAGTTGCTCCACTACCTGCGCGACAAAGAGCTGTTGCTGCTCTTGGACAACTTTGAACAACTGGCGACTGAGCCAGTCCTGGCCTTTATGCGCCAACTGCTCGACACTGCGCCTGACCTCAAGCTGCTGATCACCTCGCGGGCGCGGTTGAATCTACAGGGCGAGCAACTGTACTGGATGCAGGGGCTGCCCGTGCCCGTAACCACGGTGCAGACGGCTCACCTAAGTGTGGCGGAACTGGCAACCTATAGCAGCGTTCAACTCTTTCTAGCGACGGTGCAGCGCCTCCGCCCGCACTATACGCTGTCAACGGATGATGCCCCGGCGGTGGTGGCGATCTGCCAACAGGTGCAGGGGATGCCCCTGGCCGTTGAGCTGGCCGCCGCCTGGATGAGTGTCCTCAGCCCGGCTGAGATTGCGGCAGAACTGGCCCGTACGCTTGATTTTCTGGCCGGTGACTTGCAGGACCTGCCGCTGCGCCAACGCAGTATGCGTGCGGTCTTTGCCGCCTCCTGGGGCTTGCTGACTGAGATGGAGCAACGCATCTTCCAGCAGTTGTCTGTCTTTCGGGGCAGCTTTACCCGCGAGGCCGCAGTGGCGGTCACGGGGGCTTCACTGCCGGTGTTGATGAGCCTCATCCACAAGTCTTTCCTGCAGCGGACGCCCGACGGTCGCTATCAGATCCACGAACTGCTGCGCCAGTTTGGCGAGGGGCAACTGGCCCAATCGCCGGTCGAGGAAGCTATAACACAGGATCGGCATAGCGCATATTATTTGACCTTTCTAGCGCAACGAACGCCAGGGCTGATGGGGCCGGAACAACCCTCCCTGCTAAACGAGATCGGCCAGGAGACCGATAATATCCGTACAGGTTGGCTGTGGGCAGTCAGGCAGGGCAGGATCGACCAGCTCGACGCTACGCTGGATGGCCTCCACCAATACTATGAGGTGCGGAGCCAATACGAAGAGGGCATCGAACTATTCATGCTCTCGATCCAGAGCGAGCAACCAGCTGAGTCCAATGCGTTGTCCCAGCACATCATCAATCGTCTGCAGGCCCGTCAGGCAGCGCTCAATTGTGAGTTTGGGCATTACGAGCAGGCGCGAACGTTGCTGAAAGCATGTTTGGCGGCGGCGCGCGGTCTGGACGACAAAAAAGAGATCGCTTTTTGTCTGGACTATCTGGGGAGAACCGTCTGGTGGCAGGAGTCAGGGGTGGCCGCCCTGCCGTTGCTGGAAGAGAGTCTGCTCATTCGCCGCACGCTTGGAGACCAAATCGGTGTCGCCACAACGCTAGACATCCTTGCCTCTGTCTGCGATATGAGTTGTGAATTTGCGCAAGCCTGGCAGTTTGCGCAGCAAGGTCTGGCTGTGAGCCGCACGATCGGCCACACCTACCGAATCGCCTCGATTTTGCGAAGGCTAGGGTCGGCCGCCGTTGGCCTGGGTGAATACACAGTGGCCGTTTCCTACTATCAGGAAGCCCTGGCAACGTTTCGCCAGTTGGATGATCACTATGGAATCGTCCAAGCGCTCGCCGAGCTGGGCAGAACCATGTACGGAGCAGGAGATTACCCGCGCGACATCTTTATCGGCGCGCTGGAAGAGGCTGCCATGCTAGCGCGCAAACTTGGCAATTATCTTGCTTTGTACTATAGCATTGGAATCATGGGCGACGTCTCCAACTGGATCGGAGAGTATGAGACAGGCGAACGCTGTGGGCAGGAATTGGTGGAACTCTCCCGAGACATGCCGCCCAACTTTTTGGCCTCCTGTTTGCGGATGTTGGGCGAGTCAGAGCTGGGTCTTGGCAATCTCCACCTCGCCCGTCAGCACCTTCTGGAAGCGTTAGCTGTTATGTTAAAGAGCGAGACACGTTTGTTGATCAATTGCCAGGTCGCCATGCTGGCTTGGGCAAACCTGCTCTGCCGCGAATGTATGCAGCCGGATGTAGCAAGCCAACCCAACCACATACAACAACGGCAAGCACGGGCATTGGAAATTGTCAGCAGCCTACTGCACGAAGAGAAATCCCGCCCGATGTATAAGGCACGCGCTGCGGCGCTCGCCGCCAAACTGGAAGCGTTGCTGCCAGTGCCGGTGATGGATGCGGCGAAATCGAGTGGCAAGGCAAAGACGCCAGTCCAGATCGCAACTGAGATCGTGAATCAAGCGGTAGCAAATGGTCGCTATTTCGGCAGCAACTCACTCACCTGATGGTCAAGCAGGGCCCGGCTACAGCGAGGCAAAACAACACTACTAAACGCATGGATCTCTGCCTTTGTCGTCTTGCCGCCTCCGATAAAGAATACTGCTCGCCATAGGTCGGTGAGCAGGAAAAGCCGGTAGTCGTACAGGCATTGCGCAAATGAGTACCCTTGCACCCCGTTTTCACTCAGGATGGTGTGGTAGAGCTTCAGGAATTCCATCTCTTTGGCCCGCTGGTCTTCCGGCGGCAAATGTCGCCCCAGGAAGAGCGCTACATCGTAGAGCCCATGACCTAAAGAAACGACCTGCCAATCGATCACAGCGAGCGAAAGACCGCCCAGTGGTGTTTCTAGGAACAAGAGATTGCCTAGATTATAATCATTGTGAATGATCGTCTGCGGTGGCCCTTGCAGACGTGACCAATAGTCTCCTGGGTTGCAGGCAAATTGCTCGCCAATCGCCACAATGGGCGGGGCTAAGCTGTGTCCCACTTGATCGAGGAACGAGCCCCACCGCTGTTGGTATGCATCGTGAAATGCCTGATAAACCTGTGGTTGTCGCCTCAGCCAACCCAAGCTGGCCAGTTTGGGGCTTTGCCACCAACTTACATGAAATCGAGCAAGCTCGCGCATCGCCAACTCGGCCTCTTGCAACGAGCAGAGCGCATAGTTATCTCCACCAGATCGAACTGGCGCCAAGTCCTCTAAGAGCAGCACACAATAGCCAGATTCCTGATCGAGCGCACCGTAATAGCAGCGTGGCGTACGCAGTTCGACCTGATGAGCAATCTCATGATAAAAATGTACTTCCCGTTCATATAATTCGTACGCGTGAAATTCTGCCCGTAAAACTGGATCAGGGGATGAAAATTTAGCAATCAGGGTTGGTGGTGCCTCTACTTCATCGTGGGTATAAGTCAAGTGTAACCGCACCATCTGGCCACTACCGGTGAGACCCTCCTCGTCACCCATGACCTGCGAGATCATGGAGAGCACGCTTGCCTGCCGAATCGTCCCTGTTTCATGCAAGACATGGTTGAGCCACTTGGTTGTCAATGCCTCAGGCCCAGTCGGAATCTTCATGACCACGTCCCTTCAACAAAGTTATCTGTATCTGCCTAAGCTGCATCCGTTTCACCCTGCAACTGCTGAAAGAGCGCCGGCATCTCAAAATAGACGCGGCCCCGTTTGATCTGATCCCATCCCACAGGTTAGTTCGCTACTTGCCCACCGCCACACAATCGGTGTAGCTCTGGCTCTGGGTGGCGAGCGTTTGCCACTTTTCCCACCACGGCGCTGCTAACGACCGCCAGGCGTCGGTCGCCATAAACGCTGACTCAGTTGATCACCGAGATCAGCCAGCAAACAGACGAAGCTACTAGCGAATCTAATTTCAGCCCGCTTCATCGACATAGCGTACAGTGAGCACAGTCTCAATGCCACTCTGTAGCTCGGCAACGAATGCCTTTGCCTCTTCATTTTGCGTCGCATGCGCAAAGGCATCGGCTGCTTGCTGATTGGGCCAGAGCGCCTCATTCAAATACGTAGCTGCATGCGCCGGCTCGCCCTGAGCGCTGGCATCGAGGAGCTTCCAGGTTTTGCGTTCGAGACAACCATAGGGTCTTGCCAGATCTCGCAAGCCCTGATTGACCAGGAGCAGCATTTGCGCCTCATCTGCGCCCGGTTTCAGGTTGAAAAAATGGATCACGCGTACCATTCGATGTTGCTCCTTTACTTATGATGATCATCAAACTTATCACTGGGAGACATGTGCGTGCAGGCCAAGGGTTCCGCGCAAGCCACTCAATGCCTTTACGCTCCGGTAACTCATGCCAATAGCTTTTCCATAAACAGCCAGTTATGGTGGAATTCCTGCGGGATCTCAACGCCTGGATAGGCGGGAATTTCCCTGAACCCCGCCGAACGATACAGGGCATGGGATTCGGGCAAGAAGGGTGCGCTATCCAGCCGGATGTATTGGTAGCCGATGGCATGTGCCTGCGCAAGCAGTTCCGTCAGCAGCGCACGGCCAATGCCGCGACCACGAAACGGCGGACGCACATACATGCGCTTGATCTCGCCGGTCTCTGCGCTGAGCGATCTCAGGCACCCGAGTCCTATCACCTGGCCGGCATCGCTGGCGAGCAGCAGTCGTCCCGTTGGTGGAGCAAACTTGCTAAGGGTGCGCATATCCTGTTCGAGGATGGCGGCGATATCCGCATTGAAGCCAAACTCGCGCTGAAGCATGCCACCCACCCATTGGAGATATTCCCCAAAGAGTTCTCGCACATATGCGACATGCGCAGCAGTCTCTGCCTGTATGATCTTCAGCATTGCCAGATCCTTTATGCAGCCTGTTGTAAGAGCGAAGCAGCCAGCGACAATTTCCCTGACCACACCTCGGGGCTATCCAGCTTGAGCCGGCCAAATAGGCTTTGGCGATCTCGATGCGAGTCATGGTCCCTCCGTTTCATTCGCACAACAATGGGAGTTTACTTTGATTCAACGAAAATGTGGCATAACTTCCTGGGCAATTAACCGCAACCCCTCGATATCGTTCGCATCGCTCCATTGGATGATGATCTCTTCCACCCCGGCCTCAACGTAGGGGCGCAGGTGCGCAACTGCTTCCTCCGGTGTGCCGACCATAAGGACATAGGAAGCGCCGGCCCGTTCAAATACGGGAGTAAAGGTCTCCTCCATCTGGCGCAGTTGCTCTGGGAGTGGCAGGGGGGCCAGGTGGGGCATGAGCCTGTAGAGCCAACCCAGCCGTTGCCTGATCTCGTCGTCGTTGCGCCCGCACAACACCGGCAGAAAGAGCGTGCGTTTGACCTCGCCTGGCCGGCGTCCCACCTGGCGCAGCAGGTTATCGAGCAGGGCGGACCGATCTTGAAAGGCGGTGACCGAGAGGTTGTTGGCATTCCAGATATCGGCGTACCGCGCCACCAATGGCATGATGCGCTGCGGGCCATTGCCCCCGATCAGAATGCGTGGGCCACCCGGTCGTTGCGGGCGGGGCAGCAGTTGAGCGCCATGAAGCTGAAAAAAGCGCCCGGCAAAGGTCACTGGCTCCTCGTTGCGCAACAGGCTGGTGATCAGCTGCAAACCCTCTTCAAAGCGAGCCACGCGGGTTGCCTTATCACCCAGCTCATAGCCCCAGCGCTGGTGCTCTTGTTCCACCCAGCCCGTGCCCATGCCCAAAATCATGCGCCCGCCGCTCAAATCGTCGAGCGCCGCCGCTTGCCGCGCCAAAATGCGTGGATCGCGAATGGAGAGCGGGGCTACCAGTGAGCTGAAGTGAATCCGTTTCGTCTGCTGCGCCAGGTAGGTCAACCCGACGATCAACTCTAGCGCCGCTTGCCCGTGAGGAAAGTGGTCGGTCAGATAGAGACCGGCAAAGCCAAGTTCTTCGACCGCACTGACCACCTGTCGCCAGAGTGACCAGGTCAGGCCGTGGGTGCCTTCAATGGAGACTGAGAATTGAACCATCGGCGTCTTCCTTGGATCGCTTGCCCAATACACGAAACCTGAAGGGGGTGCAGCAGCAACGTCCTCAAACCGTGTTTTTCAATGGCCAATGAACCTTACACGAGACTTTGACAATTGTCGCCGCCAAGACCTCCGGGAGGTGACCAGAACCAACTTTCTCAACTAGACTATTTCTGGTCACCTCCCGGAGGTCGGGCTGGGTCCGTCACGCGAAGTCTCGTCGTGCCACTCACCCTACCGCTGATTGGGGCGTGAGATTGTCCCAAGCAATTTACCGTCATACGCACCGGTGGTCACATCAATCAACCCGGTCGCCGTCGCGCTGCCGGTGGCATTGGCAAAACGGCCCGTGCCGCCGGTGATTACAAGCGTTTGCTCATAGCGGAAAACGCCGGGCGCTACCTCCTCAACCAGCACAAAGGCGGTTGTCTGGTTGGTCACAGTATCCCCATTGGCGGCCGTCCACACGGCGGTCGAGGTGGCCAGGTCAACGACACCTTGGAATTTACCCATGTGCGTAAAGGTGCCGGAAAAGTCAGCCCCCGCACCGGCAAACTGACCCTTGAGAGGAACGTACTCGGCAGCTTGCACCGGCAAAGCGAGCCAGGTCAGGGGCGCAGCGGATAAGGTTACACCCGCTATCCCGCCAAAGCTCATGAACAGGAGCGCCAGCCAGAGTCGATTCAATTTTTGTTGGATAGGTCGGTTCAACATGGTTGCTCCCGTACTTATGCCCACCTGGGCTGATGGATTTGAATGACTTGCCAATTCACCCTGAATCAGTTCTGGAAATACGACAAAACAGATGCCGGCAAACTCGCCGATTGCCTTTGCTCCTTTCGTTCGCAAGACTGAAGCGCCAGATTCAACCAACGAACACATGAGCGCACGCCCTGCCAGCATCTATGCTTCAACGCTGGGAGCAATATTGGCGTTGAGCCGGAAAAAGTTGGTTGGGTCGTACTTGTTCTTAATGGCGACCAGCCGCGCATAGTTCTGTCCATAGGCAACTCGCACCCGATCTTCGCCGTCATCTACGTCCAGCCAGTTGCTGCCTGCCACGCGCCCAGGCACTATGCTGCTCTTGCTCGGCTGCGTCCAGCCACTGCGCGACAATATCAAAGTGCCACTGGGGGTTGCGATGGGGAAAGGCCGTTGCGTCTGCGGCCACGCGCGTCACCGCCCCTTTCATCGCATTGAATAGCACCATCGAATAGGGCGAGGACATTTCTGCCGTGTGGTCGAGGACGGTCTTGATCAACTGCTCTTCCAGGTGCGGAAGATAGCCCATCTTCGAATAGCGCGCCATGCCAGGAGGTAACGCCGCATCGAGCATGGACTGAAGCTGGCAGTAGGGCATCTCCCCCACCAGATCGGCCAGAGGTGTGCCAAGCTGACGCAACGGGCCGAGACACGCTTCACCCTCGGCCAGCGACCCGCTCCAACAAACCACCAAGGCAACTACCGGCAGGCCGTCGGGCGAGGTGAACAGCGCGGCCACAACGCTCAGTTCGTCGGGCGTATTCATCGAATAATCCCGATAAAAGGAGAGCACCTCTTGCGCCTGCTCCCTGGGGTAGAGGATCATGCCGCCCAGGATGGTTGGCCCCACACGATGGAGCCGGTACTCAAACGAGGTGACGATGCCAAAGTTGCCTCCCCCACCCCGCACCGCCCAGAAGAGATCCTCGTTTTCGCATTCACTGGCGCACAGCAAGCGCCCGTCGGCCAGCACGATGTCCACCGTGAGCAGATTATCAATGGTGAGACCATACTTCCCCATTAGCCAGCCCTGCCCGCCACCGAGTGTCAGACCGGCAATGCCCGTGTCTGACACCACGCCACAGGTAGTTGCCAGCCCAAAGGCCTGCGTCTCACGGTCCAGTTCGCGCAGTAACACGCCCGGTTCGGCTCGTACCGTCTGGCGCACTGGGTCGACGCGGATGCCTTTCATGGGTGAGAGGTCGATCATCAGTCCGCCGTCGCAGACCGAATGGCCGGGGAGGCTATGTCCCCCACCGCGGACAGAGACCAGCAGCCCCTGCGTGCGGGCAAAATTGACCGCCTGAATGACATCGGCGGCGCTGACACAGCGCGCAATCAGCGCCGGCCGCCGGTCGAACATTCCATTCCATATTTTGCGGGCTGTATCATAGGCCTCCTCTCCCGGTTGTTGTAGCTCACCACGCAAGTGGCCTCTGAATGCGGCGATAGTACTTTCATCCATGCTTGCGGCGCTGCTGGCTGTGGGGCGGTGCTGGCTCATGTTGTGCTCCTATGGTGACCGTTCAAATTCTGGGGCTTCTCGCTGGGACGCTGCCTTTTCCGGCTGGTGCGGGCGCGTCCATGTTCGGACATTACCATGGCAACGTCCTCCAAATGTCCTTCTCTTAAGATTTTCCAGCCTGCCGGGTAAGAATGAGAGGGTGTAGATGCGGATGTAAGTTGCGTCTGTAACACGCCAGGGTTTTAGTTGGCTCTGCGCCAAGCGCAACCGCCAACCCACCACGCCCCGTTGATGAGCAGAGTCACGTTAGATGCAGATGAAGGAAATAAACTCGTAATCTATGGTAGATCACGCTACTAGCGTGACAATCCTACGGATGAGGAGCAACGTCGCCCTGGTAGGGCAACCTGCGACACGACGACACGGTTCATCTCTTGCGAGAGCAATTTCGTACTACGGCGCCCAGGATTGTTGCCGCACTCACCAGCTCCTCCGGCGGGTAGAGGCTAAACGAGAGCCGCAGTTGCTCTTCCCCACCTCCGTCGAGAAAAAAGTGCTCACCCGGCAGGAAGGAAACTCCGACCCGTTCAGCCAGGGGCAGCAGATCAACGCAACGAACGCTTTCGGGCACCGTCAGCCAGACAAAAAAGCCGCCGCCCGGAGAGTACCACGAACAGCCAGGCGGAAGCTGCTCCCGCAAGGCCGCCAGCAGCGCGTCCCGCCGCACGCCATAGATGGTGCGGACCCGCGCCACCTGCTCATCAAAATCGCCGCTGGCGCACAACTCCGCCACCACCAGCGCGGTAAAGTGGTTGATCCCGCCGCCGCTGTCGAGCAGACCGCCGTGGGCCATCCGCTGCACGAGGTTGCGCCCGCCAGTCAACCAGCCCAAGCGCAACCCCGGCGCCAGCGATTTGGAAAACGAACCCATACGCACCACCACGCCGGGCGGCGCCAGGCGCCAGAGCGAGGGCGGCGCCGGCCCGTCATAGCTCAGTTCGCGATAGACATCATCTTCCACAATCAGTAATCCAGTCTCGGCGCCCAATTCGACCAGCGCCCGCCGCCGTTCCAGGCTCAATGAGACGCCGGTGGGGTTGTGATGGGTGGGTATCGTGTAGAGCAGCCGTGGCCGGATGCCCTGACGCCGCAGGTGGGCCAGCGTCTCGGACAGCGCATCGACAATCAGCCCATCCTGGTCCATAGGGATGCCTACCAGGTGGACCGGGTGTTCGCGCAAGATGCGCACGGCCAGGTGATAGGTGGGCGACTCGACCAGCACCGTATCGCCGGGCTCTGTGCAAAGGGTGAGGATCTGGTCAAGCGTGTGCGAATTGCCGCCGGTGATGAGCAGCTCGTCCGGCGCGGGTGCGACGCCTTCTTGCCGCGCAATATATTCGCATAGCCATTCGATGAGCCTGCCAGGACCGGCGGCGTGGCCATAGGTGAGCGCTTCGGCGCCGTAGCGTGTGAGCGCCTCCGCGGTGGCGCGCCGCATTGCAGCCACGGGCAACAATTCCAGCGGGGGATGGCCCCAGCCCAGTTCGATGATGCCGGGGCGGAGGTCGATCTGTAGGGTAGGAAGCGATATGGGCATGAGTTTCAGCACAATGTCAACTTATGCAGCGCCCAAATACCTGCCAGGAGAAGATTCACGCTGAATCTTGTCATGCGTAGGCAAGGCTTGCGTAAGTTCCAACAATATCATTCGTGGCCAGTTTGCATTCGCTCGAGCGGTCGGGAGCTGCTCCCCAAGCGGCTTCGGTGCGTGGCCACCAATGAGACAAATTCGTAGCCCACTTGGGCGGCCAGGTGGGCGGTGATCTGCGCATGGTCGAACGCGGGCAATACTTCGACTACATCTCCGCCCACGAAGTTGACCTCAGTGCAGGCGCGCAGATAGCAGAGCCCCTGAAAGCTGGTTGGGCCGCCGACCTCAGGCGTGCCGGTGGCGGGCGCAAAGGCGGGGTCGAAAAAATCGATGTCAAACGAGAGAAACGCCTTGGCGTCACCGACGGTTTTGCGCACAAGCTGGCCGATCGCTTTCGCGGTGTGCGCAAGCAATTCGGTTGTGGTCAACACTGTGAAGCCGAAGTCGCGCGCCATCTGCAGATCTTCGGGGCCAAAGAGCGGCCCGCGCATCCCCAGTTGCACCGAACGCTCTGGTCGCAACAATCCCTCCTCCAACGCCCGGCGGAAGGGCGTGCCGTGCGTATATTTGTGGCCGCCGTAATAGGAGTCCCACAGGTCGCCATGCGAATCAAACTGCACCAGCGCCAGAGGGCCATGCACCGCGGCCAGCGCGCGCAGTTCGGCGAGCGCGATACTGTGATCGCCCCCAAGCCCCAACGTGACGATCCCGGCTTCGGCCAGGGGATGCAACGTCTCGGTGATTGCGGTGTAGCTGTCTTCAATGTAGCCCGGAATCACGGGCGCGTCGCCATAGTCGATGCACGAAAGTACGTCGAACGGTTTGATGCCCAGTTCGGCATTGTAGTTGCGCAGCATGTGTGAGGCGCTTCGCACCGATTCTGGCCCGAAGCGTGCGCCCACCTTGAAGGTGGCGCCCGTGTCAAACGGCAGCCCGACCACGGCCAGGTCAACCTCGTCCGTTGACTGCACATTCGGCAGCCGGGCAAAGGTCCGCACGCCGGTGAAGCGCGGAGACTGGAGCGAATCAGCGGGTTGATAGCGGGGCATATCACTCCTTTTGCGAATGCGAAGTTGCGGGCTTCGCATTCGCGGCTATGATCACGTCCTTACTTCACCCAGCTCATCCCCTCGCCGCGCACCAAAAAGGCGCGCTCGTCCCAGCGACCGGGGCGGGTCACCGGGATGACGCCGGTTTCAACGGCCACATCGAGCGGGTTGGCGCGCGTCTGCAGCGGTAGGTGAACCCGTTCGTGGCAGCGGGCCGACTCGTAGACGGCCATCATCACTTCGAGCGCGGCAAAGCCATATTGGGCCTGACCCCGGTAATCCTCCACCTTGCCTTCGATCCAGTCAACGATGCCATAGGCCTGGTCCACATGGGCGCGGCCATAGCCCTGACGTTCGGCCTCGCGCGGCGCAAAGGTCTGCCAACCGCCGCTGGTGGCGCTCATATAGCGCAGGTTGTTGTCGTTGACCTCGATGATGCCGTCGGCGCCGTAGATGGTGGCGCCCACCTCGTAGCGGGCGTTCATCTCGTTCTCGATCACGCCTTCACAGTCATCGTCATAGCCAATGATGCCCACGCAGCGATCCTCGACGCGATGGCCAAAGGTATAGTGGTCGCTCTGGCGCTCGACCGCACCCATCACCCATTTGGCGCGCGCGTTGCCCAGCACCCACTGCTGGAAGTCAATGCAGTGGGTGCCGGTGTTCATCATGCCCGCCCGAGTGGCCGACCAGAGGCGGATGGGCCGGCCAATCTCGCCTTCCTGCACCATCCGCCGCGCCTCTTCCCACGCCGAATAGAAACGCCGCTGGTGGCCGATGGCGAGTTTGACATTGTTGCGTTGGCACGCGATTATCATGGCCTCGCCCTCTCCCAGCGAGACCGCCATCGGTTTTTCGCAGAGGATGGCCCTGGGGCGCCGCGCCGCGGCGGCAATCGTCATCTCGGCGTGCATGGGGTCCCACGAACAAACACTGACAATGTCCAGATTCTCCTTGTCGAGCATCTCGCGATAGTCGAGATAGCGATTGGAGATGTCAAAGTCATCGCCAAAGACCTTGAGCGCTTCGGGGTGCGAGTCGCCGATGGCGACGATTTCGGTATGTTCGCATTCCTGCCAGCCGCGCGCATGTTCGCGGGCAATGCGCCCGCTGGCGATGACGCCAACGCGGTATTTCGCCTTTTTGCCTTTTTTCTGCCGACCGGTTCGGGCCGCCATGATGCCTTCTCCTTCTGTGGTGTTGATTGCCGATTCCTCACTCCGCCGCGCTCGACCTTGTATGAGGCGCCCAACCGATGGGGAGCACGCTGCCGCTCTTTCGCCGTCGGCGCGGTTCACCAATAAGTATCTTTCATCCGCGCCCAAAAGAAAAAATTTAGGCCAGTGTGGGCGTACACGCAATCTCATTTGACCAGATGCGCGCACTTTCGTATAATCTTGCTGGAAGCCGTTGCAAGATCGATTCTATAAAGATAGAGGCTTTTTGTCACCTCTCTATACGCCGATCTAAACTGAGGTTGCTTTCAACCCGGCACTTTCTGCGCCAGCAAAACGGTTGGGTTGCAACAGAGCAAACCATAGAAGCCTTGCCAAAAAAGGAGATCCATATGCACGCACGCAAACGACGTTGCTTGACGCTTGGTTTGTCGCTCTTGCTGCTGGCCGCGCTCGTTCTAAGCGCCTGCGCCGTTCCCACTGCCGCGCCCTCGACCGATGTGGGAGAACAAGCCGCCGGTGGCCCCAAGATCGCCACATTCATCTTCACGCAAGAGTTCGATACCCTGAGCCCCATCTACACCAATATGTGGTTCTCCACCATTACCGGGCAGATTTGGAATGCCCATGCCTGGGCTTATGACGAGAACAACGAGCCCTTTGCCCAACTGGTGGCCGAACTGCCTTCCGAAGAGAACGGCGGCATCTCTGACGGTGGGCGCGTCATCACCATGAAGCTGCGCGATGACATCGTCTGGTCAGATGGAACGCCGATTACCTCGGCGGATTTTGCCTTTACCTATGAGATGATCGTCTCGCCGCAGAATGCCGTCAATTCCACCTATCCGTATGATCAGATTGCCAGCCTGGAGACGCCGGACGAGCAGACAGTGGTAATGAACTTTGAAGAGCCGTTTGCGGCGTGGGTGTCACAGTTCTGGTTCCGCCTCTTGCCCGAGCACGTATTGCGCCCTGTCTTTGAGGCCGATGGCACGCTGGACAACGCGGCGTGGAACCTGGCGCCAACGGTGAGCGCGGGCCCTTATGTCTTTGCCGAATGGGAGTCGGGCAGCTACGCCCGCTTCGTCCGCAACGAGAACTATTGGGGGCAATCGCCCAACATCGATGAGATCTTTATCCGTTTTGTCCCCGATGATGCTTCGCAGGTGGCGGCGTTGCAGGCTGGCGACGGGGATCTTGGCACCTTTATCGCCTATGCCGACATCCCCACATTGGAAGCTGCCGGCGTGAATATTGTGGCGGTCCCTTCAGGCTACAATGAGGGTTGGTATTTCCACTTTGGTGAGGAGGGCCACGAAGCTCTCAAGGATGTACAAGTGCGGCAGGCGTTGGCGTTGGCCTTTGACCGATTCAGCCTGAACCAGGATCTGTTGTTGGGGTTGACGCAGCCCGCCGTTACTTTTTGGGATGAATCGCCCTATCAAGAGCCGAGCCTGGAAGCGTGGCCGTATGACCCCGACCGCGCCCGCGCGCTGCTCGACGAAGCCGGCTGGGTCGACACCAATGGCGATGGTATCCGCGACAAAGATGGTGTCGAGTTGATCCTCCGCTATGGCACGACGACACGCGAGATCCGAACTGACACGCAGGCCGTGGTGCAGCAACAACTGGCCGACGTGGGCGTCGGCGTCGAGTTGAGCAGCTATGCGTCCAATGTCTTCTTCGCTGGTTTCGCCAATGGCGGCCCCTTCGCCACAGGGCAACTGGACATCGGCCAGTGGTCGTCGGCCCCTTCCTTCCCTGACCCTGATACTGAGAACTGGCGTTGCAGCGAGATCCCCAGCGACGAGAAGCCCGACGGCGGCAACTGGTCGGCGCTCTGCGACGAAGCGTTGGACGCACTCTTCCAACTCCAGTCGACCCAGGTAGATTTCGACGAGCGGCAGCAGACGTTCTATCAGATCAGCAAGCACATGTATGACAACGTCTACTGGCTGGGCGTCTGGCAAGACCCCGACGTGTGGGCCTACAGCAGCCGTATGGCCAATGTCACGATTTCAGGCGCCAATCCCTTCTCGACCATTGTGGAATGGGATATTGAGTAACGTGGAACACTAAGCGTAGAGCGCAGAACGCAAAAAATTCTGCGTTCTACGTTCCACGTTCTGGAGATGTCATGGGGCAGTACATTGTTCGTCGTCTCTTGCAGGCCATTCCCCTCCTGTTTATTATCAGCGTGCTCCTCTTTGCCCTGTTGATCAACATGGGTGACCCAATTGCCACCATGGGAGGCCGGCAGGTGACGCGCGCGGCGGATCGCGAACGCCTCACCCGCCAACTGGGGCTGGACCAGCCTTTTCACATGCAATACATCTACTGGCTGGCCGGCAACGATTGGACGCAGATCGATATGGACGGCGACGGGGTGGCCGAGACGCCCGGTATCCGCAAGGGAGTGCTGCGCGGCGATTTTGGCATGTCAATCGTGAACCGGGGTAAACCGGCCATGCAGGTAATCGCCGAACGCATCCCCAATACGCTGCTGCTCATGGGGGTGGCGCAATTGGTGATCATCATCTTTGGGTTTGCCATTGGCATCATCTCGGCGTTGCGTCAATACTCGGTTCTGGATCACATCATCACCGCCTTTTCGTTTGTCGGCTATTCGATGCCGATTTTCTTTGTGGCGTTGCTCTCCATGTATCTCTTCGCCGTGCTCTTTCGCGAGTGGGGGTTGCCCTATCTCCCCACCGTCGGCATGTTCGAGCCAGCCAAGGGCAAGACGATTGGGCAAGTGGCGCTGCATATGGTGCTGCCGGTGATGAGCCTGGCCGTGATCAGCGTGGCCGCCTACAGCCGCTACATCCGCAGCAGCATGCTCGAGGTGTTGAGCCAGGACTATGTGCGCACCGCCCGCTCCAAAGGCTTGCGTGAACAGATCGTGCTCGTGCGCCATGCGCTCAAAAACGCATCGCTGCCGATCGTCACCATCATCGGATTGGACATTCCGCTGTTGCTGGGGGGCGCGATTGTCACCGAGCGCATCTTTGCCTGGCCGGGCATGGGGCGTCTCTTTCTCGACCATGTCGAGCGCTTGGATGTGCCAGTGGTTATGGGCATCCTTATGTTGATCGCGGTGGCCGTGGTTGTCTTTCAGATTATAACCGACATTGCCTACGCCTGGCTAGACCCACGGATACGATATTGACAGCTTGTTGGAGCCACCCATGAGCGCGATCGACACAACCTTGCCGGCGGTGCGGTCTACGCCAGAGCAGACGGCAGCCCCGCCTCTCAGCCTGCGCCAAATAACATGGCGGCGTTTCCGTCGCCATAAGATGGCCATGGCTGGGGGCCTTGTGTTGCTGCTGCTCATCCTCTATTCGTTTGGCGGGGCAATCCTTGTCAGCGAAACCTACGCCAACTTCAACGACACCAGTCGCCGGCTCCAACCCCCCACATGGGATCACCCGTTCGGCACCGACCAGATTGGCCGCGATATCCTGGCGCGAACGATCTACGGCGGGCAGATTTCGCTGCTGATTGGCCTATGCGCCGTGCTGCTGGAATTGCTGATCGGTGTCCTTGTCGGCGCCTTGGCGGGTTATTATGGCGGCTGGGTCGACAGCGTGCTCATGCGCTTCACCGAGGCGGTGCTCAACATCCCCTCGCTCTTTCTGCTCATCGTCATGGCCAAGTTCTTTGGCGCGCGCATCCCTGAGCTGTCGCTCTTTGGCCGTTCGTTTAGCGGCAGCGTCGTGGTGATCATCCTGATCATCGGTCTCACCAGTTGGATGTATCTGGCCCGCATTGTGCGCGCCCGTTTTCTCTCGCTCAAAGAGAACGACTTCGTCCTCGCCGCCCACGCCACCGGGGTCCCCACTGGGCGGATCATCTTTCGCCACATCCTCCCCAACACCGTTGCCCCCATGATCGTCGCCGCCACGCTGGGCATTGCCGGGGCGATCCTCAGCGAATCGTACATCAGCTTTCTGGGGCTGGGCGTCCAGCCGCCCACAGCCACCTGGGGCAACATGCTCGAACGGGGCACGAAAAACATCGCCGAGATTGGCGGCGCGCCCTGGCTTTGGTTCTTCCCCGGTATGTTGATCGTGTTGACTGT
>JAHDWG010000100.1:16506-19816 GCA_023384495.1 Caldilineaceae bacterium
GGCGACGGGCTGCGCGATGCGCTCGACCCGCGCAGCCGCACCGGATGAGATCCGTTCCAATGAGCATCGCCCAGTCACTTCTGTACTTTTTGCTCGCCGGCCTCTGCGAAATCGCCGGCGGCTATCTCGTCTGGCTCTGGCTGCGTGAGGGGCGGAGCCTGTGGATTGGCGGGGTGGGTGGGCTGCTGTTGATGGTCTATGGAGTGATCCCCACCCTGCAGCCCGCCTCGTTCGGCCGCGTCTATGCGGCGTATGGCGGGGTCTTTATTGTGCTCTCGTTGCTCTGGGGCTGGCAGGTCGACAAAACCGCGCCCGACCGCTTCGACCTATTGGGCGCGGGGATTGCCCTGGCCGGCGTACTTGTGATCATGTATTGGCCGCGCGGGTGAGGTTGAGGAACGGGCCAGGCACAGGTCGAGCGACCAACGTGCGATCAGACGATCATCGGTTTATTGCGAATGCAGAGAGATGGGTATAATCGATGATATCTAGCGTTCGCTCTGTTTGAAAGCCGGAGCGAGTCGAAGGAGTAAGCATTTTCGCGAAATTCGGTTTTCAAGGCAACCGCAGTATTGTCTCGGCCTTGTAGAGGATCATCGGATCTATGAAATTTCCGCCGCCTTTTTATCGTTGGCGTCCACACCCGTGGCACGGATTGGAAGTGGGGCCGAACCCGCCCGTACTGGTTCACGCCTATATCGAGATCACCCCCTTCGACCTGATGAAGTACGAAATCGACAAAGCGACCGGCTATCTGCGCGTGGATCGCCCGCAGCGCACATCGTCGCAGCCGCCCGCGCTCTATGGCTTTGTGCCGCGCACCTTCTGCGACAAACACACGGCCAAGCTCTCCACTTCGGCTGACCGGGGGGACGGCGACCCGCTCGATATCTGCGTGCTCACCGAGCGCCCCATCAACCGCTCGGAGGTGATCGTCAACGCGCGTGTGGTGGGCGGCTTTGATGTCAACGACGGTGGCGAGGCCGACGACAAGATTATCGCCGTGCTCGATAGCGACTACGTCTGGGGCCAGGCCACCGACATTTCAGATTTGCCGCCCGTGCTCATCGAACGCCTGCGTCACTACTTTGCCACCTATAAAATGATCCCCGGCGAGCCGCTTAACCTGACGGTGGAGCGGATCTATGGCCGTGAACACGCCCTCAAGGTGGTGGAAGCCTCGATGAAAGATTATTTCGAAGAATACGGCCAGTAGGAGCGAATCCATGCAGTGTGATCGATTGTCGCTATACCTGGCGTCGTTGGGCGCGCCGGTCTGCCAGGAATCGGCCACCTGGGGCGGGCAAGTGCTGCGCGTGCAAAGCTACGTCGGTTCGGGCGACCCACCCGCCGAATTTGTCACCTCGGCGCGCTGTGGAGTGTTGCGCGGCGACCAAGTGCTCGTGGTGCGCGACCCCGACGATCTCCACATCATCCCCGGTGGGCGCTGCGCGGCTGGGGAGTCCTTTGAGCAGACCGCGATTCGCGAGGTGGGGGAAGAAACGGGCTGGCTGGTGGATGACCTGCGTCTGATCGGCGCCAAACATTTCCAACATCTGTCGCCCAAGCCGCCTCGATACCCCCACCCGTACCCCATCTTTTTGCAGTTGGTCTATGCCGGCCGCGCCCAACGCTATTGCGCAGAACTCAAAGAGGTCGATGGCTGGGAGCTTGGCGCCGAGTTTGTTCCTGTCACTGGGGCCACCATCAGCACGCTCCGCCTGAGCGAACGCCACTTTCTTGCCGCCGCGCGACGGGTGATGGCGACACATCCGCCTGCCGTGGCGCAACCATTCACGACCAGCCGCCGCTCGTTTGCTCTATGACCACCAGCGACCGCTACACCTGGGAAGAGCACTACCGCACGGGCCCCACGCCGTGGGATACACGGGTCACGCCACCAGAAGTCGTGCAGTTTTGGCGCAACCATACCGCGCCGAAAGGCGGATTGGCGCTTGATCTGGGGTGTGGGCCGGCGACCAATGTGGCCTATCTGGCTGCGCTGGGGCTGTGTGTGATTGGCTTCGACCTGGCGGGCAACGCGCTTGCCACGGGGATGGCCCGGCTGCGCAATGAGCGGTCGCATCTGTTGAACCGTGTCCAATTGGCCCAGGCCGACGTCACCCGGCTGCCCCTTTATCAGGCCCAGGCCCACTATATCCTCGATATCGGCTGTCTGCATGGCGTGCCCCCAGCCCGGCGACAAGCGTATGCGAATGGCGTAGTCGACAACCTGGCGCCCGGCGGCTACTACCAACTCTACGCCTTCGACCAATTGCCCGACCGCCCCGAGCGCGGGCTGGGTGAGACCGAGGTGGCCGACCTCTTTGCCTCCCATCTAGAGCTTGTCGAGATCATCCGCGCCAACCCGGAACGCCACCCTTGCCGCTGGTATCTGCTGCGAAAATAGTACAGAACAGCGCAACACAGAGATACACAGAGTTCGGCGCTGTGTAGCCACCATACTAGATTGCACAGAGCACACCGAGAAAAACCTCAGTGTACTCTGTGTCTGCTCGGTGCTCTCTGTGTTCCTGCTGTACGTTGCCATTTTCATCGCTCGGGGTGTCTGCAGTGAACATCACGCCTGGTGCGAACACAGCTGGGTCAACTTCCCTACATCCACATTGCCGCCACTCACCACTACGGCGATGGTGTTACCCGGCTGGCTCACCTTACCAGCCAACAGTGCGGCAATCCCCACCGCGGCGCCCCCTTCGACCACCTGCCGCTCCTCGCGCATGGCGTGGACCATGCCGGCGGCGATTTCATCCTCTGACACCAGTACGATCTCATCCACTAGCCCCCGCACCAGCTCGAAGGTGTAGCGGTTTTCCAGCCCGATGCTGCCCACCAGGCTGTCGGCCAGGGTTGGTTCTTCCGTCACCGGGATGGGGCGCCCGGCGCGCAGGCTCAAATACATGGCCGGCTGCCGCTCTTGCGAGACGCCAATGACCCGGATCGTTGGGTCCGCCGCTTTGATCGCCAGCGCGATCCCGCCGAGCAGCCCGCCGCCCGATAGGGGAATGATGACCGTGTCAACCTGGGGCAGATCCTCGAGCACTTCTAGCCCAATCGTCCCCTGACCGGCGATGACCAACGGGTCGTCGAAGGCGGAAATGGTCACCAACCCCTGTTCGGCCTGGATCTGGCGGGCGTGCGCTTCGGCCTCGTCTTGTGTCTGGCCGTGGACAACGATTTCGGCGCCCAGGCTGCGCATGGCCGCGATCTTGTGGGGCAGCACCTGGTCGGGGACGCAGACCATGGCGCGCACACCCAGCTGTTGCGCCATGTGGGCCACACCGCGACC
>JAHDWG010000679.1 GCA_023384495.1 Caldilineaceae bacterium
AAATCACCGCCATTTCCACCGAGGTCTATCGCTGGCCGCGCCACAAACCGATCACCAACGGCAAACACACCTACACCCACGCCGGAGTGGGGCTGGTCAAGGTCGAGACCGACGAGGGCGTCACCGGCGTCGGCATTGGCGCTTTGGGGAACATCGTCCAGGCGGCTATCGACCACTACACCCCCGAGCTGGTTGGCGAAGACCCGCTCAATGTGGAGCGCCTCTGGCACAAGCTCTGGGTTCCCAAGCTGACCGGTCGCCGCGGCATGACCACGCGCGCCATCAGCGCCATCGACATCGCGCTCTGGGATCTGCGCGCCAAGGTGGCGGGGATGCCGCTCTACAAGCTGTTGGGCGGCTTCCGCGACCGCGTGCCCACCTACATTGCCGGCGGCTATTACGAAGAGGGCAAGGGGCTGGACGAATTGGCGCAAGAGATGGTGGAGAATGTGGAGATGGGCGCACGGGCGATCAAGATGAAGGTGGGCGCCCTTTCGCTGCGCGAAGACGCCGAGCGGGTTAAGGTTGTGCGCGAGGCCATCGGGCCGGATGTCAAGCTGATGGTGGACGCCAACTGCGCCTACCGGCTCTACGAGGCCGTCCAGTTTGCCCATCGCATCGAAGACTACGACCCCTTCTGGTTCGAGGAGCCAATTGCGCCCGATGACTACGAGGGCCACCGCCGGCTGGTGGAGTCCACCCCCATCCCCGTTGCCACGGGCGAAAACGAATATACCCGCTACGGCTTCCGCGACCTGATCACTCGCGGCGCGGTTCCCATCCTCAACGCCGACGCCATCATCTGCGGCGGCGTCACCGAGTTTATGAAGATCGCCCACCTGGCCCAGGCGCATGATGTGGAGATCGCCCCCCACGGCCCGCAGGAGATTCACGTCCACCTGGTGGCGGCGCTGAGCAACGGGCTGATCCTCGAATTCTATCGCGACACGGTGGACCCCATGTGGGGCAAGGTCTATCACCACACGCTGCGGCTCAACGCCGACGGCACGGTCAGCCCGCCCGACGCTCCCGGCATTGGCATTGACCCGAACTATGAGGAACTGGCGCCGTTTCGAGTAAAGGCAGGCTGAAATGGCAACTGTGGCAACCTACGACACCATCATTGTTGGGTCGGGCGCGGCCGGCGCGATCCTGGCCGCCCGCCTGACGGAAGAGCCGGCCCGCCGCGTGCTGCTGCTGGAAGCGGGCCCCGACTACCCCTCGGTCGACGCCCTGCCCGACGACCTCAAGTATGGCTATGGCACGCCCGCCGGCATCCTCACCACCAGCCACGACTGGGGCTACGTGGCCGAGGCGACGCCCCACGCACACGCCATGCCCACGCCGCGCGGCCGGGTGATGGGGGGGTCGAGCACGGTCAACGCCCAGATCTTTCTGCGCGGCGTGCCCGAGGATTTCGACACATGGGCCGGCCAGGGCAACGACCGTTGGCGCTTCGACCGGGTGCTGCCCTATTTCCGCAAGCTGGAGACCGACCTCGATTTTGCCGACGACTATCACGGCAACGATGGGCCGATCCGGGTGCGGCGCTATGGGCCGGACGAGTGGCGGCCCGACCAGGCGGCCTTCTATCGCGCCTGCCGTGACGCCGGCTTCCCCGACTGCCCGGATCACAACCGGCCCAACACCACGGGGACGGGGCCTTACCCGCTCAACAACGACCGGCGCATCCGCCAGAGCACGCTCCTCTGCTATCTCAACCCGGTGCGCCACCGCCCCAACCTCACCATTGTCGCCAACGCCCGGGCGACGCGCATTTTGTTTCACGTGAAACAAACAACCGGTGTGGCGGCGCGGGTGGCGGGCAAAGCGGTTCAATTCGAGGCGCCGGAAGTGATTCTCAGCGCCGGCGCGATTGCGTCGCCTCAACTGCTCATGCTTTCGGGCGTCGGCCCGGCGGAACAACTGCGCGGCCTTGGCATCGCCATGGTGGCCGACCTGCCCGGCGTCGGCAAGAATCTGCGCGACCACCCCGCCGGCAACATGTTCTGGGCCCTGGCCGGCGACTATGGGGTTGACGCGCAGACGCACTGGCACCAGGTGGGGCTGCGTTACACTGCCGACGGCTCGCCCCACCCCAACGACATGATCGTCTATATCGGCGCGCTGCCCGCCGAGCGTCGGCTGCTGTTGCGGCCCACGGTCAACTTGCAGGCCAGCGCCGGCGAGGTGCGCCTCGCCTCCGCCTCCCCAACGGCGCCACCCTTGATCAACTTTCGCTATCTGAGCGAGCCGTTCGACCGCGAGCGTCTGCGCGCCTGCGTGCGCCTCTGCCGCGAGCTGGTGGAGGGCGGCGCCTTTGCCGGCATCATCGGCGAACGCATCGCGCCGGCGCCG
>JAHDWG010000680.1 GCA_023384495.1 Caldilineaceae bacterium
TCAGCGCGCTTCTGGGCGGAATTCAGGCCGTTAGAGCGGCTTTCTACGCCACTTTTCACGGCGGCCGGGATTCCAAACCCATCAGCCGCGACACGCTCGAATCGCTCTCCGGCATCCCCGGCCGCACCCAACTGGAGTACGACCGCGTAGCCCGCGTCGAGCGCACGAGCAACATCGCCATCGGCGAACGCCACACGGCCGAGAATGCCCAGGAACGGGCCTGGCGTCAAGGCCGGGCCGCATTTCATTTCATCGATACCGAAGGCCGGCAGGGTAGGGCGGGCCGCGAATACATTGCCTGGCACCTGCCCAACAACTACCGCGCCGATTACCAGCGCCGCTCAAGAGGAAGCAGGAAGCGGCTCAATCGCAAACTCGCAGACCTGGTGAAAAAAGGGATACCGGGGAACGACGACCAGGCGGTTGAGAAACTATTCTTCCCCACCGGGGCGCTGGCGGCCAGGCAGTACAACCGCAGTCCGGAGCAGGATACCTATTGGCAACAGCAAGAAAGAACCCGGGCCGGAGGAGGGCTCTGGCATGTCATACCAGGTGTGCCTCGATGAGGTGCTGTCGCCACATGCCGGAAAAAACCTGCGCCTATTACTGGGATGTTTTCAAAATTCGCGGGGTTTTGTCGCGTAAGCGGGCTTACTCGGGTAAGTACCCCCGCCGGATCTTCCCTCGGACTATCTTTTCCGCGACCTGCTCCGCTTCTTCCCGGGTGGTCGCAGGATGCACCTGCATGCGCTGGTAGCTGCTGCGCCGGCTGCCCCAGAAGCAGACCACGGCCACTGGGTCTAGCAGGGTGGGCTGGATGGCGACGCTGTAGCGGCGGTCCATGTGTTTCTCCAGATCGACGCGGATGAGCGTGGTGTTGGTCGTGGACGACATGGCCGAATTGTAACTCGGAATGTCAAATCGGCCGAGTTTTTCGTGTCAAGTCCTGAAATAGGTTGACGTCAAGTTACTGAACACTGATAAGAAAATCAAGCAAAATGTACATCCGCTGGAACACGATAATCCAAGGCCAAATGCGGCCGGTCATAGTTGTAAAGAGCGATGGCTTGGGAGGTCGACGCCGTCATCTGTTCCAGGTCAACGAACGGGTCGTCCAGGCCATACTCCAGCTTCAAGATACCGTTCATGCGTTCAGCCAAGGCATTTTCATAGCAGTTGCCAACCTCGCCCATGCTAGAGCGGATGTGGTGCTCGGCCAAGCGGTCGCGGTAGGCGTAGGCCGTGTATTGCACGCCATGGTCACTGTGGTGAACGAGGCCGGCCAGCGAGCCCGGGGGCTGCGGCAAAGCGTGGTTGAGGGCGCGCAGACAGCCCTCAACGGCCAAGGAAAGAGAGAGGTCAAAGCCGACGATGAAGCGCGAAAAGGCATCGGTCAGGAGGGCGAGGTAAGCAAAGCCACCTTCAAGTGTCAGGTAAGTGATATCGCCTACCCACAGTTGGCGCGGGCCGGTCACTCTCAGTTCAGGCAGCAGGTTGGGACAGCGCCAAAGCCCGGCGCGCGTCGTTTTCGTCCGGCGTTTCTTGGGCGACACCAACAGGTCATGGCGGCCAAGCAGGTCAAAAAGCGCGTCGCGGCCCAGGGCAATCCCCCTGGCGGCCAACTGGTCGCGCGCTTTAGCCAACAACTTGCGCGTGCCCATTCGTGGGTGGTGGTGCGAATCGCGTGAACCATCTCCAGGATCACAGCCTCCTCGCCCGCACGGCGCCGCAGCGTCCGTGCCTGTTGCTGGTGGGCCTGGCGACTGATACCGAAGCGTTGCAGAAAGTCCTGTTTGCGAAGACCATGGTCGTATCTCAACGGGTGCTCGAAGCAGGCTTGGAGGATGGCGGTGCGCCGTTTTTTTTGACCTCCATCCCCAACAATTTCTCGGCTTCGGCCAACGAAGACTCCAGCACGATCTTCTCCAGGGTCAATTGCGCCACGGCTGTTTCCAGCTCCCGCACCCGTGCTTCAACCGCTTTCTGCCGTTCGCGCTCGTCACCACGCTGGATGACGACCAACTCGTGCCGCAATCCGGCGTGGGCATACTTCTTGACCCAGCGCTCAATCGTCCCATTGCCGGTAACACCGTACTTCGCTTGTAAGGAGGCTACGCTATGACCACCCTCATATTCGTTGACGACCTGCCGCTTGAACGCCTCGCTGTATCGTTTCATTACTCGTTTTTGCATCAGACTTATCCTTGGTTTTTTGCCCTTTCTAGGATACCTGATGTCAATCATATTTAGGACGGGTCATCGCCCCTTGAATCTCTCCTCTTCGTCTGCTATCTTGCTCCCAATCTCTCTATGACTCTGGAGCAAGCCACCTATCGCGAACAACCCATCCCCGACT
>JAHDWG010000101.1:0-5459 GCA_023384495.1 Caldilineaceae bacterium
CGACAAAGAGAACTGCGCCATGTGCCTGGTGGGATTAGGGTGTGTGGCGACCGAGGCGGGGCAGATGGCGCGCGCGGTTCGGCTCTTTAGCGCTGGCGTCAAAGAACTGCGCAACCTGGGCGTTACGCCGGCCCCCGCCGACCAGGCCGAGTATGATCGCTACGAAGCGCGCTTGCGCGCTGCGCTTGACTCTGCGATGGTGAACCAACTGTGGGACGAAGGCCAGGAGTTGACCCCACCCCAGGCGATTGCGCTCGCCCTTGCGATATGAAGTAGTCCATAATTTCATGGAACGAACATTTTTCAATTTTGACCTGGCGTTGGATCGCACCGACGACGGTGAATTTGTGCGGGTGACTGCCTCGCCGGCGGATGAAGCCGTGGGGCCATTCCAGCCACCGCTCTCCCAACGCGAAGTGACGTCGTTTCACCAGTCGCTCCTGACTCAAAGCGGCACAGAGGCGCAGCAGACTATCCGCCAAGTGGGTGAGCGTCTTTATCGGGCGATCTTCACCGGTAATATCCGCCTCTGCTGGGACGAGAGCCTGCGTCTGGCCTATGAACAACGCGCCCATCTGCGGCTACGCCTCAACGTCCAGGCTGCGCCTGAATATGCCGACCTACCATGGGAATACCTATATGACCCCCAGCGCCAGGAGTTTGCCGGGCTCACGCCGCACACGCCGCTGGTGCGCCATGTGGACCTCAAGCAGCCGGTGGCGCCCTTTCGCGTCGAGCCGCCGCTGCGGATGCTGGTGGTTGTGGCCAACCCGGGGGGGCAACCGCTCTACGATGAAGAGGATGTGTGGTTGCGTCTGGTCGACACGCTCGATCACCTGGCCGTGGAGCGCAAAATGGTGCTGGAGCGCCTGATCCCCGCCACGGTGCATGAACTACAGCGGCGGCTGCGCAACAACCAATACCACATCCTCCACTACATTGGCCACGGCGTCTATGATGGGTTGGCGCAGGAACACCGGCTGCTCTTTGAAAACGAGATGGGCCGCACGCGCCCGGTCAACAGCCAACATCTGGGCGCGCTGGTGCATGACCATTTTGCCCTGCGGCTGGTCACCCTGCAGGCGTGCCCCACGGCGCAACCGGCCCGACAAAACCCGTTTATCGGCGTGGCGCAGCAACTGTTGCGGCGTGGGCTGCCGGCGGCGGTCGCCATCCACCAACCGCTGCCGCCTGCCGCCCATCTTCCCCTTGCCGACGACTTCTATCGCGCCGTCGCCGACCTGACGCCGGTCGATCTGGCCCTGACCGAAGCGCGCCGGCTGCGCTGGATCACCGCCCAGGACCCGACCTGGGGCGAAGCCGCGCTCTTTCTGCGCATCACCGACGGGGGGCTCTTTGTCCGCCCGCCCGAAAGTCGCCCCACACAGCGGCGGACGTTTTTCTCCTGGCGCAGACCATGATAAAGTGAGGAACACGCAAAACGAAGAAAGAATAGGAGCATTCATATGACGCAAGCCAATATCGGCCTGATCGGTCTGGCGGTAATGGGCCAAAACCTGGTGCTCAACCTGGAGCGCAACGGCTTTGCTGTGGCCGTCTACAACCGCACCACCGCGACCATGGAAGAATTCGTGGCCGCGCACCCCGGCAAAAAACTGGTGGCCGCCACCACACTGGAAGAATTGGTGGCGAGCCTGGAACGCCCGCGCCGCATCCTGATCATGGTCAAGGCCGGCGGCGCGGTGGATGCCGTCATCGACAGCCTGATCCCGCTGCTCGAGCCGGGCGACCTGATCATGGATGGGGGCAACAGCCACTTCCCCGACACCGAGCGGCGCACCAAGGCGGTGGAAGCCACGGGCCTGCGCTTTATGGGCGTGGGCGTCAGCGGTGGTGAGGAGGGCGCGCTCTGGGGGCCGAGCATCATGCCCGGCGGCTCGCCCGAAACGTGGGAGAGCGTGCGTCCTATGCTCGAAGCGATTGCCGCCAAAGCGCCCGAAGACGGCAAGCCGTGCGTGGTCTATCTGGGGCCGCGTGGCGCGGGTCATTATGTCAAGATGGTGCACAACGGCATCGAATATGGCGACATGCAGCTTATCGCCGAGTCGTATGACATCTTGCAGCACGCGCTGGGGCTACAGGCGGCGGAGCTGGCCGAGATCTTTGCCGAATGGAATCAGGGCGAGCTGGACAGCTTTTTGATCGAGATCACGGCCAAGATCTTCCGCCGTGTGGACGAAGAGACGGGCAAGCCGCTGGTCGATCTGGTGCTCGACAAGGCGGCGCAGAAGGGCACAGGCAAATGGACGACGCAGGATTCGCTCGACATCGGCGCGCCGATCCCCACCATCAACAGCGCGGTGGAGGCGCGCATCCTCTCGGCGCTCAAGCCTGAGCGGGTGGAGGCGGCCAAGGTGCTCCCCGCCGGCGCGCTGACGACCGAACCGGGCGAGCGGCAGGCGCTGATCAACGATGTGCGCGCGGCGCTCTACGCCAGCAAGATCAGCGCCTATGCCCAGGGCATGGCCATGTTGCGCATGGCCAGCGACGAGTATGGCTACAGCCTGAACCTGGGCGATGTGGCGGCCATCTGGCGCGCCGGCTGCATCATCCGCGCCCGCTTCCTCAACCGGATCACGGCGGCCTTTGTGCGCAACCCCGCGCTGCCCAATCTGCTGCTCGACGCCGACCTGGGCGGCGCGGTGGCCGAGCGGTTGCCGGCGTGGCGCCGCGTTGTGCAACTAGCCGTGGGCATGGGCGTGCCTGTGCCCGCGTTTGGGGCCAGCCTCGCCTACTACGACAGCTATCGCACCGCGCGCCTGCCCGCCAACCTGATCCAGGCGCAGCGCGACTTCTTCGGCGCCCACACCTACGAGCGGGTGGATCGGGCGGGGGTCTTCCACTCGAGCTGGGAGTGAGGGGGATCGAGTGTGGTGCGTGAGTTCCGGTTTCCCCACCTCGCCCTATGTTGAATTTACCACGCCAAATTTGACATTCGTTGTCAAATATGACAACATGTATGATATGGTGAGAGACACCAGGCGCATTTCATGGATCAAAGCGGCCCGAAAGGAGTTTGAAAAGTTTCCCGAAGGCGCTCGTTTGGAGATTCTCCGGGCTCTAGCAGTTGCTGCCGAAGGGGGAAAGGCTGACATCGCCAAACCGCTCAGAGGCTTTGAACCCGGTATCCTTGAGATTGCGCTTCCCCATCGGGGGAATGCGTACCGAGTAATTTATGCGCTGCAATTGGATACAGATATTTGGGTGATCCATGCTTTCCAAAAGAAGTCGAAGACCGGGATCAAAACACCCAAAGCGGAGATTGACCTGATACAAGCACGGCTAAGGCGTTTGAAGGAAATGTTGGCATGAACGATGAGGAAATGGAATTAGTGCGTGGCAGCGGCAACGTCTTCCGCGACTTTGACGTTCCAAACGCGGATGCAGAACAACTCCGCAGCATCCTGGCTGGCCAAATCATCAAAACACTGGATGAACGGGAATTGACCGTGCGTGAGGCTGAGGGGTTGACCGGGATCGCCGCGGCCGACTTTTCTCGAATAAGGCGGGCAAACCTGGGCCGCTTCACGATTGATCGGCTCATAACCATTCTCAACCGGCTCAATCGCCAGGTGGAAGTTTCTGTGGTCGTGCGCCCGTTTCCCGGCGCGCAGCAGCTGGCTATTGCATCGCAGCAACTAAACTGAGTTCTGTTTGAAAAAAAACGATTTTGCCGCCGCAGAAGAGTCATTTTCAAACAACCACGAATATAGTTGAATCCGCATGAACCGTTGGCATATCGTCTTTCTCGCCATCCTCATCGCGGGGGGTGGCTGGGTCTGGTTGAGCCAGGTCCCGGCCACGGCCAATGACGAGGCCGAGCGCAGCCCGCAGCCCGCTGTGGGCTACCCCGCGCCCGACTTTACGCTAACCGCGCTGGATGGCGAAACCTACACTCTGTCTGAGTTGCGGGGGACGCCGGTGGTGCTCAACTTCTGGGCCACCTGGTGTGACCCGTGCCGCCGCGAGATGCCCGCGCTCCAGGCCACGGCGGAACAGTACGCTGGCCGGGCGCTCATCCTCGGCGTCGACCAGGGAGAGCCCGAGCATATCGTTGCGCCCTTTGTGGAGGAGTATGGGGTCACCTTTCCCATCCTCATGGATACGAACCTGGCCGTGGGCAACCTCTACAACCTGCGCGGCATGCCCACCACCTATTTCATCGATGCCGGCGGCGTGATCCGCCACCTGTGGGCCGGCGAGATGAACCGCATCACGCTGGCCGAGGGGATCGAGAAGATCCGGTAGCGCTCATCGCTCCCATCAGCGCCCACACGATCATCAGGTCGGGGAGGGCGTAGCTGGCGTCGATGAGGCCGTGCGCCAGCGCGGCGGTCAGCGCGGCCAGCAACCCCAGGCTGAGCACGGGCTGCGCGCCCTGCCGGATGCCCTGCCACAGCCGCCGCGCCATGAGGCCAAACCAGATCAGCGCCAGCGCCAGCCCCGGCGCCCCCAACCGCGTCCACCAATCGAGCAACCAGTTGTGAGGATGGTTGAGGTTGGGTTCTTGCCACGCGGCGGGCAACAGATAAAAGCTGCGATAGGCATAGAGGAAATTGTCCGGCCCCACGCCCAGCAGCGGGTGATCCAACGCCATTTGCCAGGCGCTGCGCCAGAGGTTGAGGCGCAAAAAGCCAGTGCCCTGGCTTAGGTCGAGCAGCCGTTGAAAACGCTCCGTCCCCAGAAAGGGCAGCATTGCCAGCGCAACGGCCAACCCGGCCGCCAACACCCACCAGAGCGGGCGCAGCGAGCGCCCCTGCCGGCGCAACAGCAGCAGCCCACCAATCCAAAGGGTGGCCAGCAGCGCCGGCAGCCCCAACAGCAGCGCCCCTTTGCTAAAGGTGAGCAGCAACGCCGCCCCCTGCGCCAGCGCCGCCCCGCCCCAGATCAGCCGGTTGCGTAGCCCACTGCCAAAGAGCGCCACCGCCAGCGCCACCGCCAATGTGCGCTCCAGATAGAGGGCCAGGTTGTTGGGCGAGCCATAAAAGGCGCGCACCCGCCACACTCCCTCCGCCGTGATCAGATTCTCGCCCACGGCATACTGCCAGAGCGCCACCAGCGCCGCCACTGCCCCACCCGCAACCCAGGCCGCAACCAGCAGTCGGCCATCCCGTTTGCGCCGGGCCTGGTCGACCAGGCAGGGCAGGAGCAAGGCTACGAGCAGCCCGGCCAGAAAGACGGTGCGCCACTCGCGCAGCGCCACGTCCACATGGTCTGCCGCTGCGGTGGAAATCAAGGCCCAAGTGGCAATCGCCGCCAGCGCCACCGTAGACGGATTGCTGCGCCAGCCAGCCCCCGTGCGCGCCTCAGCCAGCCCATCATCTGCCCCCCAGTGGCGCAGCGCGCCATGCGCCAGCGCCAGCCCGACGCCGCCCAGCAGCCCCACGTCGATCAGGCTCAACGAGCGCCACGGCAGCAGCGGCAGCGGAAAGGACTAA
>JAHDWG010000101.1:5469-19772 GCA_023384495.1 Caldilineaceae bacterium
GAAGGGCAGCCCAAAGAGCAAGGCAGCCGGCCAGAGCACGGGCCACGTCAGCGCGGCGATGCCCAATAGCGCCAGCCCACCGACCACCGGCAGCCACCAACCGACAGCAACCCCGGCAGCCACCAGCAGCAACGCCAGCCCGGCGAGGCCCAGCGTCACCGGGGCCGGGATCGCAGCCAGCCTTGCCGCAAGCGTACGCAGCCGCGGGAACGACCGGCGCGGCAGCGTTATCGGCGGGTGCGCAACCCACGCCGCCGCCGCCAGCCAGAGACCGGCGGCCAGCATCCCCACGCCCACCCACGGCGCAAGCGGCGGCGCGGGCGGGGCCGCGGTCGAGACGCCCCGCAGCGGCGTCTGCCCCCAGCCGCGCCAGAGCTCCAGCTGCACCTCGTGGGGGCGCGTTGCATCCAGACCGCGATAGAGCGGCGTCCAGACTGCCTCCGGTTGCTCGGGTGCGTAGAGGGTGCGATAGCCCGCTGGTTGGCCCACGCTGTTGACGTTGCCGGCGATAACGGGCAGGGCATTGGCCGGCGCGCCGTCCACGGTGGCGTATAGATAGCCCCAATAGTCGCCCACAGCGAGGCGCAGCCAGAGCACGCCACTGGTGACGGTGAAGGTGACCACGCCTGCCGGCTGGCGCCACGGGTCAGCCGGCTCGGGTGGGTCGGCGCCATCGGGCGTCACTCGCCAGCCAGGGCTGTAGTCGAAGAGCGGGGCGTCCATTGTTGTGGCCACACCGGCGGGAAAGATAGAGGCGGGGCCGTCAGCGAGGGGAAGCGTGGGTGAATCTGCCGGCGCACGGGTGGCGAGCCAAAGCCACGTCGCGCCAATCAGCATCGCAAGTGTGGCTGCGATCCATAGCGAGCGCCCCACGCGCGTCGCCCGGTTAGGGCCTGTAAAAGACGTTGTCCATCGTGTCGTCCGCATGGCCCCATCGTATCACCGGAGCCACATGGCAACAACTCGCGCCCCAGATGGTTTGCCGGCACGCGTGTGTCGGCGATGGACGATGAACCCCGGTCCATCGTCCATCGCCCTATCGTCGGGCGTTGCTCCATTCACCCACGTCTTGCATCACGTCGCCTCATGGCCCGGGCAACGGTGGGATGGTGCCGCCCTCCACCGGCGCGCTGGTTGGCGTCGTCGTATTCGTTGCGATGGGGAGTGGGTCACTGGCCATCTCGGTTGCGGTGGGCGTCGCTGTCGGCGTCTGGGTTGGCGATGGCGTGGGTGTGGGTGGGTCTGGCAACGGGAGCGCATCAGTCGGCCCGGTTTCGGGCGTGGCTGTAGCGTCTGGTTCCTGGGCTGGTGGTGTGGCGGGTGTCACGTTGCCCCCGTCCGACGCTCGCCCCCCGTGGAAGCCGGTCATCCGCGCCAGAAGGGGCGCATGGATGTTGGGCAGCACGCGCACCACCGTCGCGCCGTGTAGGAGCGCGGGCGTCACGTCGCTCACCCGCGCGGTCGCAGTGACCGTCAGCACAAAATGGTCGACCTGTGTATAGACATGCGATACCGACGGTTCCGTTGTCTCGGTGATGTTCGAATCGCCAAAATCCCACGTGTAGCGATAATGCCGATAGTTGCCACCGGCGAGCGTGGGGCTAAAGACGGCGCTAAACTGTAGTGGTTGGTTGACCGGCGCCAGCGGCAGAAGCCCCTCAAGGGCAAGACCTGTCACCAGCGGACGGTCGATGCCGGCGTAGGCGATCTGGGTAGTGGCAACTGCGCCGCCCTCGTTCCAAGCAACCACATAGACGCCATACTTACCGGCTGCGCGGTAGCGATGTGTCGTCAGCAGCGATGCCGTGGTTTGCGGCTGCGAACCGTCACCCCAGTGCCAGGTGAAGAGCACGGGTTCGGGCGATGATACGTCGGCGCCGAAGGTGATGTCGGTGTTGGGCGGCTTGGGGCTGTCGTTGAAGCCCTGGATGCGCGTGGGGGGAGCCCCCACCACAAAGTAAGTCTTGCTGCTGGTGAGCGCGCCGCGTGAGTTTGCGGCGCGCAGGGTGACGGTGTGGTTCCCACGTTCGGCAAAGCTGTGATGGAGCTCGGAACCGACATGGTTTGTGCCATCACTGACAAACCATTCGAATGTGACATTGGTGCCTCGCTGCAGATGGGCGGTAAAGCGAACCGGCCTTTTGGAAAAGAGCAGGCCGCCCATTTCAATGTCGAGGCCCATGGGCGTCTCGTCGAGAATTTCCACCTCGGATTGGCAAGTGGGGGAATTAGGTGTCAACAGGTTGCTTGCGGTGACGGTTGCCATGTATCGCCCGGGGCGCTCATAGAAGTGGGTCACCACGGCGCCTTCGGCAATGGAGTCTCCATCGCCCATGTGCCAGATGTAATGGACAGGCCGTCCCCTCGCCACCGACGCCACCAGCCGGACAGGGTTGTTGGCCTCCACCGGACTGTTATTTTCACATCGGAGCTCCGCAATCGCTTCATCAGGAACGATGACGTCTCCTGGCGCAACCGAGATGGTTTCGAAGGCTTCGAGGCGCTGGGCCCCGCGCGTGGCGATGACGCTGACCTGGAATGCGCCTGTGCGCCGATAGGTGTGGTTGACGGCGCGCCCAATTGCCGTGTCGCCATCGCCAAAACTCCACAGATACGCATATTCATCTGGGTTGATCGAGACCGTTGCGGTGAACAACGTCGTTGTGCCTACAACAACGGGGCGCGTAAATTCGAGCGAGAGAACAGGGTCTACCTGAGCTTCGACCATGCTCGCATTGGGCTCGCCAGACTGGGCAAGGAGGGTAGCGCCAAAAGGTGGAGCAGAATCAGCAAAAAGCACAGCAAGCCAAACCAACGCGCCACAAAACGCGGCGCCTACCACAAATAGACGGGGGGTCATATCTTTCTCCGGAACTTGAAAATGGCGACGTTGACGGGTTAGTGTTCAAGTCCTCGTGTGGAGCGTAGCGCGCGCCCGGCAGAGATTCATGCTATCTCCTTGTCAGCAACCCGAGGGCCGACAACAAGGCGATGACAGACGGAGCGGTTGTTCGTGATGGCTGACCAAAGGATACTACGATTATCGGACAAAGTCAACAATCCTCTATCAGGTGACCAGGGCAATCGCGAACTTACGTAACGCACAGTGGCCGCGAGCGATGTCACGCCGGAGGCGATGACCTACGTCAGGTGTGGGCAAACAAGTTCGCGATTGCCCTGATCAGGTGACAGTCACTTCAAAAGTGACTGTCACCTCGGGGCAAGCGCAGGCGGGATAAAAGAGGGTTCAAACCCGCGACTGACACCGAAAGGAACCTTTGGGGTGGTTGCTTGAAAACATCGGTTTCATCGGCAGCAATACCGGTGTTTTCAAGCAGAACTCGGTTTAGAAGCGCAAAATCAACGCGATGCGTTGATGCTTGTCCAGCGCGCCGTCTTCCACAAAGACAACCCTTCCCCCCTTGGCCAGCACCATCTCGATCACGTCATCGACGGCGTCGTCTAGCACATCGAGCGGCGTGGGGTCGCTTTCGATGGTCAGGTGCATCCCGCTCTCATCGACGCGGCCCGGCGTGTGATAATCTTCCTCCACCAGCAACAGGTCACCACGGCCCTCTGCCGCCATCCGCCACACCTCGCCCAGGGTCGAGGCGGCCTTTTGCGCGCTGACGGCGTTGCCCAATTGTTCGAGCGCCTGCTGGCGCGCCTCGCGTTTGTGGTCTTGCATGAGGGGCCAGACGAGTTGACCCAGCTCATACGCGCTGGTCTTGTCGTGGCTGCCCGTCAGCGCGCCGGCAAAATGAGCAGTGTGGGCGCTGACCTCGCGGAAGAACGCCAGATTGCGATCGACCCCAACCAGGATTACCGGTAAGGGGTCGCCGGCCAAGACGCGGCCCAGCGCTTCGTCCACCCCGCGGAAGAACTTGCGGTCGTACTCGTCGCGTATAGCAGAGCGACGCACGCCGGGGCCGCCGGGCAGGTTGGCTGCGCCGCCTGGCCCCTGGTGGGTCATAGGGAAATCCTTGTTGCTGATCTCGACCAATACATCGCGGGCGCCTTCATAGAGCCGGGTCGGCTGCTCGCTCAGCACCAGCACCCAGTAGCGCACGCTCCGATTGAGGGCAAAGACCAGGTCGCGCGTGACGAATGTGTTGTCGATGATCACGCGCTCGGGCACCGAGAAGGGCAGCTTGAACGAGCGCCCAAAGTCAACGGAGACAAAGAGCGCCAGACCATCCAGCGTGTAGCGAAAGTCGATGTCATTGACCAACTTGCCCAGCCGCGCCAGCAGTGGATCGAGTTCGCGTTTCGAGAAATCAGCCAGCAGCCGATTGGTGGCCTCGCTGATCAAATTCTTGAGGCGAATGGGGTCTTGCTGATTATCTGGCGCAGTCCGATGAGTGGGAAGGGTGATTGTGAGACAGGGGTTGCTTTGGATCGACTGCAACAATGCAATGTCGGTTCGATTCATTGGTGCTCCTTTGTGATTTTTTGGTTGACCAGTCTAGGCAATTTCCCATAATCATGGCTGGTAGGTCGTTTGGGCCGAGCCCGCAGCCGTCTCTCGACCGTCCATCAATGGATATGCGGGGTGCACGCGGCGCGCACACCCCGCATATCATACAGCAAAATTGTGAGCAGGCAACTTAATCGTCGCGGCCAATGCCGCCACCGCCACCGCTACTACCCCCGCCGCCATTGCCGCCGGACGCCTCTCGCCACCACCAGACACGGTTGAAGGCAGTGCCTCCCCGCTCATAGAATTCGATCGTGATCTGGTGGTTGCCTCCACCCAGGCGGCGAAAGCGGTTCGACGGTTCTTTGTAGCCGTCTGACCAGGCGTCGATAATGCGGATGCCGTCGATATAGACACGCACCCCATCATCGCTGCGCGCCTGAAAGACATAGTCGCCTTCGTCGAAAGCGAAGGTCCCTACCCAGCGGGCCGACCAGTTGTCATCGTTGATGATGCCCGGCGCCGGTGACCCATAGCCCCAGTCCACGTCCAGAGGGTAGGGTGAGCGCGACTCGCGGCGCGTCAATTCTGGGTTCCCCGACAGGTCGGGATTGTTGAAGTATGAGGCCTGCCACTCGCCGCTGCCCCCTCCGTCGATGGTGGTGTTGCCCAACGGGGTGAACGAGAAATAGAGCTCGGCATTGCCGTCGGCCTCAAAGTATTCGATGCGCACGGTCTGGTTGCCGTACATGGAGCGGTCGGCGGTGAATTCGGTATTGGCGGAGCCAATATACCACTGATCGATGGCAACCTGGTTGTCGATAAAGACACGCACGCCATCATCTGATCGGGCGCGGAAACGATAGGTGCCGGGGTTGAAGTTGATGGTGCGCGTAAAGCGCGCCGAGAAGTTGTCTGCGGGCAGCCCCGGTGGCCCCCCGCCTCCCCAGTTGAAGTTGACTTCGGGGACATCTTGCACAAGCGTCGGCGCCCCCGTCAGGTCTCGGTTGGCAAAGTATTCAGCCTTCCATCCATAGAAGGTGGTGGGCGGTGGCGGGGTGGGCGGCGGTGGCGGCGGCGGCACGGGGACAATCGGCGCGGCGCCGGCGTTGCCCGTCACATCCACCAATGGGTCATAGACCCACCCGTTGAGGCCGCTGGGGCATTGCACCTGCCACCAACTGTTGTCCGCGTTGCGCCCCGTAATGGTGCAGGCTGTGCCCGCATTGAGTCCGCCGACGCTTTCATAGTTGGTGCCCGGCCCTGTGCGGATGTTGATGGCGGAGTTGCGCACGGTGGCGGTAGGGACGGTCGGCTGAGGGGGCGGCGTCGGTTGGGCCGGGGCGCTCTCATCGGCCAGCACATTGGCGACGACAATCTCCGGTGTGGCTGAGACGCGCCCCTGAGGAAAGAGCGTTCCCCACACTTTGACAGGAACGTTCTGGTTGCGCAGGGTTGTGATCTCCTGTTCGGTTTCAGGGTCTTGCCCCACAAGCGCATAGACTTTGCCGTCGGCGGTCAAAAGATAGGTGGTAAAGTTCTGGTTCTCGGCCCTGCCCAGCGAGCCAGGCAATGCATAGACCGGCTCCGATGTCGCCTGCTGTGCGGGCGCGCTGGTTGCGGCGGCATATACCGGCGTCGGTGCGCTCGACCAGAGAAGGCCGCACCCGAGCAGCAGGCCAAGTAGCGCGATGAAGATTCTAGGCATGTTGAGTGGCTCCTCCCATCCTGGCTTGCAGATGTTGACGGGTTGAATGGGTCATTGGGTCACTCCCCTGGCTCCGTAGCCTGCCACGCGGTCAAGATAGCAACGGTTGTGGACGATTCAATCACGAATTCACCTTCCTCGTCGTTGACGACCGATACCTTCTCCACCGTCCAGAGGCTGCTGCTTTGGTCGATCGCGCCGAGCAACAGTTGAGCGTCGGTGCATACGTGGGTCACAGCCTTCTCGTCCAGCGTAAGGCGCAGCGCGCCGAGCAGCGTACAGGCCTGACCATCGTCGAGCCGTAGCTGCCAGATCGGCGAGAGAGGCTCTGTCGTGGCATGTACGTCGGGTAGGGGCCGGTCTAGCGTTAGCCTGAAACCAAGCCCGCCGGTGGCCGGCGCTGTGTTGCAGACCAGGGTTTCACCGTCATCGCCAACGAGACAGGGGTCAAAGATTTCGGCATTCACCGTACACCGCCAGGCGCTGGCGAGACCCAACAGGCGAGAATGTTCGTTGCACGAGCCGCTACGCGCCTCTTCGGGCAGCGCGGGAAGGAAGGCCACCAACTGGGTTGTGGCGCCAGCCGCGCGGTCAAAGCGGGGAATCTCGAGCACCACTTCGCCAATGTTGTTGATAATGCCCCAAGATTCGGCAGTTTCGAAGGTGGCAAGCCCATTACGAAAGCGACTGGCATGGGAAAATTGCGGGGGGATGACCAGGTTGCCCTGCAGGTCAATATACCCATATTGGCCATCGATCGCCACCGGGGCAAGCCCTTCGGCAAAGTTATCGCCGCGCGTCATGTTGGGCAGATCAACCTCGAGGTTGCCCGCCTCATCGATGTAGCCGAGTTTGCCATCCGACGCGACCAGCGCGCGCCCGTTGAAAAAGTCGCCGCCGTAATCAAAGGCCGGTTCGATCACTAATTCGCCACGGTGATCGATGTAGCCTGTCTTGCCGCGGACGACGACTTGGGCGCGGCCCTCTTGGAACGGCTCGGCGGCCTCAAATTGAGGGGGAATGACGAAACGCCCCGTGCGGTCGATAAAGCCATATTCCTCACCTATCCGCACAGGCGCAAGCCCTTCGCCAAAAGATTCTGCATAGGTGAACTGGGGTTCGATCACGACGTTGCCGACCAGATCGATATAGCCATAACGCTCGCCATCAAAGCTGACCGCGGCCAGCCCCTCGTTGAACGGTTCGGCTGCGGCAAAGCGAACATCGTCAAAAACGAAGCGCCCGTCGCGGTTGATAAAGGCGGTGAGGAAGCGGCGGTTGGCGTCCACACCGGGCACACCGACAATCGCCATGCCCTGCTGGAAGGGGCCTGCATAGCTAAAGCGCGGGTCGATGACCAGTTCGCCCAACTGGTTGATGTAGCCAGTGCTTCGCCCATCATACGAGACGGCGGCCAGCCCTTCGGAAAAGTCGCCGGCCAGGGCAAACTGGGCCGGGATGACCGGCTGGCCCAGCACATTGACATAGCCAAAGAGCTGCCCATCTTGATACGGGAAAAGACGGCCAAATGCTCTGGCTTGATAGGGCGCGAGCAACCCACGACGGAGGGCGTAGGCGGCGGTCACGGCCTGGGTGGGGCAGCAGGGATCATCGGTGGGGCGCAGGCGCTGATAGTCGACGGTGACAATGCCATTGGCCACCGACAGCTCATTCACCCGTACGCGATCGCCCAATAGAACCACACCGGCAGGCGTGTGCCCGCTGGTGTCGGCGACCAAGCCGGCAAGACTGACAAACGAGCTGCCGGCGGTCTCTGCAACGAGGATGACAACCGCATCGTCGGCGCCGTCTCCGTTGATGTCGCCAATCGCATAAAAGTCGGCCAGCGTGACAGCCAGACCGGCTTCAGCGTCTTCAAACTTGCCATCGGTCAGTTGGACAAGGCCGCTTTCGGTGTTGAGATTGCGATATTCTGCGTTGCGTAGTGTGGTGAGGGTGAGGGGGCCGTTGGCCTGGGAGAGCGGGACTGCATAGGCGGGCGCGCCGTTGAGCATTGTTCCGAAGGAGAGTGCGATGGTCAGGGCAATTGTGTACAGACAAGTTCCCCAACCCCTTTTGCATAGATGTTGCATTCGAACCATTACCATCCTCCTGCAATGGAAACTCGATGAAGGACTGACCGTTGCCATACCGCTGCAATCGTACTGCGGAATCACACAAGAACCCATCTGGCGAGAGCTGAAGGATTGTATTCCTGTTTGTGGGCTTGCTATAAGCTCGACTTCGTGTGACCAGGGTTGGAAACCCGCTGCAGAGAGCGAAACGTCGCCGCAACGACCTGATTTTCAGCGCCGGCGCCCAGCGGGTCCTTGGCTTCTCACGGTCAGAAGCTGGATCAAGAGCCCTCTGGGCGCCGGTGCGAATAAAGCGTGTCCGATAGCAAACGTTGATGCATGAGAATGGGCGCCAGCAAGGCATGCGCTCTGGTGGGTGCGACGAACTTTTTCTGCAAATTCAGGCTAAGGCGGAGAAAGTCGATAACCAACGCCCCAGACGGCCTCCAGATAGCTGCTGCACGAACCGAGCTTTTTTCGAAGACGCAGGACGACATTGTCGACCGAACGATCGCCAGGAATATGGCGTTGATTCCAGATTGCCTCCTGCAGATGGGCGCGGCTAAACGTTTGACCGGCGTGGCCCATCAGGTAGGCCAACAGGCGAAACTCGCTGCGGGTGAGTTTGATAGGCTGCCCGTCAAGCGTAACAACATGCGTATCGGGGCACAACACTACACTGCCAACTTGTAAAGGTTGCGGGTGCTCGGTGGCTTCGACGCCGTTTCTGCGGGGCAAATTGCCACGCTCGGCCCGCCGCAACAGCGCTCGTACTCGCGCAACCAACTCAGCAATTCCAAACGGCTTGGTGAGGTAATCATCGGCGCCCATTTCAAGGCAGCGCACCAAATCGGGTTCATCGGCGCGCGCCGATATCATGAGCACAGGGATTTCACACGCCATGGTGCGCCGCAGATATTGGAGAACTTGAAGTCCATCAAGACCTGGGAGCATCCAGTCGAGGATCAGCAGATCAGGTGTCTGCTGGGTCATCATCTCAATCGCCTGATAGCCATCGACCGCTAACCATGAGCGAAAGCCGGAGTGATTGAGCTGATGGATCAACAACTGGCCGACTGCCGGTTCATCTTCCACCACGGCGATGGAGGCGGGCTGACCGTTTCTGGTATAGTCCACCGTTTCGCCTGGCGCCGGCATGGATGACGCCTGGTCGAGTTTGGAAGTTTTGCGCAACGAAGATACCTTTGCCATGTACCGTCTGCGTGCGTTCTAAGAAATGATCTCAAAGTCGGTCGTGAGCCTGGAATCCTTTCTCGTGGTCCAGGCGTGGCGCAGAGATTTTGAGATCATTTCTAGCTGATTGTGGTTGCTTTGTTATCGTTATCTTGTGATGTTGCACCCTTTTGCCCTACTGCGTCAGCGTTGTGAACCGTGGTCGAATAGCGGCATACGCCTGTCACAAGGCACTACCAGTGCGTATTATACATGGTTTGCAGTATGATTGCAAGATATTTGTGCGATCCCGTCAAATTCAATACAATGATTCTGGGGTCATTGTATTCATTTCGTAATCGCAACCAATCCATATCGGATGCGAACCATAGTGTAACACAGAGGGGGCAAAACGAACAGATAACCTGAATGGTCGCTTGGATACATCCTTGGGTATGGTCTTGGAGATATGGTCTTGGAGATATGGTCTTGGAGATATGGTCTTGGAGATGGACGATTTCATATTTTTTCGCCAAACTCAGACGGGAGACAACAATGAAAAACGGGTTGAAGCAGAGTCTCAGTATGTTGGTGGGGGGAGTGCTCGTGGCCGGTGTGCTTGCCGCCACCCAGGCCAGCGCCCAAGATGAGCCGGCCGCGGCGGTGGTGAGTGCGGAGCCAGCAGCGGTCGTAGAGCTGGTCAACGCGCCAATTGCCCCCGTCTTAGGCTACCAGGGGCAACTGTTGGACCCCTTCACGGGTGCGCCCAAGCCAAACGGGATCTACGCAATGGCCTTTTCCATGTACAACGCTGCCGATGGCGGCGCTCCACTTTGGACCGAAGCAAAGAGCGTGCAGGTGACCGACGGCTACTTCGCAACGCTGCTCGGCGACCTTGCCCCGCTCAATCTTGGCATTTTTAACGGGCAAGTGCTCTATCTGGGCGTTCGTGTTGGCGCTGATGCTGAGGCGACGCCCCGCCAACGGATGGCCTATGCACCCTATGCGCTTTACGCCGGCAACGCCGACACACTCGATGGGCTTGATTCCAGCGCGTTCGCCCGGGTTGGGCAAGGGGGCAGCGGCCCATTGGCCTACGGCTATGTGGATGAAAACGGCAATCGGGGTGTGGGCACCCCCAACTGGAGCAGCCAGTTCGTCGATCAGGGGGGTAATGCGCGCGGTTATGAGATCCAGATTGACGGCGAGAACTCTCAGTTTCGCGACTATGTGACGCTGGTGACGCCCACCTGTGGCAACATCGGTGAAGCGCGCATGGCCAACACGGGCAGCACAGGTGGCAGGCTCTTGGTCGAGTTTGTCAACCCTGATGGCGGCCGCGAACAGTGTCGATTCCACTTTGTTGTCTACAAGCCATAAACGGAGGGGAACGAATGTTCATGAGAACACGCATGAAGTGGTTTCGCATGGTTCTGCTCACGCTCGTGGCGGCCGGCGCGCTGAGCGTCACCGGATTGGCGCTGGCGCAGTCATCCAACTACTTCGACCTGGGGTGTTGGGGCTTCCTTACTGGCGGCGGTGCGGTGCGACGTTCGGCCACGGCCCAAGTGCAAGATGCGCTGGGCCTGCCGGCGGTGGGCGTCTCCACCAGCGTCACCGCGCTGGGGCGCAGCGGTCATCTGCACCAATGGCAGCCGGCCGCGCCGGCTGCATCGCCCGGGCAACCGCTTGTGGGCGAAAACCGCGTCTATCTTTCGTCGGTTTGGGCGTTTGTGAGGCAGGTGCGGGCCTGCTCATAATGCAGTTTTCAAGGAGGTGACAGTCACTTCTGAAAGTGACTGTCACCTTGTAAGTCACCTTGCAAAACGATGGGGCGCGATTGGCGGATAATGACCGTTCGCACCCCATCATCTGGCTTCCATTGAAGGCGGCTACCCCAATGCGGCTAACGTCTCGTTGGCGCTCTCGGCTGGTTTTATGTTGTACAGGGTTTTGATGAGTCTGCCCTGCTCGTCAATGACAAAGTTGCTGCGGATGATGCCCATGTATGTCTTGCCGTAATTGGTCTTCTCGCCCCAAACGCCATAGGCTTCGGCAATCGCATGGTCCTCATCGACCAGCAAGGTGAAGGGCAGGTTGAACTTGCTCTTGAACTTCACGTGCGACTTTTCATCGTCCGGGCTGACGCCCAACACAACCGCGTTTTTCTCTTCAATCGCCGGATAACGGTCGCGGAAATCGCAAGCCTGCGTGGTGCAGCCGGGCGTATCGTCTTTGGGGTAGAAATAAAGCACGACGCGTTTGCCCCGATAGTCACTCAGCTTGACTTTGGCGCCTTCATCAGTCACGGCCTCAAAATCGGGCGCAACATCCCCTGCCTGTAGTCTATCCATCGTCACATCCTTTCAAGTATTTCTTCATCTTTGTGTGTCATGGGAGTCACGCCCTTGAGCAAGGGCGTGACTCCCTATCTGTCGGCTTCATCACCACCGGGATTGTCGCAGAGGGCGTGGGGCCGTTCCGCAACGAATCTCTCAATCGCCCCAATCTTCTGTGGCTATTGCGCTGGCTCCAGGTTGATGAAGCTCAGCATAAAGTCATGCTGCCACGAGTGGGGGAAGCCGTAGACATTGTCCTCTGTGGGCCAGTTGGTCCAATACTCGGTGCTCATGGGGTAGCGGATGATCAGCTGGCCCACGTAGATGTCGGGCATCTCGCTGACCCAGATGTCCATGGCCTCTTTGAAGAGTTCCATCGTCTTCGGGTCGTCGGCGCTCAGCGGCGCGATCTGCTCGACAAGGGCGTCATACTCTTCGTTTTGCCAGCGCGAGGTGGCCCACCAAATGGGGGCCGGCTCGCCGGTGGGGCGGAAATATTGCGCTGCATAGACCGCCAGCATGAAGTAGGGGTCCATGCCAAGCACGCCGCTGGGGCCTTTGCAGCCAAACGACTCGAGCTGTTCGCCGGTCTGTACGGCGCTGCCCAGGCCGGGCGAGTTGTCAAAGGTGGCGTCATAGCCGGCGTCGCGCAACTGTTGGGCCAGCGGTGGGCCATAGGCCTTGAGCCAGTCTGGCACATAGATGTTCATCGCAAATGTCGCGCCGCTGCCGTCTACCCAGAGGCCGTCGCTGTTCTTCGACCAGCCCTTGCCCGTCATGATCTCGTCGACCTTGTCGAGGCGCGCCGTTACGCCGTAGTCATACTTGGCGAAGATCTCTTGCAGGGCTTCTTCGAAGGGCGCAAACCAGGCATAAGGCGTAAACGGATGCAAGGCCGGCACGCCGGCGCCTGCCTCGGCGAGCGTCACCAGCTTCTCGCGGTCAAGCGCATATGAGATCGCCCAGCGAATATCCTTGTCGTTGTAGGGCGGTTCGCTGGCGTTGAGGTTGAGGTCGATTGGGCACCAGTCAAGGTAACCATAGGGCGGTTCCTGGCCGGTAAACATCGTGACCTTTGGGTTCTGCGCCAACACCGTCTTGAGCGTCGAGACCTGCATGATCGGCCCCATGTCGATCTGGTTGTTGATCATCAACTGGGCGGCCTGGCTCTCGTCCTGCGCCGGCAGATAGATAATGCGTTCGACATTGGGCAGCGGTTTGAAGCCGGCTTCAATGGCCCACCAATCGTCGCGGCGGTCAAAGACCTTCTGCTGCGGTGACGAAGCCACCATCTTGAATGGTCCACTCCCCACCGGCAATCCGGCGGCCAGGTCGAAGTTGGTGAATTCGAGTGGATTCTGGTCCTTCCAAATATGTTCGGGCACGATGATCGGGCCATGGTTGGTGGTGAGGGTGGTGGCCCAGAATGACGGATTGGGCTTGTTCAACACAACCTTGACCGTCAGGTCGTCAATCTTCACCGCCTCTTCCAAGAACGAGGGCAGATCGGCCAGGTGGACCATGCTGGCGGCGTTGTCGCGGGTCATGTTGAAGGTAAAGACCACATCGTCGGCATCCAGTGGCTCGCCGTCGTCCCACTTGACGCCGCTGCGCAGGTTGATGGTGATTTCGGTGAAGTCGTCGTTGTACTCCCAGCTTTCGGCCAGCCAGTTCTCATATTCGCCCGTGAGCACGTTGAACATGATCAGCGGCTCGTACATGGCCGGCAGCGTGCCCGTGTGAAAGGCTGCGTCCGAGCCGGGGATAAAGGGATTCTGGTTGTCGAACTGTTGGTATTGGTTTGGCCCACCGGCCATCACGATGAGCGTCCGTTCGCGGGGGACATCGCGCAGCGCGGGCGCCTCGGCGGCGGCAGGGGCAGCTTCAGCGGCGGGAGCAGCTTCGCCGGCGGGTGCGGATGCAGGCGGCGCGGTTGGCGCGCCACAGGCCGCGATGAGCAGGGCCAACGCCAGGCCATATACAGCCAGGCGCCAGCGTGTGGAACACAGTCTGCGGGACATAATATTCCTCCTGATGGGTTAGAACTGCAACAGAGTTCAACGCAAAGACCGACGCCGTAGGAATCATCCGCGGTGGGTCACTGGCAGATTCCCGCGGGCGGCGGGTGGTACCAGGAAAGATTAGCGACAAAGCTCTCGAGTTCTGGTGGCAAGCAGAGGCTCGCTTTGTTGTCGTTGAGCCAGAACTTGAACTGATATTACGTATGTTGAAACAGCGCCGAAATATCCTGATGTTCGAATTTGCCCGATGTCTCGTATAAATGGCACGACGCGACCTGCCGCGCGCTGGTCTGGTACAGGGGAGGGATCTGCTCCTTGCAGATCGCCATGACCTGCGGGCAGCGGTCGGCGAACTTGCAGCCCTGTCCGGTTGCCAGCGCGCCATTGGCTCGGGCCACCCTCACCGGCGCATTAGCCCACTGCCGGTTGAGGTCGGGCCAGGGAATCGAATTGACCAGCAGCTGCGTGTATGGGTGCTTGGGCTCCTTGATCACCCGCTCCACATCGCCGGCCTCGGCAACCGAGCCCCGATAGAGCACGAGGATGTCGTGGCTCATATGGTAGGCGGTC
>JAHDWG010000681.1 GCA_023384495.1 Caldilineaceae bacterium
TCTCGACCGTGGCGCCGGTGGGACAGGTGGTCATGACTTCGACGCGCACGATGTCGCCGGCGGTGCGCGGCGAAGCCGGCGCATCAACGTTGACGCCGCCGCCCACACCGGCCACCACCGGCGCGCTCGTGGCGCGCATGAAGCCGCCCACGCCCACCACCACCATGCGCGCAAAGAGGACGCCGTCGCTCTCTCCCAGCGCCTGCACGTGGACGGCCAGGTTGAAGTGGCCGTTTCTGGGCATCACCAGCCGGTCGTCCGGCGCGGCGGGAACCATGACGCCGCTGGTCGTGTCCACCACCGCCCGCGCCACCCCGGCCACCGGCAGCCAGACACTGGGCGGCAGAAAGATGCCCAGCGCGGTCTGCTGGCGGCGCCCCACAATCGCCGGCGGCAGGTTGAGCACGCCCGTGACCGGGTCATATGTGGCCCGGTCCAGAACGTCCTGCTCCTTCGTCAGCCGCACTTCCACACAGTCACAGCCACACTTCCCCATCGGCATCACCCCACACCCCGCCATCAGCGGTATCTTGTCCATACATTCCCTACTCCCCACTCCCTACCACCTACCACCTGTACGCCCGCAGCCGCCGCCTCGCCTTGAGATAGCGCCAGAGCTGGACGCCGGGCCGGTGGTGGCCGAAGGGACTCTGGTAGTCCTGCGGGTTCTGCGGCAGCCGCTGCTCTTTGCTGGTGGCGACAGCGGTGCTGGTGGCGACCTCTTTCCAGTCGCCGTCGTTGTCCTCGGTGCGCTGGACCTCGTCGGTCTGCGTCGTCTCGGTCAGCGTGAACGAGTCCCAGCCGTCGCAGCGCAGGTCCAGCCCGCACAGGTGCGGCGAGCAGAGCAGCGTGCCGGCATAGCGGGCCAACAGCCGGCTGAAGCGGAGGGGACCAGAGTCGCCGCTCACATAGCGGATGCGCACCCGGTCGATGTCCGCCGGGCAGCCGCATCGCCCCGCGGCCCGGTTGTCCAGCTCCACCGAGCCATACTGCCCATCGATGACGCAGATCGCCCCCGCCGTCACCCCGTAACAGCCGCCGGCCATATCCTGGGCGTCGAATCCGGCATCCCGCCGCAGAAAGGCCACCTGCTCCACCGCCTGCACCTTGCCAAAACGCAGCGTCACCCAGCGGCTGGCCCCCGCCCGGGCAAAGAAGCAGCCCCCATAGCGAATCGCCACTGGGATCTCCTCGCAGACCACCGTGGGCGCCGGCCACCACCCGGCATAGAGCGCCACATCCTCGTCCGCCTGGAGCAACGCCTCGTGGATCTCCTGCTCCTGCGCCAGGGTCAGCACACAGCCAGCCGGCAGCCCCATCACTTCTCGCCACTGCGCCACGCTCAGCGACGGTTCCCGCTCAGTGTCGTATTCGCACTCGGCCATGGTTCGCTCCGCTCAGAGATTGGAGACTAAAGACTAGAGACTGCCCAGTCTCCAGTCTCTAGTTCTCCAGTCTCCAGTTCTCCAGTCTCCAGTTCTCCAGTCTCTAGTCTCTCATCACCACCACCGCCAACCCATACGCCGCCAGCCACACCTGCGCCAGGTGACCGGGGTCGCCCACGCCAGCGACCGCCACCGCCGCACCCAGTGTCAGCCAGAACGCCCAGCAGTAGACGCACTCCACCCCGTCCCGCAGCCAGCCCGGCGCCCAGGCTGCGTTCAGCACCACGCCCTTCAGCCACGCCGCCAGCCCAAACGGACCGGCGAGCCTGGCCGCCGTGTATGACAGGCCGACAGCTACCAGTGTCACGACGATCACTTGCTCCAGCATCGCTAACCCGTGGCTCCTCAGGCGATACGCACATAGCCCAGCGCAGTTCGGCCGTTGGTCTTGTTGAAGACGCCGCCGCTGCTGCCCGTCACGCCCGCCAGCCTGGCCTCCAGGCGGATGGTGGCCGCCCCACCCACCGCCGCCACGCTCTGGATCCCGCCCACCGCTTCAGCCTGGTCCTCGGCCCGGATCACCAGCCGGTGCGTCGCCGGCACAGGAGCGTTATCCGTCACGTTGAACAACCGGGCAAAGACAAAAACCGACCCCGAACTTGCCGGTGTCACGACACCACGCACGTCGGCAAAGAGCAGGTAGACACCCGCCTCCGGCAGCATGACCCTGATGCGGCCGTCGACCTGAAGGTCCCAGCGACGCTCGCCGACGCGTACGTAGCCACTCACCTTGGCGGCCAGCGCCGGCCGCTGCGCAACCTTGGCAACGAAGGCCGAGGCTGCCTGCGGCGCGCCCTTGCCGACGACGAGCGGCAGGCTCGCATGGCGGGTCCCTGCGAAAGGCGCAATCGGCGCACCGTCGCGCTCGATCACGGTGAGTTGGCCGTCATTCTGCCAGACGGCGAA
>JAHDWG010000102.1 GCA_023384495.1 Caldilineaceae bacterium
GAGCGGCGGTCTCCAAAACCGCAGGTTGCGGGTTCGATTCCTGCCTCGCCTGCCTGTACAGACCACCGGCTAATCAGGCCGGTGGTCGTTTTCAGCATTGGTATAGTGTGCAACATGTAGGCTCTCCCTAGTGCTCTTACCACCAGTTGGTTTGCAAAGTTACGATGTCAAAGATGTACTGGCAAAGACCACATAGGGAATGGCTGCAACGCTCGTACGCGAGTGATGCCACACGGTGAATCGGATCAATGTTCATAGGGCTTGCGCAAACCTAGACTGAAGGTTTGTTCGTTGACCAAGTAATCGCTTGTAATTGCCATCAGGCGCTGCGTAAGTCATGATTCAGTTGGAGAGACGTATGGGCCGAGCTGCTCCCGTCCGCGAAGAAAATGCCCTGGTTCGCTACTTTAAGGATACACGCGCCGAGGTAGCCAAGGTGACCTGGCCCACACGCGAGGAAGGGCTACGCTTAACTTGGGTGGTGCTCGTGGTGACGATCATCGCCACCATTGCAATTTTTGGGATCGACTTTCTGTTTGGTATGTTGGTCAGGCTCATTATTTGATCCTGGACAAACCATTGCTCGCCAGTGGCTCTACACTTTCGGCGCCGGACGAAGTGATCCGAGCCGGGTAATGTGAGAGCATGACGTCGTGAGAGCAAGTTGGTGGTTCGGCGCTAAAGGAGATTGGTGTGGATAGCAAGGCTCGGCCGTATCAGCCTACCCCAGAGATGGACGACGAAGAGCTCGCCGCCCTGGATGCTGAGATCGCCGCGCAATTGGACGCGGAAGCCCAGCAAGACCAGGCATCCAGCCATTGGTATGTCATCCATACCTATTCTGGCATGGAGAACAAGGTCAAAAAGAATATTGAGCACCGCGCTGTAACCATGGGGATGTCGGATCATATCCTCCAGGTCATTGTGCCCACGGTGACGGAAATTGAAATCCGCAACGGTGTTCGCCGTGAAGTGGAGCGACGTCTCTTCCAGGGGTATGTTTTGGTCAATATGATTATGGACGAGGAAAGCTGGTATGTCGTCCGTAATACCCCCGGTGTCACGGGCTTTGTCGGCATGGGCAATAAGCCGACGCCGCTCAGCGATGCCGAAGTGGAAAAAATTCTCAAACGCATCGAGTCGGATGAGCCGCAATTGAAGGTCACCTTTCAACTGGGTGAGCAGGTCCGCATCATTGATGGACCCTTTGCAGAATTTAGCGGCAAGGTGCAGGAGATCGATGAGGCTAAGGGTAAGGCCAAGGTGTTGGTAAGCTTCTTCAACCGTGACACACCGGTTGAAGTGGACTTTTTGCAGTTAGAACGGTTTACGTAACGACACAATTATCATCCTGGCCTCTGGGAGCTTATGGCGGTTGCCAGCCGCCCCCATCGTTATCCCTGTTGTCGTGTCACCTATTCAGGTGCATGGTGGCAGAGAAATAGCAAAGCGTTAACCAGAGCCAGAAGGAGCAGAACGTGGCAAAGAAACTCAAAGCGATTGTAAAATTGCAGCTGCCCGCAGGCAAAGCCAACCCGGCGCCGCCGGTCGGCACCGCATTGGGTCCGCAGGGCGTCAACATCATGGGCTTCTGCAAAGAGTATAACGCCCGCACCCAAGCGCAGATCGGCCAGGTCATCCCCGTGGAGATTTCGATCTTCACCGATGGTTCGTTTACCTTTATTACCAAGACATCACCTGCGGTGGACTTGATCAAGCGCGCAGCGGGGATCACTGGCGGCAGCGCTGAACCCAATAAGACCAAGGTGGGCAAAATTACGCGTCAACAGGTGCGTGAAATCGCTGAAGTCAAGCTGAAGGACCTTACGACCGTAAGCCTGGAAAGCGCCATGAGCATGGTGGAGGGGACCGCGCGTAGCATGGGTGTGACGGTTGTCGATTAACGCGCCCCATACAGTGGGCACAACTGCCGACTGGCCTGACAAGTTGGACATCAAGTGTCGATGTCAAGTATGACTGGAACGACATGTGGGAGGGGTAACCGACCCGTTTGCACCACAGAGGAGCAATTATGGCAAAACACAGCAAGCGCTATAAGGCAGCACAAGCGAAGGTCGATCGGCAACAAAACTATTCGCCGGAAGAAGCCATCCAGCTTGTCAAAGAAAACGCCACCGCTAAATTTGATGAATCGGTGGAAGTTCATATGCGCATGGGCGTGGATCCACGCTACGCCGACCAACAGGTACGCGGGGTGGTAACTCTGCCCAGTGGGACGGGCCGCGAAGTCCGCATTCTTGTCTTTGCCGGCCCAGATGGCGCAACCCTGGCGCAAGAAGCTGGCGCCGATTATGTAGGCGCCGAAGATCTGGCGGAGCGTATCCAGGGCGGGTGGACCGACTTTGATGTCGTCTTTGCGACACCCGATATGATGCGTGTCGTTGGCCGCCTGGGCCGTGTGCTGGGTCCCCGCGGGTTGATGCCGACGCCGAAAACAGGCACCGTAGTCGGCCCCGAAGACCTGCCTCGAGTCATCAATGAGGCGCGGCTTGGGCGCGTCGAATTCCGGGTCGACAAGACGTCGAACATTCATGTTCCCATTGGCAAGGCGAGCTTTGCCGACAATCGCCTGCTCAAAAATCTGGCCGCGCTTATGGAAGCGATCCTGGCCTCCAAACCGGCAACGCTCAAGGGGAACTATATTCATCGCGTTACACTGGCTAGCACGATGGGTCCTGGGGTAAAGGTCGACCTGGCCGCCACCACAGGGTTGAACGCTGATAACTACTAACCAAATATCCATTTGTTTCGGCTGAAGATAGCAGGTGCAAGCGTAAATGGGTCGTCGACGCCCCAGCCTGCCGAGGCGGAGATGCTGGTATATCTCACTGCGTATCTGTTACGCAGATGGGATTCCCTTGTCACCAGACGCCTCTACGCTTGCCGTAGGGGCGTTTTTTTGTCAAGTGTTTGGTGCGAAATCTTAAAAGAAGGGAGGAATGTCGATTGCCAATCACTCGTGATAAGAAGACTGAGCTGATCGAAGCGTACAAGGCAGCCCTTGAAAAGTCGTCAGCAGTGGTCTTCACTAACTATCAAGGCTCAACTGTAGCACAGGTCAATGCGCTGCGAGCAAAGCTCAAAGAGACTGATACAGCCTACATGGTGGTGAAAAACACGTTGCTGGGGATAGCCTTTCAGCAACTGGAACGCACACCGCCAGAAACATTGCTCAGCGGGCCGAATGCGGTGGCGTTTATCGGCGAAGATATTGGCAGGGGCGTCACTGCGCTGAAAGATTGGATCCGTGACGCCAAGGTCATGACGATCACCGGGGCGGTGCTTGAAACAAGCGTGCTCGATGGAAAACAGGCGGAGGCTCTCTCCGAGCTGCCGACCAAGGAGCAAACCCTGGCAATGATCCTTGGCACGATCAACGCGCCGGCTGGCAGCCTTGTACGTATGCTCAACGCGCCACAGTCTAGCCTGGTTCGTGTCATCAACGCCTATGTCGAAAAGCAGAATGGCGCTGAGGCAGCCTGACAACGCTTATTATTGCAAAGTTCACATGATGCATCGTGTGCAAATCTCTGGGCTCAATTTGGGCATTCAATCCGTCTGCACACGTCTGTCTGATGAACGATTTTCAAAATGAGAGGATAAACAATCATGGCCGATTTGCAGGCAATCAAAGAACAACTGGATTCACTGACGTTGCTCGAAGCAGCAGAATTGGTGAAGATTCTGGAAGAATCCTGGGGCGTCAGCGCGGCTGCCCCCGTTGCAATGGCGGCAATGGGCGCCCCCGGCGCTGCGGCAGCCGCTGCTGTGGTGGAAGAGCAGACCGAGTTCGACGTTGTGCTCAAGGATGTGGGCGCCAAAAAGATCAACGTGATCAAGGTAGTGCGCACTCTCACCAATCTGGGGTTGAAAGAAGCCAAAGACCTGGTCGAGAGCGCCCCTGCGCCGGTTTTGCAGGCCGTTAGCAAGGAAGCCGCTGAAGATGCCAAGAAGCAGCTTGAGGCGGAAGGCGCTCAGGTCGATGTAAAGTAAGAACCCTTTCGAATCACGGTGCGGGTTGCAGCGTGATTCGGATAGGCGCTAAACGACGGCGCATAGCAGCGGGGATGATTACTGTAGAATCATCCCCGCTGTTTTTCATGGCGCGAATTCCTGTGCTGCCGCTTCCGGCGTCAGCTCACCACTGATGATCCCACTCAGCGCGTGCTGAAGTTGCTTGCTCAACTCCATGAATGAGCGCTCGCTGGGCGGCGCTGCCGCCGTTGTCAGTAAATCCTGCAACAATCCCACATACTCGTCATTCACCGGCCACTGTTGAAACGCCTCCTCACGCGTGGGCAGCCAGGATTCGGAAAGCGCCCACCGACCATGCACTTCGGGCGCCAGCAGACGATCGATCAAGGCCAGTGACCACTCCTGACGCTGTTGGTCAGTTGCAAGTATGGCAAATGCGTAGACAGTGGCAAGTGTTTTCGGCCCCTCGGCAACCCCAGGCAGCGGGGCTGGCATCACTGTAGGTGCGCCCCCTCGTTGGGTAAGGTAGAGGCGGGCGGGCACGCTGGCCGTCTCCGTTGCGCCAGACAGCAACGCCGACCAGACGGCGCCGGGCGTGGTGAAGCCCATTAGGTCGCCAGGGAAGACGCCCTCGGCACGGGCGCGTTCGATGCTCGCAAACATTGTGAGGGTGGGCTGAAGCTGCTCACCGTCACCCCGCACCCACTGCCCCCCCGATTGCAGAAAATGCAACAATACCCACTCATCGGCCTGCCCACCACGACCACCTGCCGTAAAGGTGAAGCGATAGCCGGATTGAAGGAGCCCCTCCCACGTGCTGGGCGGCGTATCCACAGCGCGTGTGTCATAGGCAAGATGGATCACATTGGCAAAGTATGGCACCCCATACCGACGCTCATTGAGCATGATCGCATCCTGCGCAAAATTATAGAATCCCTCACGATGCACCATTTGCGTCTGGGTCAACGGCCGAATCAACCCTAATTCAGCAACTTGCCACAGATGCTGCGTGTCAATGAGGATGAGGTCGGGCAGAATCGTTGGCGCCACCTGTTGCGCATTGCGCAAATAACTCACCATCCCGGCCTGCCCTTCGTCAGCTTTACGCAACACCTCGACTTGTTGCCCTGACTGCGCCGCTGAAAACTCGGTGAGCGTCTGGGCAAGCAACGCGCCGCCCGCGCTCTGAGGTGGCGGCATAACCGAAGAGGGCATCCAGACAACCAATGGGCGTTGATCAGCGGGCGAGTGCACACCGGTTGTGCTGGCCGGCGCCGGTGTTTGCGCCACGGCTGGCTGGGGGTCGACTGGGGCAAGCTGTGGCGTGGGCGTGATCTCGGCCTGACGACAACTCGCCAGCCACAAGAGTATGATGAGGATTCCGCAAAGGCGCAATGCCTGGGCGCGCACCCCTACAGCATCTGTCCGGGTTGGGTGTGGAAATCGAATGTGCATTGGATGGATATCAAAAAGCAGGTTTGTCGGCGCCTGCTACAGTATACCACACCGGTGGCAGGGCATGTGAACCGGCGGTAATGGGGATCATTTGGCGCGGTTCCTCCTCTGTGCTAGAATGCGTGCTGTGAAGGCTGCAAGCGAAGTTTCCGATTTCACAGGCGATGACAGCCTCCGTCGCGCCGGGGGATGGCCGGTATATGGTCATAGACATGCGGTGATGGCGTTGCAGCACAGCCTGCATGACTTCTCACACACCACATCGGGCGCCTATCATCCCCTCCTTTTGTTGGGTCAGCGACAGATCGGCAAAAGTACGCTTGCGCGCGCTTTTGCGCAGGCCATTCTATGCACCGGTACGTCAAATCGTCCATGTGGGGAGTGCCGGTCGTGCCGGCTGCTACAAAAGGGCAGTCACCCTGATTTTCGCCTCATACAGCCTGTGGATAAGGATGGGGCGGTGGATCGACTCAACGGGTTGTTGCGGTCTGAACAAGCCGCCGAGTTGATCCATGACGCGGCGCTGCGGCCCGTAGAAGGGCAATACAAGTTCTTCTTGGTGCAAGATTTCCATGCCGCCCATCCCGTTTTTGCCAATAAGTTGCTAAAAACGTTGGAAGAACCGCCCGACCACGTGGTGCTCTGTCTGACCGCCGCAGAGCGGAGCCAGTTGTTGCCTACCATCGTCAGTCGTTGCCGGATGATAGAGCTACGACCGCTTTCCCCTCAGGTCATTGGCCAGGCCCTAACCCAGCAATGGCAGGCGCCCCCCGAGCAGGCTGCACTGTTGGCCCGCCTTGCAAACGGACGGTTGGGCTGGGCGGTTGAGCAACGAGAGCGGCCCGAAGGCCAGACCGAGCGGCTTGCCCATCTTCAGGCGTTGTGGCAAATGTTGGCCGCAGACCGTATCGAGCGATTGGCGCTGGCCGAGCAGTTGGCCGGCAACCGGAATAGCCGCCAGATCTTTGGGATGTTGGAGACATGGCTTGCCTGGTGGCGCGATCTGTTGTTGACGCAGGCTGGGTGTGCTGACGAGTGCATCAATGTAGACCAACTGCCACGATTGACGGCCCAGGGACAACAATTTTCGCCTGAGGAGACCCAACGCTATCTTTCGTTGTTGCGGCGGGTTGATCGCTATTTGCATCACACCGTGAATACCCGCATGGCGCTTGACGTTCTGTTATTGCACATGCCGCGCCTCGGGGCGCAGGCCCAGCGTTTGGACGAAATGTAGGAGCAAAGAAACATATGCCCATTGTAGTGGGTTTACAATTTGAGCCGGTGACCAAAGTCTATCATTTTGATCCCGATGGCCTGCTCGACTTGATGTTCAATGACTATGTGATTGTGAACACAGCCAAGGGTGTAGAAGTCGCCCAGGTCGTGGAGCCTCCCCATCACATCGATGCGCGCGAGGTCGTAGGCGAGATGAAGAGCATTGTCCGCCGCGCGACACCGTGGGATATGGTGCAAAAAGACCGCTGGGCGCACAAAGAGCAAGAAGCGCTCGCCGTCTGCCGGGCCAAGGCGCGCGAGTACAATCTTGAGATCAAGATTGTGCGCTGCGATTACAATTACACGGGTGGCCGTCTGTTGGTCTATTTCTCATCGGAGGCGCGCGTCGATTTTCGGTCGTTGGTGCGCGATCTAGCGCGCATCTTCCACACACGTATTGAGATGCGCCAGATTGGTGTGCGTGATGAAGCCAAGCTGCTCGACGGGGTGGGCAAATGCGGCCGCCAGCTCTGCTGCACAAGCTGGTTGCGCGAGTTTACCCCTGTCAGCATCCGTATGGCCAAGAACCAACAGTTGCCGCTTAACCCAGAAGAGATCAGTGGCGTCTGTGGGCGTCTGCTTTGCTGCCTTTCGTATGAGGACGCTCACTACAAAGAGCAAAACAAAAAAATGCCCAAGCTGGGCGCTGAGGTGGTTACACCACAGGGGGCCGGGCGCGTCCGCCATATTCACCCCCTCAAAGAGACAGTGACGGTCATGCTTGAGAACAAGGCATTGGCCGAATTTGCGGTTGCGGAGCTCATCATCAGCAAAAGCGGGGCTGGGGGGGGATGTAGCACCTGCGGAGGCTGCACCACCAAACGGCGGGCAAGCGCCGAAGAGGACAATGCGCGTCTACGCCAGCAAAGGGCGGCGACAGGCCCGGCCCCAGAGACACGCGGGCGCCGCCCGCCGGCAGACGGTGATGACGCAAACGCCAGCGAACGTGGCCGGCGCACACGCCGCCGTCGACGACGCGAGTAGGTCAAGGTCAGGCTGAAGGTCATACCCCCTGGCGTGACTTGTCATGCCAGCGCTCAGACCTATGAGCCAATATACCAGTATCAAAAACAGGGTGGATGCAAAACATCCACCCTGTTTTTGTCCCACCTTGAAATCAAATACCCATCGCCACGCGCCCGATTCGGATTACCGCTTACCCAATTTGCTGTTCACAGGGTAATTGCTTGAAGATGGCAATCCGCACCGCGGTGCGTTCGCTACCTTCGATATCGACTTCTGTAAAGCTGGGGACTGTCATGAGGTCAAAGCCATCTTGTTGCAAGTAGCCACGCGCAATGGCAATCGCCTTGATGGCCTGGTTTACAGCGCTGGCGCCAATTGCCTGCATCTCTGCATACCCCTCTTCGCGCATGACCCCAGCAATGGCGCCGGCAACGGCCGTTGAACGTGATTGTGCAGAGACTTTGATGAGCTCAGCCATGTTGGTGTGCCTCCTGGTTAGAACGTAGATCAGTGATGTTTGCCGGTCGTACGAAACTGCGTCTGCTTGGAAAGCTGTCGGCAAGCCGAAAGAGCGTTGCTTACCTGTGATTGATTGGACGTGATCTACGGCCAAAGGATACGCCAGGCGCCATGAAAAAAGCTTACCGTTTCTTGTTGTGGTTTGGCAGTATTTTTCAGAAAAAAATGCCGGCCATCTTTTTCTCTGTTTGATAACGCGAGTTTCTTTACCTTTACAGACAGGCGGCGTTTACGTTTTCAAAGCAACCATAGCTGCGCAGTTGCGCTCGCGCCCGTGTGCCCATTATAGGCGAAAATGGTCGCTGTGGAGCTTACCGGTTGCTTTCACTTTTTGGCTAGGTGGGAAGACCTTTGCGGCCCAAATCAAAAGCCTCCAGGAGGATTTTCACGCCCCTGGAGGCTTTCTGGTTGCATATTCAGATGGGCGGCCTGAAATTCTGTTCAGCCCGCAACGCGACTTCGCTACGCCCGCGGCCTATTTGGCATACTCCACCGCGCGCGTCTCACGTACAACCGTCACGCGGATCTGACCGGGATACTGGAGATTGTCCTCGATCTTCTTGGCAATCTCCTTGCTCAGATTGATCGCCGCCATATCGTCCACATCGTCTGGGCGGACAATGACGCGAATCTCGCGACCGGCCTGAATGGCAAAGGTCTGGCTGACACCGGTGAAGCTGTTGCCAATCTCCTCCAGTTCGGTGACGCGCTTGATATAGGTTTCCAGGCTTTCACGGCGGGCGCCGGGGCGCGCGCCGCTGATGGCGTCCGCCGCCGCCACAATGATCGCCTCGATCGATTGCGGCTCTACCTCGCCGTGGTGGCTGGCGATACAGTTGACCACGGCGTCGTTTACACCAAAGCGTTTGGCAATCTCGCCACCCACAATGGCGTGTGGGCCGTCGATTTCATGGCTGACCGCCTTGCCAATATCATGCAGCAGCCCGCCCAGACGGGCAACCTTGACATTGGCGTGTAGCTCGCTGGCAATCACGCCGGCGACATGCGAAGTCTCGATGGCGTGAAACAGTTGGTTTTGCCCATAGCTGGTGCGAAACTTGAGACGCCCCAGCAGCTTTTGAATCTCGCGGTGGAGGCCCTGGGCGCCCGTCTCGACAATTGCCTGCTCACCGGCCTCCATGATCACACGGTCGATCTCTTGGCGCGCTTTCTCCACTTCCTTCTCGATCCGCGCCGGGTGGATGCGTCCATCGGCCACCAATTTGCTCAACGTCATGCGCGCCACCTCGCGGCGGATGGGGTCAAAACTGCTAATGATGATCGCCTCGGGTGTGTCATCGACGACCAGGTCTACCCCCAACGCCTGCTCAATGGCGCGGATGTTGCGGCCCTGGCGACCAATAATACGGCCCTTCATCTCATCAGAGGGCAAATCGACACTGCTGACGGCGTATTCGGCCACATGGTCACTGGCCACGCGCTCGATAGCCAGCGTGATGATCTCGCGGGCGCGGCGGTCTGCCTCTTCAGCGGTCTGCGCCTCCACCTCACGGATGACGCGGGCAAGCTCTTGGCGTGTGTTCTTTTCCACCTCAGCCAACAACACCTGCCGCGCCTCTTCTTGATTCATTTGCGCGACCCGTTGGAGTTCATTCGTCCATTCCTCTTCCATCTTTTCCAGCTTGGCCGTGCGCTGATCGAGTTGGCTCTGGCGTTGGTTGAGTTTCCGTTCGCGCACCTCAATTTGCTCCAGCCTTCGCTCGGCGCTATCGAGCCGGTTCTGAAGCCGCTCCTCTATGCGCTCCAATTCTTTGCGGCGGCGCGAGACCTCCGCTTCCAGTTCGTTGCGCTTCTGCACCTCCTCCTCTTTGATGGCAAGTCTCAATTCCTTTGCCTCGGTTTCGGCCGCAGCACGGATATGGGTAGCCTGTTCTTGAGCGTCCTGCAGCAGCCGAGTCTGCCGGTCTTGTTCCGCCTGTTGGCCAAGCCTGCGACCTCGTTCATAGGCCATACGAGCGGCCACGAAAGCGCTGACAGCCGAAAAGAGAATGATCAGCACAATAGCCAGCACAGTCATTATATCCATATTTCATATCCTCAAGGTTGAGTTGAGTAAGAACCTGTCCGAATCACGCCTGCGGGCCCGGCAACGACATCTATGAATTTGCTACGAATTCGCCTGGCCGCAGCGTTATTCGGATCGGCGCTAAGTCCCAGTCGAGCAACGGCGCGAACACGGTACACTTGCAAAGACGGACGACGCATACAGATCGGCGCCGGATGCCGGGCAGCTTCTAAACAAAAAGCGCTGCAGCAACATGCTACAGCGCAACGATCATCTGTTTGACCTGCCCTGTCCGTTGCGTAAACGCTAAAAACAGGAGGTAAACAGGTAGACAGTGATGATGAACTTTGCCGAGTCGCCGATTGGCGGCTCGACCATGCATTGGAACTTTCAGATCGTGGCGGTGTGTGTGGCTTCCACGCAGCCTAGGCGCGGAGGGCGACAGTCTCGTCGGCAGAGAGCTCGCCGTTGACCGATGGGGCAGCCTCAGTAGCTGTCAGGCCAGCTTTACTCCGCACCAGCGCATCAATCGATTGGGCAATATGGGGATTGGTGCGCAGAAACTCTTTTGCCGCCTCTCGCCCCTGCCCAATGATCTCTTCATTAAACCGGAAATATGCGCCGCGCTTGGCAAGAATGTCATATTCAACACCCAGGTCCAGAAGATCGCCCACCGTACTGATACCCTCATTGTACATGATGTCAAACTCAGCTACCCGGAACGGTGGGGCAACCTTGTTTTTTTTCACCGTTACACGTGTTCGATTGCCAATCACCTGGTCGCCCAACTTGATCGACTCGATGCGACGAACATCCAGACGGACACTGGCGTAGAAACGCAAGGCCATGCCTCCGGTGGTAGTCTCTGGGTTGCCAAACATGACGCCAATCTTCTGGCGCAATTGGTTCGTGAAGACCATACAGACGCCGGTTGACTTAACAGCCCCGGTCAGCTTGCGCAGCGCCTGGCTCATGAGCCGCGCCTGTAGGCCCACGTGGCTGTCACCCATTTCGCCTTCGATTTCAGCGCGTGGGACCAACGCAGCCACACTATCCACCACCACCACATCCATGGCGCCCGACCGAACAAGCGCTTCGGTGATCTCCAATGCCTGTTCACCCGTGTCGGGTTGGCTGACATAGAGGTTATTCACATCAACGCCGATTTTGGCGGCGTAGGCTGGGTCGAGCGCGTGTTCCACATCGACAAACCCGCAGAGCCCGCCGGCCCGCTGCGCCTCGGCAATCACATGCAAGCAAAGGGTCGTTTTGCCCGAACTTTCTGGCCCGTAGACTTCGACGATGCGACCGCGAGGCACACCACCAACGCCCAAGGCAATGTCCAGGCTCAAACTGCCGGTGGGAATGGCCTCGACGTGAAGCCGGCTGGCGTCACCCAGCCGCATGACGATCCCATCCCCAAACCGTTTATTCAGGCCGGCCAGCGTCGACGCTAATGCCTTCTGGCGACCATCATTGCTCATGGGTGACTCCGAACTCGCACACCTACCCGCAAAATCTTCTGTGCAGTTCCAATGCAACTTTTGCGCTTAGGTGCATAGTTTACAGAAATTATGCAAAAATTGCAAACAAGATTAAGAGATAATTAGCATGAGGTGAGGCCGCTATGTATTCGTCCTCTGTTCGTGCTGATAGATCTCATCCAAATTACGCACAAGCCGGCTTCATCGCTCTCTTCACTGAGCTATCGAAAGGAAGGCGCATAGATCTTTTCGCGCAACGTCATAATGGTATCGCGCAGGCGCTCGTCACGCTCCAGCATGGAGGCAATCTGCTCAATCCCATAGCGGATCGTGCTGTGGTCGCGCCCGCCCAGGTGCTCACCAATCGCCGACAACGAAAGATCATGCTCTTCATTCAACAAGTACATGGCGATTTGCCGGGGCAGCGCGATCTCTTGAGTTCGCCGCCGCCCGGTGAGGTCGGCCGCCTGCAAGTCGAAGTGTGCGGCGATGATCGCCACCATTTCATCCGGCCCACAAACGGAACGCAGCGGAGCCAAATCGTTGAGAATGTTCGTCGCCAATGTGACCGTGAGCGGGCTATTTACCAGCCGTGCCTGAAGCGCCAGCCGATTGAGCGCCCCCTCTAGCTCGCGGATATTGCTGTCGACTCGTTCGGCCACCAACATGAGCACGCCAGGGTCGACAGCCATACCCAGCCGCGCGGCCTTGGCCTGGAGGATCGCCACCCGCGTCTCAAAATCGGGCTGGGAAATGTCTGTCTGCAAGCCCCCTTCAAAGCGGCTGCGCAGGCGCTCTTCCAACGTGGCCAACGCCTTGGGTGGGCGGTCGCTGCTGAGCACCACCTGCCGCCCTGCTGCATGAAGATGGTTGAAGGTATGGAAGAACTCTTCTTGTGTGCTCTCTTTGCCGCCGATAAACTGAATGTCATCGATCAACAACAGTTCGACCTCGCGGTATTTGTTGCGAAAGCGTTCGGTTGTCTGCGAACGAATTGCGGCGATGAGGTCATTGGTAAATTGTTCGGATGAACAATAGAGGACAATGTACCCCAACTGTTGCGCCCGATTGCCAATCGCGTGCAGCAGGTGCGTCTTGCCCAGGCCTACACCGCCATAGATAAATAGCGGGTTGAAACTGAGGCCCGGCTTTTCGGCGACAGCCATTGCAGCGGCGTGGGCAAGCCGGTTGTGGCTGCCCACCACAAAGGCCTCGAAGGTGTGATTGATATTCAACGGCACTCCGCCCTGCTGCGTGCGCATAGGGCTGCCCAGCTCAGGCGCGGGTTTGACATCCCCCGGCAGCGGAGGCGGCGCCGCGGCCGGCTCCTCGCGCCGCGTTTCGTAGAGCGGGGCAGGTTTGGCTTCCGGCATATCAACCACCTGGCGTGGTGTGATTTGGAAGGTGACCTGGACCTGACGCTGCATAATCGTGGTCAACGCGCGTTTGATCTTGTAGCGCAGGCGGTTCTCGAGCCAATCGCGCGCATAGGCATTGGGCAACCCGATGATAAACTCACCGTCCTCATATCCCAATACCCAGGTGTCGCGCACCCATGTGTTGAAGGTGGCCGCCGGCATCTGCAACTCTAGCTCACCCAAGAGCATCTGCCACACACTGTGCGGATCGGCCTCGGCGGCCTCATTGGCATGGACAAGAGGCGGACGCTGGGCGCCGTGTGCATCCAGTGCAACCACCGCTTTCGGCCCCACAAGCGGTGGTTGGGGTGGTTGCTCAGCGCCATTGGCGGCGCTCACTTGTTCGGCAAGATTTTGACTGCGGTGACCATCCTGCAAAAATAGAGATGAACGTTCGTCGTGCGATGATTCCTTCGATGATTCAGATGCCGACTTGGATGGATCGGGAGAAAAGAAAGATTGAGCCTTCACAAAACCGTCTCCTCTATGCCGAATCAGATGTGCTGCATCAGACCAGCAACGAATAGGCCGCGACACTGGATGGGCCGCGGTCGCCAAACCATATAAGACATAGGCGCGCAAAAAAGATTACGCGCCAAGCCGGTTTGTTGGATTGTCCCTTAAATTTTGCGCCGTATGACCACCAGTGAATCGCTGCGCTCAGGTGGTCGAAGGATGATGTGGGAGCTGCCACGCCTGATCGCCCAAAGCCAAGAGCTCATAACGTGGCGCCAGGGTGGGTTCATCCAGTGGAGAATCGATGACCCGCAACTCGCCCGCGAGAGGAGGGGTGGTGGCAACCACGCATTGCATTGGCTTGCAACGACAGCAGTGTTGAGCATGTTTGCAGACTCTCAACTGATGAGCGTATTTCTCCGTGTCGGCAAGGATAGCAGAAATTGGCGATAAAGACAATCTCAAACGATGGCCGCGCGGGGCCGTTTTTGTGCATTTATTGTAAACCCAGCATGTCGAATATTTGTTCGACACGAGATGTTGGGTCGGGCGGCGATGGGGTGCGCAATATGGCGCATAGCGTGTGTACAATATGTGGAATATTTTTAAGGTGGGAGTTAAGATTGCAGTAGGGCCATTAATCTTCTGGAAAACTTGTCAACACGCTGGGCGTCAAGTTTTCCCAAGAAACTTGAGTTATCCACTGAGTTATCCCCAATTGGGCGAAATACCGAAGATTGATGCCCATGTTTGGCGTCCGGCTATCGAGGGACGCCGAGGCGGCGGCGATTAGTGTATCTGTAACAGGGTGACTGTGCAAATCGATAGGTGACATGGGCGCCAATCATCACACAACTGGGTTGTTAAAGAAGCACTAGGGAAACGCCGCCGCCTCATGCAACGATTTATGGCCGCGCTTCCAGAATCATGTTAAAGGGCGTTTCGGTGGCCCGGCGGACACGGGTGAATCCCCCTTCCATCACCACCTCGCGCAGCTTTGCCTCGCCGGCCTGTGCGCCTAACGCCAGCCCTACCTCCTGGCTGAGCGCAGCGGGGACACAGACCAGGGTAGAAGCCGCATAATAGACGCGCCCCACCGGGTTGAGATTGCCGGCCAGCGTGTCCTGCGCATTCGGCTCGACAATCATCCACGTTCCGTCCGGCTTGAGCGTGGTGCGCACATGGTTGGCCGCACCGACCGGGTCGCCCATGTCATGCAGCGCATCGAAGAAAGTCACCAGGTCATAGTGCTGACCGGGATACTCCTTGGCCTTTGCCACCTCAAATGTGACGTTGCGGACATTCGCCTCGGCAGCCACTTCACGCGCCCGCGCAATCGACGGTTGGTGATAGTCAAAGCCGTAGAACTGGCTATTGGGAAACGCCTGCGCCATGACAATCGTCGAGATCCCATGCCCACAGCCCACGTCCGCCACTTTTCCCCCTGCTTGCAGCTTGTCGACGACACCGTCCAGCGCCGGCAGCCAGCTAGAGACCACATTCGCCCGATAGCCTGGGCCAAAAAACTTTTCCGTGCCACAGAAGAGACAGTTACAATGGTCCCCCCAACCCAGCCCCTGCCCTGTGCGGAAGGCTTCGGTCATGTGCGGCACAGACTCGTAGACTGCCTGCAAGCTGTAAAAGCCCCCTGTCATGATCACCGGGCTATCAGGGTCGGCAAAGACCAGGGTCTGTTCCGGCGTGAGGTAGAAACGTTCAGCCTGGTCGTCGTACTCGATGAAGCCAGACGCCGCTTGCGTGGCCAGCCATTCGCGCACATAGCGTTCAGCGGCCCCGGTCTGTTGGGCGAGCTCCGCCGAGGTCAGCGGCCCGTTCACCGCCAACGCGCTGTACAGACCGAGTTGATCACCGATGATGACGCTGGCGCCCGTCCAGGCCGCCCCCAGTTCCGTGACCATTTTCCCCAAGAGTTCGTTGAGCTTTGCTTCGTTCATGAGTGTTCTCCTTTTCATCTTCGCTGTGTACAAAAATGCGAAATTGTTTACGAATTAGCGGACTGATTCGCCCGCCTAACTCATCTGGGCAAGCGCTTCACCGCCAGGTGCGCTAGGGGCGCGAACATCGTGATCCGCCAATTCATCTTCGATATTGCGGACCGCCGGGAAGAGATAGGCGGCGCCACAGACCGTGGACCCGAGCAGGGCGGCGCCGACAAACATCAGCGCGATCCCTGCGCCGGGGCCGACGCCCACCAGCCAGCCGAGTCGGGGCGCCAGGGCGCCGGTGGGCGCCATTGCCGGCTCCAGCCATTGATCCGCTAACAGACCGGCCAACAGGTAGCCCACCGGCATCAGCGACTGGCGCGCCATGTGAAAGAGGGCGAAGAAGCGTCCTTGCATGGCCGGAGCAACTTTGGCTTGCAGAATTGCCATGTTGCTGCTGTCGATTAGCGGGATCACAAGCACCGCAACGGAAGCGCCGATCACCCAGTGGGGGAGGGTGCGCCCCAACCCGAACCACAGATCGCCCCAGAGGAACGAGAACCCGGCGCCCAGCAATACGCCGTGGATCTTGCGGCGTGGGCCACCCCACAGGCTGACAATTACGCCCCCGATCACCCCTGCTCCACCCAGTGTAGCTTGCACCACCGCCAGGGCAACTTCATTGCCGCCACTGCGCGCCAGGATCAGCGTGGGCAGGGTAGAGTAGTAGGTCAGCGCAACGATAAAGTTCGTCGCTGTGTGGAGTAGCATCAAACCAATCAACCCTGGACGCACCTGAATGTAGGCCAGCCCGGCGCGCAAGTCCTGCCAGGGGGATGATCCCACGCTCGCCACTCCTGCCGCATCGAGTCGGGGCAGAGAGACGCTGAGCAGGGTGACAACCGCCACTAGGAAGGTTGCCAGGTCCAGGAGCAGGATGCCACCAAGCCCCAGCCAGACCACAAGGAAGCCGGCCAGGAAGGGCGCAATTACCAGAGCGCCATAGTGGGCCAGCGAACGCAGGCCGTTGATGCGACCGTAGTCGGCCTTGTTGACCAGCAGGGTCGTTGTCGCGGCGTAGGCCGGGCTTTGAAAGGACTCAGAGAGGCCGGCCAGCAGTTGCGCCGCATAGAGATGCCAGACCTGCAACTGGTCGTTGGCAAAGAGCGCCAGCAAGCACGCGGTCATCAACCCGGCGCCCGCATCGGCCCACAGCATCACCTTGCGCCGGTCCATCCGGTCAACCCAGACGCCCGCTACTGGGCTGGCCAGCAACGAAGGCAGGAAGGTGAAGAAACCCAACAACGCCACATCCATCGCCCGGTGATGCTGTTGATAGACCCAGATCAGCAGGGCAAAGCGCGTCAATGCTGTGCCGATCTGCGAGACACATTGACCAAACCAGATCACCAGAAACGTTTTCATCGCCTTCCTCCCCACCTGCTTCGTTTCCGCTCAATCTGTTCCCAAAATCCGTTGACAGTGTCTGCTGCGTAACGAGCGTTAGTGATGAACATCATGCCCATGGCCAAAGGCTGCTTCAATCGACTCGGGCAGCAAGCCATAGGTCGCCTTCATGTCGAGTGTGTTAAGCACTTCGCCGGTGTGGATGTCCACCACCATCAGCGTACCGGCGTTGAGACCCTCAATGTTGAGCAGATTGTTCTGCACCACCACCACCTCGCGGCCCGACCGCGTCTCGAAAAAGCTCATGTGGTGGGCGCCGGGACCAGCGGGCAGGGTGCGCTTGAGCCGCAATTCCGGCAGGAAATCCAGGCTGTAGACGTTGATCACCCCCGGCGCCCCAAAACTGATGTACAACTCCTTGCGCCCGGCATGGCTGGTGTGGATGTAGAACTCCAATGCCACGCCCAACCCTTCTTGTTCGCCATCGACCACTTTGACAAAGTCGCCAAAGGTGTTCGACTCTTCGTCGTAGGGGGCGATCCAGACGTCGCCGCCGATGGTCGTTGAGGCCAACGCATAGGGGGGCAGCCCGTCGCGCAGCAGCATCACCTCAACCGGTAGCGACCGGTCATCGGGGCCATCGGCCACCAACTGGGTCTTGATCGGCCGGTTGGTCTTCATGTCGATGGTCGTGACCGTATTGCCATAGTCCGCGCCTGTTGGCGGTTGGGACGAGGTCACCATGAGCAGCCCCAACTCCTCGTTGGCCGAGATGCCGTGGGGGTAGAGGATGAAGGGAGTGTCGGAGCCGGGTTCGGTGGGTTCGGGGGCGCTGATCACCTCAATCAATTGATCGGTTTTGGCGTCAAAGAGACCCACCGTGCCGTCACGCTCGCCCCCTCCGCCACCCATAAAGGTCATGTAAAACCGACTGCCGTCCTCGGTAAAGTAGATATCCTCGCCCACAAAGTTGTCACCCACGTCAATCGGCGTGACCTCGGTGATGGTGGGAAAGCCGTTGGCATCCCGCTCCAGACCCACCTCATACAGCCGCTCACCCCCCAGTGCAGTGTTGTAGAGCTTGCTCTGGTCGCGATTGAAGTAGAGGTGATGCGGCAGCACTCCCGGCCCCATCTCCACCTGCTGGAGAATCTTTCCAAAATCCGGCGATTCGGGGTCCAGATCCATCAGGGCGATGCCATCCGGCCCTCCGTTGAGGTGACGATAGTCCACAAAGGCCAACCCTGGGCTGGGGGCTGCACCCTTGCCCGGCGTCCTGGTCGATTGGATACAACTGACCAAGAGGATGACACTGGCGGCGACAAAGAGCGTCCAGAGGGCGCGTGTCCCCGGGCCGTGTACGTAGATCATTTTTTTCTCCTTCCGATTGTCTCTGTTGCTTGCGATTGCACAACGGGGAAACTCCCCGGCCGACAGTCCGCTAGCCGTACGATCTGCTACGCAGGACAGCGTTCTGATGGCAAGCAAAAGATAGCAGCCCACCGGGGCGTTGCCATCAACCGAAGGATAGATTGGAGGGGTTATCTTGAGGGTTAGTGGGGATTACTGCGGGGTTGGTTTATCACGCTTCGTCTGCCTGACGCTCTCTTTCCAGATTGAATTCAACGCAAAGGCGCTGGAGGTTGCCCGGCGTCTTTGCCTTGAAAGTGCAAACATAGGGCGCTGGGGTTAGAGCAGATGCAACTGGCGGGCGCGGCCCACGGCGCTGGTGCGGTTGTTGACGCCAAGTTTGCCGAAGATGCCGTGATTGTGCGCCTTGATAGTGCCAATGGCGACCACCAACTCGTTGGCGATCTCTTCGTTGGTCAGGCCCTGGGCCAGGAGGCGAAGGATCTCCAACTCGCGTTCGGTGAGCGGTTCGACCAGATTTTGCTCGGCGAGCGGAGTTTGCTGGGGCGAAGCTGGTTGCCGAAAATATGGGTGGCTTGCCAGGTCGATGGGGTATTGGGCAAGCTCCACCAGTAGCGCCTCCGCCACCGTCTCAACCGTGTCGGTGGCGCGCCACTGTGCAGCCGCCGCATAGAGTTTGGCCGGCAAGGTTGCTTGGTGGTGGGCCAGTTGTTGCGCGGCCTGGTTGCGGATAGCCGGCGTGCTGGCAGGATGGTCACGCGTCATGGCAAGCAGGGCTAACCCGCGCGCCTCTTGTTTCTTGCGGAGGAACAGATTGCCGATCTGCAAAAAGAGCGAGAAGATGAGCGACACCAGTTGGATCTGCACCGCCAGCTTGAGCGCCTCATAGAAATAACGATGGGCTGCATCGAATTCACGCAATGCAGTCGCCGCAATTCCCAACCCCTCCAGCGCGGCGGCCCAACCACCGCGGTCATTGATCTCAGCGCAGATCACCCGGCTTTGCTCGTAGAATTCCTGCGCCTGGGTGTAGCGTTGCTGGCGCAAAGCAACCTGACCCAGGTGATTGAGGGCAACCGCCATGCCACCACGGTCGGCCAGCGCGGCGCGCAGAGTGTAACTGGTCTGAAAATGGTGGTGCGCCGCCCCATCATTGCCCAGACCTTCTTCTGCATGGCCCAATTCAAGCAGACAGGTCGCCATAAACCAGCGGTCACCAATTGCTTCAGCAATGGCGAACGCCGCCTTGGCATGGTCGAGCGCTTCGGCAGGCGCCCCCTGTTTCAGCTTGATGCCGCAGAGAACGTAGTATGTAAGCATCAAATTGAGTCGATGCCCCTGTTGCGTATTGAGTTGTTGAGCCTGCCCAATCAGGGCGAGCGCCTCGTCCAAATTGC
>JAHDWG010000103.1 GCA_023384495.1 Caldilineaceae bacterium
TGTATAGATCGGGCGTGCTATACTTAGGTTAGATGCTCTCACGGCTCCCATCAACACCGGCGCCCATTTGTAGCTCATATCACGACGATCTGACACTCTCTTGCATACCGAAAGCCCATACACATCGGCGTCTTCCGCCCCCTGTCTACCCTGGACTCGAATCGACCTTCTTTCGCTGGGCCTTGTGTTGCTCAGCGCAGTGGCTACTGCCTTCAATCTGTGGCAGTCGGGGATCCCCAATCGTGGTGACATGATGATCGGGATCCACCGGCTCTCTGAACTGGCGGATGGCTGGCGATTTGGCATCTACTATCCGCGATTAGGCCCTAATCTCAACTTCAACTACGGCGCCCCACTGTTCGAGTTCTACCCGCCGCTCGTCAGTTATGTGGCGCTTGGTTTTCATGCCGGTGGGCTGAGCCTGATTCACGCCATGAAGGCGACCTTTACACTGGCTATTGCCTTGGCTGGCGCTGGCGCCTATCTGTTTGCGCGCGCCTTGACCGGTGTGCGCGCCGCGGCCTGGCTGAGCGCAGTCACCTATCTCTCGGCCCCCTACCTCATGACCAATGTGTACGAGCGAGGCGCGGGCGCGGAGCTGATCGCCCTGGCTCTCCTCCCCTGGCTGTTTTGGGCGCTCTATGGCTTGCTCCACAGTGACGCCCGCTGGCGCCTTTGGCTGGCCGCGGGGCTCGTGGCCGGGATTCTGCTGGCGCACAACAGCACCGCGCTCTTTTTTCTGCCTGCGGCGTATATCTTTGTCACGATTTTGGCCCTCTGGCGCGGGCGCGGGCGGGCGTTCGCCGCCATTCTGCTCAGCGGGTTCCTCGGGCTGGGGCTTGGGGCATTCTATTGGCTGCCAGCTCTGACTGAGGTGCGGTTTACGCGCACAGAAGAGTACATGCTGGGCGACATCAAGAATGTAAGTGACAATTTGCTCTCCTGGCGCGAGTTGTTACAGCCCACATGGGTCTTCGTTTACACAGGCGAGGCCCGCTTTCGCTTTGCCCGGGTGTTGGCCATGGTCGGGTTTGTCGGAATGCTGGCGTCGCTATTTCATCACCCTCGCTTGCGGAGAGGGCTGTTCCTTCTGGCGCTGGGTTGGCTCCTGATCATGGGGTTACAGTTGGAGCTCGCCCGCCCCTTTTGGGATTCGGCTCCTCTGATCCGATTCATTCAATTCTCTTGGCGTCTCTATGGCCTGGCCTCCCTCTGCACAGCTATACTTGTTGGGGCGCTTGTCGCCTGGCCTTCGTGGCCTGTGGCCGCTCGTTGGGGAACGGCGGTTGCGCTTGGTGTCCTGTTCCTCAGTGTAAGCGCAGCCAATCTCCAGCCCGACCGGCTGACGCTCTGGTATGATATCGATGATGCTTCATTGACGAAGCGCGATCTGTTTGAACGAGGGCGGCAGGGCTACGCGCTCTTTAGCGATTACACCCCGATCTATTTGGGCACGACCAGCGGGGGCCTCACCATGCCGCGCGTACCAGGCGCCACCCTGGCCCCGCCGCTGGCTGTCGCCCCAGGGATACAGGTGCTCGAAGAGAACCCGGTGTTGATCCGGCTGGCGGTCGAAGCGCCGGCGCCCTTCTTGTTACACATTTCGCGTATCTACTTTCCAGGTTGGCAGACGTATGTGGATGGCCGGCCCGTGACGACTGCGGCAAGTGGCCCATTTGGTCTGGTGACGGCAGAATTACCCGCGGGCAGATACACCGCCACCGTCCGTTTCGATCAGACGCCCACTCGGCGCCTGGCCGATGGCGTCTCCATTGCGTCGCTGGCCATTTGGGGCGCATTTGTCTTGGTTCCTCACCACCAGAAGCGGAAATGGCTGTTGAGAAGCGGCGTTGCGCTGGCCGTGATTGTGGCTGCTCTCCATTTGCAGCTTCGCTCCAAACCGGCTCATCAGCCAGCGCCACTGAACGCCAACTTTCAAGACCAGGTTCGACTGCTCGGATACAGCCTGGATGATACAAAGTGGCGCCGCGGCGAGGAGGTCGTGCTGCGGCTCTATTGGTTTGCGCAGCAGACGCCACCGGTGAATTACAAGGTCCTGGTCCACGTTGCCGAGCTGGATGACTCAGGCAAGGCGGTCCAGGCAGACAGCGAGCCGACATTGGGCTACACACCGATGACCACATGGGAGCCGGGCGAACTATTCACGGACGAGCACCGCATCCAGTTGGAACCGACGGTCAACCCCGGGCGTTACCGGCTGCTGATCGGTATCTATCACCCGGAAACGATTGAGAACTTGATGGTGGAAAGCGCTGGCGTCATCCTGCCCGGTGATCGACTTGTGCTGACCGAAGTGGAGATCCGTGATGAGTGAGTCGCGCCGGTTCTGGCTGGAACTGTTGTTTGTCATCGCGCTTTTCGCAGCCGCCGTAACCGTGCGCGTCTACCGGCTTCCAGAGATGCCGCCAGGCCTCTGGCTAGATGAAGCGGCCAATGGCCTCGATGTGATGGACATTTTGGAGGGCCATCATTCGATCTTCTTCGAGCGCAACAAGGGGCGCGAGCCGCTCTTTTTCTATCTCCAGGCGCTGACCGTCTATTGGGTAGGGGCTTCCCCCTTTGGGCTGCGGCTTGCGGCAGCCCTTGCCGGCGCGGCGACCGTCGTCACCACCTATTGGATGGTGCGAGCGCTGTTTGGTGGCGACAAACTGCCCGCGCGTTGGGTGGCTGGGTGGAGCGCCCTGTTCTTGGCCTTCTCCTATTGGCATATCAGTCTCAGCCGGATCGGCCTGCGCGCCATCACCCTGCCCTTGTTGGCGACGCTCACCTTTGTCTTTTTTTGGCGCGCGTGGGGGCGTCTCGCCAATCCACAACGGTTTCCCTGGTTTGATCTCTGCATGTGCGGGGCCTTGACCGGCCTGACCCTCTATACCTACACTGCCAGCCGTTTTGTCCCGGTACTGATCGTGGTGACGATGGCCGCCGGTTTCCTTCTGGCCCGCAGCCCGGCGATTTCTAGAATGCGCTTGGTGGTGGCGCTGGGGGTGATTGGTCTGGTCGCCCTCATCGTCTTTGCCCCGCTGGGCTCGTATTTTCTGAGTCACCCCGACAACTTTTTTGCCCGCGCCACCGAGATTTCAATTTTTGCCCAACATCAACCGGGCAGCACCCCTCTGCTGGCGCTATTCAATAGTCTATGGGAGACCGGCGCGATGTTTGTCACGGCGGCTGACCCCAATTTCCGCCATAATCCGGCTCAGCGCGCCATCTTTGACAAGGTGCTCATGGCCTGGCTTGGGGCGGGGCTGCTGCTTGTCCTTCTCCGAGCGCGTAACCTCCGCTATCTGTTTTTGCTGTTTTGGTTTACGATTTTCTCGCTGCCGGCGATTCTGACGGTGGAAGGGGCGCCTCATTCGCTGCGCGCGATCGGCATGTTGCCGGCTGCTATCATCTTGCCCGTAGTGGCGATGTTGTGCGTAGGGCGACGGCTGGCGACGCGCTGGGCGCCCCTGGCGCTCTGGCTACCTTTGCCATTCCTGCTCTTTAGTTCAGTCACAGACGTGCGTGATTACTATGGCGCCTGGCAAGACCCCGAAAAGTCACGGCGTTACTTTTTGACCGACTATGTGGCAGTGGGCGAGGCGATGGCTGCGCAGACCAACCCGGATACGGTCTGGATTCTGCCACTTTCCGCCAATTACTATCTATCTGAGGGCGTCTGGTCTCCCTTCTATACAATCGAGTTCTACACGCATAATCGGACCCCCTACAGCTCAGTCATCGCCGATGAAGGCCAGGCGCCGCAACGGCTGGCTGAACTGACCCGCGGGCGCCGGTTGGCCCGCATGTTCCGCATTCGCGACGCTGCGTTCTTTGATGAGTTTGCCTTTGTCTTTGATGACGCCAAAAACCTGGTCGAGTTTTTGCTCAGCAAACATGGACAATTGACCGAGGCCAGCGACGGCCGTGACATTGGGCTGCCATACAAAGTCTTTGCCTTGCCGGCAAACCCCGACTTTCGCGTCAACCAGAATCCAACTCCCCGCGCCATCACATTTGCCGACAAGGTACAGTTAACTTCGCTGGACTATGGGCGCACACGGCTCGATCTGGTCGAGCCTACCAATGCGTTGGCCGAGAAGGTGTCCCCCGCTGGGCACACCCTATGGCTCGTGTTGCGCTGGCAGGCGCAAACACCGGTAGATTATGACCTGAAGACCAGTCTCTTACTCAGGGATGATCAGGGCCATCTTGCCGGCCAGGTCGACGATCTGCTCGTCGGCGACCACTACCCTGTCTTCCGCGTTTGGGAGAGTGGCCAGGCCGCCGCCAGCTACCATATCTTGCCGATCCTGCCGGGCCTCCCGCCAGGTCAATACGCGGTGCACCTAAAGGTCTACGAAGAAGCGACAGGGCGCATCTATCCGGCCTATGATGACGCCGGGCAGCCACTCGGTATTGAACCGGTCGTCGGCCATGTAGAGATCACCCGCTCCCTGATACCCCAAATGTTGACCCCTGATCGGCCCCTGCCCGAACACCCGCAACTTGCGCCCGGTCTGGAACTTACTGGTTATAACCTGGGCAAAGATGTGGCGGCGCCGAATGAACTGCTGCCTATCACGCTCTACTGGCGCGCAACGCAGACGCTGGATGACGATTATCTTGTCGCTCTGCAACTGGTCGATTCGCAGGGCGTCGTGGTCAGCGAGCAGATACGCCGACCCGGCAATGACGCCTACCCTACAACGGAGTGGCGCGCCGGCGAGACGATTCAGAACTGGCATGACCTGCCCCTTCCCCCCGACATACCTCATGGCGAATATCCGCTCATGGTTCGCCTGTTAGCCGGCGGGCGCGAAGTGGGCCGCCTGCCGTTGGCGCAAGTCACGGTGCAGGGGCGCGCCCGCCAGTTCACGCTGCCCCCGCTTTCCCTACCCGTGAACGCCACATTCGATGAGACGGTGCAGCTATTGGGCGTGGATGCGCCGGCGGTGATCAGCAGCGCCCCCGGCGACACACTCACCATGACCCTGGGGTGGCAGGTGCAACGTACACCGGCCACGGCCCTGGTTCGCTTTGTCCATCTGTTGGGTGAAGGGGGGGCGCCGGTCGCCCAGCAGGATACCGTCCCCTGCAACGGCGAATGCCCGGCTGTCTCGTGGCTGGCGGGCGAGGTGCTCATCGACCCGGTTGCGTTGGCCCTGCCGGCAGGGCTGGCGCCGGGCGACTATCGGCTGGTGGTGGGGTGGTATGACCCAGCCACCTTTGCGCGGCCCGCTGCGGTGGATGGGCGCGGGGGGCGGCTGGCTGACGATGTCGTCATGTTGCCCTTGACGGTCACCGTCACTGCAGAATAGCGCCGTTACGCTATCTGTGACCGGCCGTCGTTACCGTCGAGATCGGTGATCATGGCGTATCGTCGTCCGCAGCTTGGTCGCTGTCGCCCTCCTTGAGCGAGCGTAGGTGAGGGAAGAGGATCACCTCGCGGATGGTGTCGCGGTCGGTAAAGAGCATGACGAGCCGGTCGATGCCCAAGCCAAACCCACCCGCCGGCGGCATCCCATAGCTCAACGCCTCGACATAGTCCACATCGACCGGGTGCGCCTCGTCATCCTCGGTCGCGTGATAGCTCTCATCCAGGAAGCGCTGGAGCTGGTCGATGGGGTCGTTGATCTCGCTAAACGCATTGCAGACCTCCATCCCCGCCATAAAGCCCTCAAAGCGCTCCACCATGCGCGGGTTGCCGGGCGCGCCCTTGGCCAACGGGCTCACGTCGCGCGGGTAATCCACCAGAAAGGTCGGCTGGATCAGGTGCGGCTCAACAAAGTGTGAGAGCAACTTGTCCACCAGCTTGCCCCAGGGCAGCTTGGGGTCCACATCGACGCCTTGCCGGTGCATCTCGGCGGCCAACGAGGCCGCATCAGGGAACGCCTCGTAGTCGATGTCCGCCGCATCGAGGATCGCCTCGCGCAAGGGGATGCGCTTCCACGGCGGCGTCAGGTCGATCTCCTGCCCCTGCCAGCGGATGGTCAGCCCGCCCGTCACCTGTTGCGCCGTATGGGCGATCATCGCTTCGGTGCGCCGCATGACATCCTCATAGTCGGCGTAGGCTTCGTAGAACTCCAGCATGGTGAACTCGGGGTTATGCTTAAAGCTGACCCCCTCGTTGCGGAAGTCACGCCCGATCTCATACACTCGGTCCAGCCCGCCCACCAGCAGCCGCTTGAGGTAGAGCTCAAAGCTGATGCGCAGATAGAGGTCTTGGTGGAGCTGGTTATGGTGCGTGACAAAGGGCCGCGCCGCCGCCCCGCCATAGATGGGTTGGAGGATGGGTGTCTCGACTTCGAGAAAGCCCTCGCCGTCAAGATACTCGCGCAGGGCGCGCACAATCGCAGCGCGCGTGCGAAAGAGATCGCGCACCTCGGCGTTTGCCATCAGGTCCACATAACGCCGGCGGTAGCGCACCTCGACATCGCGCACGCCATGCCACTTGTCGGGCATGGGCTTGAGCGTCTTGCTCAGAAACTGGATCGCCCTGGCCTCGATGCTTAACTCGCCGGTCTTGCTGACCAGCAGCGGCCCCGTGACGCCCACAAAATCACCCAGGTCGATGGCGCCTTTCCAGATCTCGTTGTACCATTGCTCGCCCACCCCATCGCGGCGCACGATTACCTGAAGCTGGCCAGTGCCATCTTCAAGGTCGGCAAAGCTCAACTTGCCCATGATACGGATACGCTTGAGCCGGCCCGTGACGGTGACCGGCTCGTCCCCCGCCTCACCTTGTTCCAGGCGGGCGCGAGCGTCGGCGATGGTGTGCGTGCGTTGGACACGCGCCGGATAGGGATCAATGCCGGCGTCAATCAACTTACGCAGGTTGTTGAGGCGGGCTTGTTCTTGGTCGCTAAGATTGTTGGAGTCAAACAACGGGTGAGCAAGCTCAGTCAGATTGGCGGCCACAGTCATGTCCAGAATTGCTGCATCATTCGATCTTCAAAATCTCAAACTTGATCTCGCCGCCGGGGGATTCCACCATCACCTTCTGGCCCTTCTTCTTGCCCAGCAACGCCTTGCCCAGCGGGCTTTCGTTGCTGATCCGCCCGTTCTGCGGGTCGGCCTCCAGCGAGCCGACGATGGTGTAGGTCTCTTCATAATCAGTGCCCACCTCGCGCACGATCACCGTACGCCCCAGCGCCACAATGTTGGCGCGCGCGGCGCCCTCATCGATGATGCTGGCGTTCTTAAGCACGTTTTCAAGCTCGCGAATACGGCCTTCGACAAAACCCTGAACCGTCTTGGCCTCATCGTAGCCGGCATTTTCGCTCAGATCTCCTTCGGCCTTGGCTTCGGCGATCATCTGCGCCACTTCTTTGCGGCGCGTCTTGGTCAGGTATTCTAGCTCATCCTTGACCTTTTGCAGACCCTCTTCTGTCAGGTAGACTGGTTGATTGTTGCTCATACTGTTCTCTCAAAAATACACCAACACGTTTCGCACTGCCCCGTTGCAGCGCGATTGATACGTATCTGGTCAAACGCAGGTGTGCGATGGATTGCCGTGACCGCTGTGTGTGGTCAGCAATGGCCGAATTATCAAACGTAACGAGTTTTGAAGGCGGTTTGTTTCATCGGCGTGCAATGTCGTGCAGGCGCCGTCCACCAGGTGTATGTTGCTTGTTGCTCAGCGCACCCTTACACGACTACGGCCTTACACGACTACGGCCTTACACGACTACGGTGCGACAACTGGCGTGGGAGTCGCCATGAAAAACACCGCCATACCCTGGCGGCGCCCAGCTGTAAAACTCCAATACCAAAGCAATTGCCGACCTACACTTGCAGGTCGGCTTGCTTTCCGCACTCATGATAGCACATCAGTGCGAATGTGCAAAATTGCATTCGGCCTCGAATGATCAACGCCATCTTTGGGGCAAAAGCGCCGGGTCGGGCATCCAAACCAAGACGGTCGTGCAATCTGAACAACGAATCCCGTTCAATATTGGCAATCTTGTGCGTGGCGCCCTTGTGAGCCGGGCGCTATAGTGGTCCATATTGTGCATTCGCATTGTGCATTCCGTATCAAAAGCGCCGGCCTCCATGACCCAAGTTGCGATTCTCCAATTGCTCCAACTGGCCGATAGCGCCTTTCCCATCGGTGCGCAGGCCCATTCTTACGGGCTGGAAACGCTCGCCGCGCAAGAGCAGCTCGCGCCGGAGGGCCTCGGCGCCTATCTGGCCGATTATTTGGTGGAGATTGGCGTACAAGAAGCATCCTTCTGCCGGCGCGGCTTTCGGCTGGCCGCACTGGCCGACGACGCCGCGCTGGGGGAGCAATGGCTGCAACTCAACCAGCAAATTTCGGCGCTGCGCACCGCGCGCGAGGGGCGGGACGCCAGCGCGGCCCTGGGCCGCCGTTTTCTGACCCTGGCCGGCGCATTGACCGGCCCGTCGCGCGTGCAGACGATTGCCCAAACAGCCCGCCAGACGAGCGCCGACAGTCACTATGCGGCAGCCTTTGGTTTGGCAGCCGGAACGCTCGGTCTTGACGAAGACGCGGCAACGCTGGCCTTGCTGCAACAATCCGCCGCTGGGCTGCTGGCCGCTGCACAGAAGCTCCTGCCGGTGGGGCAGAGCTGGGTGATGCAACTCTTGTGGCAACTCAAGCCTACGTTGATTGCCGCCGCCGAACAGAGCCGGGCGTGCGAAGGGCTGCCGCGCACCTGCGCCGTCATGGCCGACCTGGCGCAAATGCGCCATGCCAATTTGCCCGTACGGCTCTTTATCAGCTAACGTCTATGTCAATTGGTGGGGCGCAGGGACAGCTACAGTTGAGCATTTGCGCACCGGCGGCCGGCCAGCCGCCGCGTCTGGCGGTTCAGGCCCAAACACCTCCGCTCCGGGTGGTGCGAGCCTTTCCTGCGGCAGACGGAGCCGCCGTGGCGCACCTTCACAACCTCTCAGGCGGCATCCTGGGGGGCGACTTGCTGCGCCTGGAGGCAACCATTGGGCCGGGCGCCCGTGCGCAGATCACCTCGACGGGGGCCACGCGCGTCTATCGTCACCGGGCTGGCCTACCGGACGCGGCGCAGAGGACGAAACTGCGGGTGCAGGCCGGCGCCCTGTTGGAATACCTGCCCGACCCGCTGATCCCCTACGCCGGGAGCCGCTACCGTCAGGAGACGATCATCGACCTGGCGCATGATGCCGGCCTTTTCTTCTGGGAGATGGTGGCGCCGGGCCGGGTGGCGCATGGCGAACTCTTTGCGTTTGAATCACTGACGCTCGACCTGGACATCCATGCCGACGGGCGTCCGGTTGCGCTGGAACGGTTCCGGCTTGAGCCAGCAGAGCGTTCACCAGGCGCACTGGCGCGGTTGGGCGGTTACCGGTACATGGCCACCCTCTATGCCTGCCGCGTCGGCGCACCGGCCGCGACCTGGCCGGCGCTGGAAGAACGGCTGGATCAACTTGCCCGCTCGTTGAGCAGCCCCGGCGAGACGCTGTGGGGCGTGAGCGCGTTGGCTGCCCACGGCGTCGTGGTCCGTGCGCTGGGCATGAACAGCCGCCAGTTGAGCGCCGGGCTGGTCCAGTTTTGGCAACTCGCCAAATGTGACTTGTATCAGGCGCGGGCGCTGCTGCCGCGCAAGATCTATTGACACATGGTGCGTTGCATGCGCAGCGTGCGATGCACCGGGAGGAGAGCGGAGCAGATCGATGCACCTAACCCAACGCGAGCAAGAAAAGCTGTTGATCTTCGTGGCCGCCGAGTTGGCGCGCAAACGCCGGCAGCGTGGGCTCAAACTCAACTACCCCGAAGCCGTCGCCATCCTCACCGCCGAGATCATGGAGGCGGCGCGCGACGGCAAGAGCGTCGCCGAGATCATGAGCTTTGGCGCGACAGTGCTGACGCGCGCGGATGTCATGGACGGTATCGCCGAGATGATCCACGAGGTGCAGGTCGAAGCCACCTTCCCCGATGGGACCAAATTGGTGACCGTGCATGACCCGATCCGGTGACAAGCAGCATCACAGAGGGCGCAGAGAAGTCACAGAGATGCACAGAGTTCGGCGCTGCGCACCCATCATACCAGTTCACGGAGAACTACCGCTGTGTTCTCTGTGAACTGTGTTTGTTTTGGCCTGCCCAGAGTAGGGAGGAATCGATGAAACCAGGCGAAGTATTGGTGGACGAAGCAGCGGGCGAGATCACGGCCAACGCCGGGCGACCGGTGGTGACAATGCTAGTGGCGCACACGGGCGACCGGCCCATCCAGGTGGGCAGCCATTTCCACTTTTTCGAGGTCAACCAGGCGCTGCGTTTCGACCGCCAGTCCGCATACGGGATGCGGCTCAACATCCCATCGGGGACGGCCGTCCGCTTTGAGCCGGGCGATGAGAAGGAAGTGGCGCTCACGCCCTTTGCCGGCGAGCGGCTGGCATACGGCGCCAGGGGGTTGGTGCAGGGTCCGCTCGATGGGAAAAAAGGAGAGTAGGATGGCGCTAACTATTCCACGCCAGACGTACGCTGATCTTTACGGCCCCACCACCGGCGACCGGGTACGGCTGGCCGACACTGAATTGATCATCGAAGTGGAACAGGACTTTACCGTCTACGGCGACGAGGTCACCTTTGGCGGCGGCAAGACGATCCGCGACGGGATGGGGCAGAGCAGCCGCGCCACCCGCGAAGGGTCGCCCGGCGCGCTCGACCTCGTCATCACCAATGCGTTGATCATCGACCACTGGGGCATCGTCAAAGGCGATATCGGAATCAAGGATGGTCGCATCGTCAAGGTGGGCAAGGCGGGCAACCCGGACACGATGGCCGGCGTTGACCCCGAACTGGTCGTCGGCGCCAGCACCGAGGTGATCGCCGGGGAGCATCTGATCGTCACGCCCGGCGGGATCGATGCGCACATCCATTTTATCGCCCCGCAGCAAGTCTACGAGGCGCTCTCCAACGGCATCACCACCATGCTGGGCGGGGGGACTGGCCCGGCCACCGGCACCAACGCCACCACCTGCACACCCGGTGCGTGGAATATTGCCCGCATGTTGCAGGCGGCTGAGGTGTGGCCAGTCAACTTTGGGTTTCTGGGCAAAGGCAACGCCTCGACACCGTTGCCGCTGGTCGAACAGGTGGTGGCCGGCGCCTGCGGACTGAAGCTGCACGAGGATTGGGGCACGACCCCTGCCGCCATCGATACCTGTCTGCGCGTGGCGGATCAATATGACGTGCAGGTTGCCATCCACACCGATACGCTTAACGAGGCCGGTTTTGTGGAGGATACCATCGCCGCCATCCAGGGGCGCACGATTCACACCTATCATACCGAAGGGGCCGGTGGCGGCCATGCGCCCGACATCATCAAGATTGCAGGCTTTCCCTATATTCTGCCTTCCTCGACCAACCCGACGCGGCCCTTTACCGTCAACACCATCGCTGAGCATCTGGACATGCTCATGGTCTGCCACCACCTCAACCCGCAGGCGCCGGAGGATGTGGCCTTTGCCGAAAGCCGCATCCGCGCCGAGACCATCGCCGCCGAAGACATTCTGCATGATCTGGGGGTGATCAGCATGATCGCCAGCGATTCGCAGGCCATGGGGCGGGTTGGTGAGGTGGTGACGCGCACCTGGCAGACGGCGCACAAAATGAAGGTGCAGCGCGGCCCCCTGCCGCAGGATTCAAGCCGCAACGACAATTTCCGCGTCAAACGCTATGTGGCAAAGTATACGATCAACCCGGCCCTCGCCCACGGCGCGGGGCGCGTCATCGGCTCCATCGAGCCGGGCAAGCTGGCCGACCTGGTGCTGTGGAAGCCGGCCTTTTTTGGCGTCAAGCCAGAGATGGTGGTCAAGGGGGGCATGATCGCCTGGAGTGTGATGGGCGACGCCAATGCGTCGATCCCGACACCGCAGCCGGTGCTCTACCGACCCATGTTTGGCAGCTTTGGCAAGGCCACAGCGGCGACGAGCGTTACGCTGCTGTCGCAGGCGGCAGTCGAAGCGGGCATTCCTGAACAACTCGGATTGGCTAAGGCGATTGTGCCGGTGGCGAAGTGTCGCGCCGTCGGCAAGGCGGATATGATCCACAACGATGCCACGCCGGTGATCGAAGTCGACCCAGAAACCTACGAAGTGCGCGCCGATGGGGAACTGCTCACCTGCGAGCCGGCGAGCGAACTGCCCATGGCGCAGCGCTACTTCCTCTTTTGAACCGCTTTGCGTGAATTCTGACTTCTGACTGCTACCCATCGCCAGCAGGTCACCTCAAGTGACCGCTGGAACTGCTTCACCACCTCCTGAGCTTCCCTCTGATAGTCTATCAAAATGAGTTCGCGCCTCCTGTGAGCCAGGACTCACCATTGGGCCAGTTCATGAACTGGCCCAATGGTGAGTGTATTTTAGTGTGTTTGTCTGTATGGTTAGGATGGCCACCGGTGGCTTGCTAGACCAGAAACCGAATTGGACGTTTGTCAACGTTGACAAGTTCGACCTGAGCGCTTGAATGACAGCGGGACTGTGAAAGCCCGCCCAGAGTTGCAACGTCCTTCAGGAAGTGCATCTAGCCTTTGCACAGTCTCGCTCTAATCATCGCATGGAAGGTTGAGCGGCGGAGGAGGTGTTTGATGTTATTTCGCACTCTGCAGCGCCATATCCTCTTGCAGCTATCGATAGCGGCGCTCGCGCTATGGGTGGCGTTTACACTGAGCGTAGAGAGCGTGCTGCCTGCGCTGGCACAGGGCTCTGTTCGCGCTGCGGATTCGAACCCGGCCTGGCAGGCGTCGTATTGGAATAACATGGGTCTGGCCGGCGCGCCCGTGTTGCAGCGGAGCGAAGCCGAATTGAACCACGACTGGGGCTATGGATCTCCGCATCCAAGCGTTCAGGCTGATCACTTTTCGGCGCGTTGGACGCGCGACCTGGATGTTGGTGCGGGGCTATACCGGTTCAGCCTGACCGTCGATGACGGGGCCCGGCTGTGGGTCAACAACCACTTGTTGATCGACGCCTGGGTCGTCCAGGCAGCCCGGACCTACGTCGGCGACATCCACCTGCCGGATGGCCGCGTTCCTATCGAACTGGAGTATTTCGAGAATGAGGGCGTCGCCGTGGCGAAGCTGTCTTGGAGTCGGGTTAGCCCGAACGGTGTACAGCAATGGCGTGGCGAATACTTCAACAACCCCGACCTTGTGGGGTCGCCGGCCCTGGTGCGCAACGACGAGCGGATCGACTTCGACTGGGGCGCCGGCTCCCCGGCGCCCGGTACGATCAACGCCGACAACTTCTCGGTGCGCTGGACCCGCCCGTTACGCTTTGAAGCGGGGCGCTATCGCTTCACGACCGAAACCGATGACGGCGTGCGGTTGTACATCAATGACCGCCTGGTCATCGACCAATGGCGAGAAATGCCCGCCACCCGTTTCACCTACGAAACCAACCTAAGCGCCGGTGTCCACACGATCCGCATGGAGTACTTCGAGCGCTATGGCAGGGCGCTCGCCAGGCTCAGTTGGAGCCGGCGCACCGAGGAGGCGCGGCCGGTCGGCAACATCATCACCTGTGCGCCACCCCAGCCGGAACACTGCGCCTGGATCAAAGTCTACCGCCGCGAGGGGGATGGGAACTGGCTGTCGATGACGCCCAAAGGCATCGGTTCCATCTGCTCGACCGGCTATCTCAAGATCGACGGTCTGCCGGTCGATACGGCTCGCTATGGCGGTAGTGGACATCCGTACTGGGTGGAGTTGTGGGATGAGGGCGCGCTGGTGGAGTCCGTGGGCAACACGGACCGGGGCGAGCCTGAATTCCGCGTCTATCCGTTCCAGGATAACTACACCCCCTGGCAGTGTCCGGCGCCATGAGTGCCGCAGCGCGCTCCGTTGCCGGCGGATCAGCGGCTGGGAGCCAGCAGCGCTACGGCGCGATCGATCACCAGGCCGGCTGACATGAGTGCCTGCTCTAGGCTCATGTCAGTTGCCGTGCGACGGTCTCGCACCCCACTCGCACCCTGGTGGTGTTCGGTTAGAGCAGAAAGGCGAACAAACCATGTCACAACAACCCCTTCAGTTTCGACTGGTAGGATATGCAATCGCTGTGGTGCTTGCTCTGGGCGGGCTGGTCACCTGCCGGGGGGCGCCCACAGCTGAAAGAGCGAGGGTGGCGGAACAGGCGCCAGCTTCCCAGACGATCGTGGTCGCCCTGGCCCAGGCGCCCACCTCGCTGGACCCTGCGGACCATCGCAGCCGCTATGCGGAGACGGTGATCCGCAACATGTTCGATGGACTGGTAACGCGCGACACGCGCAGCGGCGTGCATCTCGAACTTGCCGAGGCCATGAACTGGCTCGACGACACAACGCTGGAAGCGACACTACATCCGGGTGTGAAGTTCCACAACGGCCAGGAACTGACCGCCGACGATGTGGTCTTCACCTTCAACCGGATCATTCAGGAAAATGCCATCGAGTACCCTGAACCCCACACTTCCCCACGCAAAGGGCTGATCGCCCCCCTGCTCTCGGTCGAAAAGGTCGACGAGTACACGGTCAGATTCAACTTCAGTGGCGTCTGGCCGCCGGCCATGCAGCTTCTGGTTCACCAACAGATCGTTCCCAAGGGTTATCTGGAAGAGGTGGGAACCCGGGGCTTCATTGAAAAACCGATTGGGACCGGTCCCTTCCGTTTTGTGGAAGGGCAACTGGATGACCAGATCGTGATGGCTCGCTTTGCCGACTATTGGGGCGGTGCGCCGGATCTGCCACCGGTGGGGCCAGCTTGTGTGGAGCAGGCGGTCTTCCGGGTGATCCCCGAAGCCTCTACCCGCGTCGCTGCTTTGCTCGCCGGCGAGGTCGATATCATCCAGGCAGTGCCCGCCGATCTGGTCGACAGGCTGATGCAATCACCGGATATTCAGGTCAAGACGGCGCCAGGCACGCAACCCAAGTGGATGGAGATGAATGTCACTGTTCCGCCTTTCGACGATGTCAAGGTGCGCCAGGCCATGAATTATGCGGTGGATAAGGATCTGTTGATCGAGGCTGTCTACGGTGGCCGTGCAGTGGCCTTGCCCGGGCCGCTGTCACCGCTCAACAACTTTGTCAACAACGCGCTGGCCCCTTATCCCTACGACCCTGATCGAGCCCTGGCGCTGCTGGCCGAGGCCGGCTGGTCCGACAGCAACAATGATGGGATCCTTGACAAAGAGGGCCGACCCTTTGTCTTGACCATCGACACGCTGGACGAGTTTCGCTCGTTGGCTGAGGCCCTGGCCACCGTGTATCGCGAGATTGGCATTGACGCCAACGTGCGCTTCTGGGAGTACAGTGTCATCAGACCCCAACTCCAGGCTTGTGAACGGCAGACTTATCTGGATGACTGGGGTGATTCGGCATTCGACCCAGTCGGCCACTTCGAGGCCAAGTGGCACAGCATTGTTGAAGGGCAGCCCTATGGCCGCGGGAATTTCTCGTGCTACAGCAACGCCCGTGTAGACGAACTGATCGTCGCCGGTGAAACTGAAGCGGAGGTGGCGCGACGCCACGCAATCTATGACGAGGCGCAACAGATTGTGTACGATGAGGCGCCGGCCGTCTTTCTCATGCTGCCTGACGAGATCGAAGCCGCCAGCGCCCGCGTCCAGAATTGGGAGCCTGCATCCGACAGCCGGATCAATCTCCATGATGTCTGTCTGGCTCCCTGATATAGTCAGGCGCGCATCAGTAGCCAAGGAGCAGTTGTCAGTAACCAGTAAACAGGAACGAGTGGCTTACACTCATCTACCCGGCACAGACAACTGCTTCCGGGCAACTTTTGAGTCATCTTCGCACAGGTGTCCCTACAGGACGGGGGGCTTGCGCAACATGGGCCTATGAAAACCATCCGGATTCTGACACGTATTCTCTACACGATCCCGATCATGCTGGGTGTGGCCGTCATCGTCTTCATCTTTATGCGGCTGACGCCGGGCGACCCGGTGGACATCATGATGGGACAGGCGGGCGCCATTTCTGCTGGCGAGATCGAGAACCTGCGCCGGGAGTTCCATCTGGACGAGCCGATCCCCACTCAGTTGTGGTACTTTCTGCGCGATGCTGCGCGCGGTGATCTGGGCTTTTCCTACATCAAAAAGCGACCGGTCACTATGCTGATCGGCGACCGGCTGCCGGCTACTATCGAGTTGGCGCTGGGCGCACTCCTCTTTGCCCTGCTCATCGCCTTTCCCATCGGCATCATCTCGGCTGTGCGGCAGAATTCGCTGCTCGACCGGCTGAGTATGGCCGCTTCGTTTGTGGGCATCTCTCTGCCCGGTTTTTGGTTGGGGATCATGTTGATCATGCTCTTTGCGGTGCAACTCAAATGGCTGCCCGTGCAGGGCCGCATTGCGTACGGTGTCAGTCTTCAAACAATAACCGGATTCTATGTCCTCGATAGCCTGCTCACGGGGAACTGGCCGGCGCTGTGGAGTTCGCTCCGGCATCTGCTCCTGCCCTCACTTACGCTTGGGGCGTCAGTGGCCGCGATCATTGCCCGCGTGCTGCGCTCGAGTATGCTCGAAGTCCTGCGCATGGACTATGTGCAACTGGCCCGCGCCAAAGGCGCCCCCGAAGGCCGCGTCATCCTGGTCCATGCGCTGCGCAACGCCCTGATCCCAACGATCACGGTCGTCGGTTTGCAGGTGGGCGTGCTGTTGGGCGGCAACATGATTATCGAAGCGGTCTTTGGCTGGCCCGGACTGGGCCGGCTGACGGTCGAGGCGATCTTCAATCGCGATTTTCCACTGGTGCAAGGCGTGGTGATGATCTACGCGTTTACCTTTGTCATCGCTAATTTGATCGTCGATGTGTTGTACACCTATCTCAATCCCAAGATCACGTTGTAAGCTGCGGCTGTTTTGAAAACGAGCAGAGATCGCTGCGAATCATGGACTCATCTGGAATGGAAGTTGCCCCACTCACCGAAACGACCGTCTGGCGACCCTGGCAGATCCGCGCCGGTGTGTGGCGGCGCAATCTGGCCGAATTTCTGGGAGAACTCGCCCAGCACCCTATTGCGATGCTGGGAGGCGTGATCGTACTGCTCTTTTTTGGGGCGGCTCTCTTTGCACCCCAACTGACGAGCCACAACCCGACGCTCGGAAATCTGCGCCAGCGCTTCGTTCCGCCAGTCTGGATGGAAGGGGGCCAGAGCGCCTATTGGCTAGGAACCGATGCGCAGGGCCGCGATATCTTCACACGCATCATTTTTGGCGCCCGCGTTTCGCTGGGGATTGGCTTGTTGACCGTCAGCATCTCTGTCCTGGTAGGTGTCGCGCTGGGTGCGCTGGCCGGCTATTACCGGGGCTGGTTTGATGCGGCGCTTTCGCGTTTTGCTGACCTGCTAATGGCCTTCCCGTTTCTGATCTTTGCCATTGGGGTGATGGCGTTTATTGGCCCCGGCTTTGGCAACCTGATCATGGCTTTGACCTTCAAAGGCTGGGTGGAATTCTATCGCCTGGTGCGGGGCGCGGTAATGGCAGAGAAGACAAGAGACTATGTCGAGGCAGCGCGTGCATTGGGCCGGCGCCACCCAACCATCATTGTTAGCGAAATTTTGCCTAACATCGTGCAGTCGGTCTTTGTGTTGGGCACGCTGCGCATGGGCTTCTTTATTGTCACCGAGGCGTCGCTCAGTTTTCTCGGGTTGGGGATCCAACCGCCGACCCCGGCCTGGGGGTCGATGGTCTCCGAGGGGCGCGATGTGATGCTCGCCGCCTGGTGGGTCTCTACCTTTCCAGGCCTGGCCATTCTGTTGTTGGTGCTCTCCCTCAACCTCTTTGGTGAGGGGCTGCGTGATGTGTTAGACCCAAGATTGAAAGTGGAGTGAGATGAGCAATCCACCGCTGCTCGAACTCAAGAACCTGACGACGGTCTTCCCGCTGAAGCGTGGCAACGTCATCGCGGCCAACCGGATCAACCTGCGTCTGGCGCCGGGCGAAATCCTGGGCATCGTGGGCGAGTCGGGCTGTGGCAAAAGCACGGTGCTGCTCTCGATCCTGCGGCTGATCAACCGGCCAGGCCGCATCGCCGAGGGCGAGATTCTCTTCCGGGGTGAGAATCTGCGCAAGTTGCCGCGCCATGCCATGCACGCCATCCGCGGCCGCGAGATCGCCATGATCTTCCAGGATCCCATGAGCACGCTTAACCCAGTCTTCCCCGTGGGCGAACAGATTCGCGAGGCGCTGCGGCTGCACGGCCTGGTCGATGCACGGCTCCCCGGCCTGCCCTGGCCTCTGGACTGGGCGCAGCGCCGTCTCGAACGGCAGCGGGTACATGATGTGATGGCCGAAGTTGGCATTCCCGGCGTGGACGCCCGCTATTGGGATTACCCGCACCAGTTCTCTGGGGGGATGCAGCAGCGGGTGCTCATTGCCATCGGTTTGGCCTGCAAGCCCGCGATCCTGCTGGCCGACGAGCCGACGACCGCGCTCGATGTGACCATTCAGGCGCAGATCATCGAGTTGATGCGCAAGATCAACCGCGAGCACGGCACGAGCATCATCCTGGTGACGCACAATCTGGGGCTGGCTGCTGAGTTCTGCCACAATCTGGCCGTCATGTACGCCGGACGCATCGTCGAGCGCGGACCGGTCGACCAGGTGATCGAGCAGCCGCAACATCCTTATACGCAAGGGCTGCTGGCCTGCATCCCGCGCATTACGGACAAAGCCCAGACCATCCACCCCATCCCCGGCGATGTGCCCAGCTTGATCGATCTGCCTGCGGGCTGTGCGTTTGCCCCGCGCTGTCCGCTCGTCCGTGACGAGTGCTGGCACAGCGAGCTGCGGTTGCGCGCCGTGGGCGAGGGCCACTTTGCCCGCTGCATCCTCTACGAGCAAGGCGAGCGCTACACGCCTGAGGACGAGCTTCCGCCGGATCAACCTGCGCACAGTGTAGTGTCTGGCAACGGCTTCATGCAGACAGAGCGTTGAGAAAGGTTGCTATGCACGATCAAGTAGATCTGCTACCCAATACACCGGCCGGAACCATCCACGAAGTTGCTCATCCCCGCCGCTCTGCCCCGGCGCCGGCTGGCGTCCCGCTGGTAGAGGTGCGCAACATCAAAAAGTACTTTCCCATCCGGCCCAGCCTGCTGGCCAAAATTTTGGCCGGGCAACGCGATCAAGAGATCAAAGCCGTCGATGATGTCAGTTTGAAGATCTGGACTGGTGAGACGCTGGGGCTGGTGGGCGAAAGTGGCTGTGGCAAGACAACGTTGGGCCGGGTGATGACCCGGCTCTACGCACCGACCGCTGGCCAATTGCTATTCCGCGGCCAGCCAGTGACCGGGGATCATCTCCATCCGCCCGTAGAGCCCGCCGGGAACGACGGCGTGGAAGCAAGAGGGAAGCAAAAGTCAGCGGGGACGATTCCCTTCTTTCAACTGACCCAGATCATCTTTCAGAACCCCTACTCGTCGCTGAATCCGCGCAAAACGGTCCGCGATATCATTGGTGTGGCCTTAGGCCAGCGCGGCGTGACCGATGTACTACAGCGCGAGATAGAGACGCGTTCCCTGCTGCAGCGGGTCGGGCTGAGCGAACACCATATCGACGCCTATCCCCACCAATTCTCGGGGGGCCAGCGGCAGCGCATCGGCATCGCCCGCGCCCTGGCC
>JAHDWG010000104.1 GCA_023384495.1 Caldilineaceae bacterium
GATCGATTGCGTCCAACACATTGTGCTGTTCAACGCCGCACCGGGAACGACCACCAGCCTCCCCAAAGTGCATGATTACGAGACGTTGATGGCCGCAGCCGGCGAGGAGTACGCATGGCGTTCCACCGACGAGCGGCTGGCCATGGGGCTTTGTTACACCAGTGGCACCACGGGCAACCCCAAGGGCGCGCTCTACAGCCACCGCTCCATGTATCTGCACACGCTGGCTGGGGGGCAGGCCAACACGCTGGCGGTGGCCGAATCTGACATGGTGTTGCCGGTGGTGCCCCAGTTTCATGCCATGGCGTGGGGGCTGCCCTACACCTGCGCACTCAACGGCGCCGAGATGGTCATGCCCGGCCCGCACCTGCAACCGGCGCCGCTGGCCGACCTGATCGCCGAATACCGCATCACCGTTGCTGCTGGCGTGCCCACCATCTGGACGGGCCTCTATCACGAACTCAAGGCCAACCCGCGCGATGTTTCGTCGATCCGGGCGCTGGTGGTGGGCGGTGCGGCCATGCCGCGCAGCCTGATCGAGGCTTACGAGATAGAGCTCGGCGTCAATGTCTGCCACGCCTGGGGCATGACCGAAATGTCGCCATTGGGGACGGTATCGCGCCTGCAAAGCAGCCATCGCGGCCTGCCCAACCACCAGCAGTGGGACATCAAGGCGACGCAAGGTACGCCCGCCGCTGGGGTGGAGATGCGCATCGTCAACGACGCCGGCGACGAATTGCCGTGGGACGGCGCCACCATGGGCGAGGTGCAGGTGCGCGGGCCGTGGATCATCAAGCAGTATTTTAAGGTGGAGCCGTCGTCCGAACAGTTCACTGTCGACGGTTGGTTCCGCACCGGCGACGTGGCCACCATCAGCCCCGATGGCTACATGAATATCACTGACCGCACCAAGGATCTGATCAAGAGCGGCGGCGAGTGGATCTCCAGCGTGGCGTTGGAGAACACGCTCATGGCGCACCCCAGTGTGATGGAGGCCGTGGTCATTGCCGTGCCCGACACGCGCTGGGGTGAGCGTCCGTTGGCTGCGGTGGTTCCCGCGCCCGGTGTGGAGCGCATCGACGAGGCCGAACTGTTCGAACATTTGCAGAGCCGTTTCGCCAAATACCAACTGCCCGACCGCATCGTCACCATCAGCGCCATCCCCAAGACGAGTGTGGGCAAGTTTGACAAAAAGGTGCTGCGCCGCCAATATGCCGAGGGGAAGCTGACGTAGGGCAAACGGTTGCGCGGCGTGGGGCGATTTTGGTGGTGCAAGATGGCGGTGGTATACTCTCCATCCACACACATAGATGCCCTGTTGACGTAAATCTGCCGACTTTCGAGTCGAATTCCTGGCCTTCGCAACGCAGCTCTCCCAGAGCACGATTGTCGATGTCCGCCCCTACCAATCGTCCGGAAAGCGCGATTGTTCTCTAGCGCGACCCTTCGGAACGGTTATTGGTGCTGGGAATGCTATCTGTAGGCGACCTGTTATAACAGAAGCCCTCTCTCTTGTGGACCTATTGAAAGGAACCAACTATGATGCGCGTATCTCGCCGTAATTTCCTGCGCCTGACTGCGGGTGTTGGCGGGCTGAGCTTGCTCGCCGCCTGTGCGCCGCCGGCGGGCCAACCGTCTGCCGGGGCCGGGCAAAGCGCAGCACCCACCGAGGTCACTTTCTGGTGGTGGGACGACGCCGGCAACATCTGGGCCGATGGCTATGCCGAGGTCAACCCCAACGTAAAGATCGACTTTGTCAACACACCCTTTGCCGACGCCCATGACAAGCTGTTGACCTCGTTTGCAGCCGGCAGCGGCGCGCCCGATGTCGCTTCGATTGAGATTGGCCGTGTGGGCAATTTCACCGCCAGGGGTGGGCTGGTCGACCTGAAAGAGGTCTTTGACGCCGGCCAGTTCGAGCAGGATATGGTGGAATACAAGTGGATTCAGGGTTCGACCGAAGATGGCCGCCTGGTCTGTATGCCGTGGGACATTGGGCCGGCAGGGGTCTGGTATCGCGCCGATGTGCTCGAAGCGAATGGGCTGCCCTCTGACCCCGACGAGGTGGAGGCGCTCATCGGCGGCAGCCAAAATACGTGGACCGATTTCTTTGCCTTTGCCAAGCAATTAAAAGATGTCAGCGGGGGCAAGACCTCGCTCTTTGCTGACGCCGGCACCGACATCTATGGCGCATCCTATCGCCAGCAGGGCGAGGGCTATCAGGAAGGCGACCGCCTGCTCATTGTCGAGAAGGCGACGCGGCCCTTCCAACTGGCGGCGCAGGCGCGCAACGAGGGCATCGACGCCGACATCCCCTGGTGGGGCGCCGAGTGGGCGGCGGGCCTGCGTGACGACGCCTTTGCCGGCATGGTCATCGCGGCGTGGATGCAGGGCGGCCTCACGCGAGACCATCCGCAGACGGTGGGCAACTGGCGCGTGATCCGTGCGCCCGAGGCCAACTACAACTGGGGCGGCTCGTTTACGGCCATCCCCGAACAGAGCAACGTGAAGGACGAGGCATGGGAGTTCATCAAGTGGTCGTGCGCCACGGCCCAGGGGCAGAATCTGCTCTTCAAGTCCACTGGTGTCTTCCCGGCTTATAAGCCGGCGTGGGAAGACCCGCTGTACGACGAGCCGGTTGAGTTCTTTGGTGGCCAGCCGGCCTATCGCATCTGGACCGAGATCGCCGACAACATCCCGGCCATCTTCCGCACGCCCAACGATGTGCAACTGGACGATATTGTGGGCGCCGAGTTGACCAAGGTGCTCAAAGAAGGTAAGGACCCCGTACAGGCCGCCATGGACGCCCAGGCCGAGGCGCTGAATCGCATCCCAGGGACGACGGAGTAGCGTTTTGGGGATAGTAGACAGGTAAATGTGGGGAGGGCAGTACATCCGATTTATCTGTCTACATCTATCCTTGACAGGAACCTGCGTATGGCCACCTTGACCGCCGAACAACAGCGAATCCAGCGGCGCACATCCACCCGCCGCGAGATCAAGCGCAACGTTTGGGCCTATGTCTTTATCTCACCCTTCTACATTCTCTACACGGTCTTCGGGATTTTCCCTCTCCTATATGGCCTTTGGTTGAGCTTTCACGTGTGGGATGGCATCTCGCCCATGCGCTGGGTGGGCGCCGAAAACTATAGCCGGCTGCTCTTCGACGACATCTGGTGGAAGGCAGTCTACAACACCATCTGGCTCTTCTTTGCCGCCACTGTGCCACAACTGATGCTGGCGCTGCTGCTGGCCTTTATCATCAACATGCCATCGCTAAGGGGCAAGGATTTCTTTCGGGCCGCCTACTTTATGCCAATCGTTGCCTCGGCGGTGGCGGTCTCGCTGATCTTTGGCTCACTCTTCGGGCAACGCTACGGGATTCTCAACTATGTATTAGGGTTTGTCGGGTTGGGGCCGATTGACTGGCTCGGCAGCGCCAAGTGGCTGAAGCCTTCTATCGCCATTGTCACCATCTGGCAGTGGACGGGCTACTCCATGATCCTCTTCCTGGCCGGGTTGCAATCGATCAACCAGGAACTCTACGAGGCTGCCCGTGTGGATGGCGCCAGAACGCGCCATATCTTCCGGCACATTACGCTGCCGCTGCTGCGCCCCGTGATCCTTTTCCAGGTGATCCTGTCGATCATCGGCGCCATGCAGAACTTCGATGTGCCCGTCATGCTCGCCGGCGGCACGCAGTCGTCGGCCCCGGGCGGCACCGACCGGGCTGGGTTGGTCTCGATGGTGCTCATCTATTGGACGGCCTTTAAGTACACGCAGTTTGGCTATGCGGCGGCCATGGCGTTCATTTTGTTCATTTTGATTGTGACCTTTAGCCTGCTGTACAACCGCTGGCAAGGACGCAACCCAACCGACTGAAATGTTGGGCTGCCCGGTGTGCGCTGATTGTGGTGGAAAGGAATGAGACCTATGGCAACGACTCAAGCGGCGCCAGTTCAAAAGCTGACTATGCATCCGCAGGCGCGCACAGGCCGGCGCGACCGGCTGGCCGGCCCGGTGGGGATGGCGCTGCTATATGGGTTCCTCTCTTTGTTGGCGCTGCTCACCGCATTTCCCTTTTACTACATGCTGGTGACCTCCACCCACCGTACATCAGACATTCTCACCATTCCGCCACCGCTCATGTTTGGCAGCGCGCTCGTGCAAAATTACAATGACTTGTTGGCGGCCCTCCCCTTTTGGAACGCCTTGTGGAATAGCTTTGCGATTGCCGCCCTCCATACGGCGCTGGTGCTCTTCTTCTGCTCGTTGGCAGGCTACGCGTTCGCCAAGTTTCATTTTCCGGGCCGCGATTCCCTCTTTGCCTTCCTGTTGGCGACGCTCATGGTGCCCGGCGTGATTGGGCTGATCCCCTCGTTTGTGATCATGCGCTGGCTGGGCTGGATCGATACCTGGTATCCATTGATCGTCCCTGGGATTGCCAATGCGTTTGGGATTTTCTGGATGCGCCAGTATATCAATGGCGCGGTGCCTGTCGACATGATCGATGCGGCGCGCATCGACGGCGCCCACGAGTTTCGCATCTACTGGAATGTGGTGGTCCCCATCATCACCCCGGCGCTGGCCGCCCTGGCCATCCTCACCTTTATGGGCAAGTGGAATGACTTCCAGTGGCCGCTGCTGATCCTGAAGGAGCAGGCCAAGTACACGCTGCCGGTGGCGCTGAGCACGTTGCGTAGCCTGCGCGGCACCGAGATCGGCGTGCAGATTCTCGGCGCAACGGGCGCGATCTTGCCGATCCTGGTTGTCTTTTTGTTGGCCTCGCGGCAGTTTATCGCCGGCATCACGGCGGGCGCTGTGAAGGGCGGATAGGCCGTGCGCACGGTGAATTGTCAATTGTCGATTGTCAATTACCAACTCAGTTTGATCCTGTTCTTGTTCGTCCTGTTGGCGCAGAGTGGATGCAGCTCTGCCGGCAGCCAGGTGGAGCCTGGCCCCCAACCGTCGCCGGTTGTTCACTCTACGTCATCTCTGCTGGCGCCGGCCCAGCCCTGCATGGGCGTGTTTGTCCCGCACATCCTCGACCACACCACGGTTGCCCACACGGCGGTCGTTGGCCTCTATGAGAGCAACGGCGCTGGCGTCGCCATCAACGATCTGGATGGCGACGGCCATCTCGATGTCGTGCTTGCCAATCTCGGCGGGCCCAACACAATCCTCTGGAATCGAGGCGACCTGCGCTTTGAGGCGCAGCAGCTTGACCACGGCGACTCGCGCGCGGTCAACATCGTCGATATCGATGGCGATGGCCTGCTTGACATTGTCTTCACCCGTCGCTTTGACAAGCCAACCCTCTGGCGCAATACCGGACAAGAGGGCGACGCGCGTTTTGTGCGCGCGACACTGCCCGGCGTTCACAACCCCTTTTACAGCATGGCCTGGGCCGACCTCAACGGTGATGGCGCGCTCGATCTGGCAGCCGCCTCGTATGATACCGAGCTACGCAAGCAACAGGGCGCTATCTTTGACTATCGCGGGGGTGGTGTGGGGGTCTTTGTCTATACAAGGGATGGGGATGGGTTCGCGGGCGAGCGGCTGGCCAACCGGGCTGATGCGTTGGCGCTGCTGCTGGCTGATCTCAACGACGATGGGCGGCTTGATCTTCTGGTGGGCAACGACTTCGACCGGCGCGACTATTTCTGGTTACGTGAGAACGATGGTTGGGCTGCGGCGGAACTGTTCAGAGCAACCACCGAGAACACCATGAGCTTCGACCTGGGCGACATCGACAACGACGGTCTCTCCGCGCTCTTTGCCGCCGATATGAAGCCCTACCGGCAGGATGTGCCGACGCTGGCCCAGTGGCTGCCCATGATGGATAAGATGACGCACCCCGCCACCAGCGCTGACCCGCAGCGCGTGGAAAATGTGCTCCAGGTGCGCGGCCCCGATGGGCGCTTCCGCAATCAGGCCTATGGGCGCATGGTCGACGCCACCGGCTGGAGCTGGTCGGCCAAGTTTGGCGACCTCGACAACGATGGCTTTCTCGACCTCTATGTGGTCAACGGCATGATCGCTGAAGGTCTCTTTAGCCACCTCGTGGGCGATGAACTCGTGGAAGAGAACCAGGCGTTGCGTAACGACGGCCGGGGCCACTTTCTCCCTGCCCCCGAGTGGGGGTTGGGTTCGCTTGCCAGCGGGCGCGGCATGATGATGGCCGACCTCAACGACGATGGGCGGCTGGACATCGTTGTCAACAACCTGATGTCGCCGGCGCTCCTCTTTGAAAACCGGCTCTGTGGTGGGGCAGGCCTGGCTGTCGATCTGCGCTGGCCGGGCAGCCCCAATCCTTACGCCATTGGCGCACAACTGTTTCTTCACACCGATGCAGGCATCTATCGTCGCGATGTACGCACGAGCAGCGGCTATCTTTCCGGCGACCCGGCGCGCATACACTTTGGCATCCCCGCCCACGCCACCCCGCAACAACTGGAAATCCGCTGGCCCGATGGCGCCCGTTCGACCATCGAGCCGCTCGCCGGACAGACGCTCGTCACCGTGTACCGTGAGTGACGCCCAATTGACCAAAATCACAAAACAACGGCTGCCAAATCATATTGAGAAAGCCCAACCATGACTGCAACCCGTTCCACCCTTACGCACCTAGAGTGTGGCAAGTGCGCCGCAACTTATGACGCCAACCAATTGATCAACCTCTGCCCTGCGTGTGGCCGCCCATTGCTGGTGCGCTACGATCTGAAAAAGGCGGCGCAGACGCTGACCAAAGCCGCGTTGGCGGCGCGCCCGGCTACCCTCTGGCGTTACGAGGAGGTGTTGCCTGTTCAACAGCACAAACACATCGTCAACCTCGGCGAGGGCTGGACGCCCCTTCCGCACGCGCGCCGTTTGGGGGAACAAATCGGCTGCCCCAATACGTTCATCAAAGATGAGTCGCTCAACCCAACCGGCAGCTTCAAAGCGCGCGGATTGGCCCTGGCGGTCAGTCGCGCATACGAACTTGGCGCAACAAAGCTCGCCATCCCCAGCGCGGGCAATGCCGCCGGGGCCATGAGCGCCTATGCAGCGGCGGTGGGTTTGCCCGCCTTTGTCTTTATGCCCAAGGATGTGCCCGCCACCTTTCAGGTTGAATGCAAAGAGCTGGGCGCCGAAGTGACTCTGGTCGACGGGCTGATTAACGACTGTGGCGCGCGTGTGCGCGCAGGCGCTGCCGAACACGGTTGGTTTGATGTCAGCACGCTGCGCGAACCCTATCGCATCGAGGGTAAAAAGACCATGGGTTACGAGCTCGCCGAGCAGTTGAGCTGGACGTTGCCTGATGTGATCATCTACCCCACCGGCGGGGGCACGGGCCTGGTGGGCATGTGGAAGGCCTTCGACGAAATGGAGCAGATGGGCCTTATTGATGGCAAACGGCCCCGGATGGTCAGCGTGCAGGCGGCCAACTGCGCCCCCATTGTGCGCGCCTACCACGAAGGGGCCGAACATGCCGAACTCTGGCAAGGCGCATCGACCGTGGCTGACGGGTTGCGCGTCCCCGTCGCCATCGGCGACTTCCTCATCCTGCGGGCGATTCGTGAGAGCGGCGGTACAGCCCTGACCGTCACCGATGACGAGATGCTTCGCCATACACGCGTCATGGGCCAGCAGACCGGCATCTTCCCCGCGCCTGAGGGGGCGGCCTGCCTGGCGGCGCAGATCCACCTGCTCGAACAGGGCTGGATCAGACCCGATGAGACGGTCGTTCTCTTTAACACGGGTACCGGGCTGAAGTATGCGCACCTGTGGGCGTGAGCCATCCGTTGGTCAAGCCCCTTCTTTGTGTCTCTGCATCTTGCTGTCTTTGCGTTCAAAGTGCAAACATAGAGATAGGACGTAGGAGGTAAACATGGCGCGTCAATTCCTTCGCTTTGTGTTGAGCCTGTTTCTTCCCGTGGGGGGCGTGCTCTGGCTGGCGGTTGACCATGCGCTCTATGCCAGACCCGCCCAGCAGACAGAATCGCCGGTGATTGTGGCGGCGGGTGACGCAGCCAATTGTAGCAACTGGCAGGATGAGGCAACGGCACAGCTCATCGACGCCATCGATGGCCCGGTTCTCATGTTGGGCGATGGCGCCGAGCAGGCCGGCCTGCTGTGGGAATATGAAGAGTGTTATGGGCCGACGTGGGGTCGGTTCAAAGACCGCACCTACCCTGTGCCGGGCAACCGCGAATATGGGTCGGGCAATCCGGTCGGCTATTTCACCTATTGGGGGGAACGGGCCACACCGCTCGAACCGGGCTGCACCAACGAGTGCAAGGGCTACTATTCGTTCAATGTCGGCGCATGGCACATTGTTGCGCTCAATACCGAGGCGCCCTATGATGTCGGCTCCGACCAGGAGCAGTGGCTGCGCGCTGACCTGGCCGCGCACCCAACGCAGTGCACGCTGGCCTATTTCCATCGCCCACTCTTTAGCTCAGGCCGCCAGTTTGGTTCGGGCCTGCCCCTCTGGCAGGCGCTCTATGATTATGGCGCGGATGTGGTGCTCAACGGCCATGAACACATGTATGAGCGCTTTGCCCCGCAAAGCCCCAGTGGCGAATATCAGCCCGAGCGCGGCATTCGCCAGTTCACCGTGGGCACCGGCGGCCATCGCCACCGTGATTTTGTCTTCATCCAGCCCAACAGCGAGGCGCGCAACAGCGAGACCTTTGGCGTGCTCAAGCTCACGCTCCACCCCACCAGCTATGACTGGGAGTTCATCCCCATCGCCGGCCAGAGCTTCACCGATGCGGGCAGCGGATCGTGTGTCAGCGCGAGCGAATTGCCGCCAGGGGCGGCGTCGCCAGCATCGGCGCCCGCCGCCCCTGCGGTGACGACCACACCGGCAACCACAGCCGTGGCCAACGTGGCGATGACCACCTCGCCCGCTGCGCCCTCGACAACTGCCCCCACCCTCCCCGCCGGTGGGCAGGACTACGTGGTGCAGGTTGGGGATACGATTTCGCTGATCGCCGCCCGCTATGGGCTGGATTGGCGACAGCTCGCCGCAGCCAATCAACTCAGCAACCCCGACCGCATTGAGGTGGGCCAGGTGATCCGGCTGCCCGGTGTGCAAGGGGCCACGCAACCTGTGACGGGAACGGCCCCCATCGCCGCGACGGGTATTACGGCCACCACCACGGTGAGTGTGCCGGGGGTAACGGCTGTTGCGTCGGCGCCCGCAACAACCGCCGGGGCGCGCGTCCACACGGTTGTTGCCGGTGACACCATCATCGGCATTGCCGCCCGCTATGGTCTGAACTGGCGTCAACTGTTGCAGATCAACGGGCTGCAAGAAGATACTGTGATCCGGGTCGGGCAGCAAATTCGGTTGGAATAACGGGATTCTCTGTAGCCGCATTTCTGGGCAGCTTACTATGCTGGTTTGGCTGCGAGGCGCGCCACTCGATGAATGTATGTGTATTCTGTGGTAAGAAAATAGGGCGGGCGACATGAAACGCGTGCAGATCATCCTCGAAGTGTGGCAGCATGATTGGCTGGCCCAAGAGGCCGAGCGGCAGTCGACCAGTATGTCGGCCTTGCTGCGCCAATTGTTGACAGAGGCCATCGAGTTGCGCCAAGCGACCGGCCTGGCGCGCGAGCCACTGCTGGCTCTGATTGGGCTGGCCGAGGGGCCCGACGATGGCGTGACCAGCGCCAATCTTGATCAATTCGTGTATGCGAACAGCGCACCGCGAGCCCGATTGCGCCTTGTCGCCGAGTCATCAAGCAAGTTGAGCACCCATGACGAGCCTGACGCCGATCATCGTTGACACGAGCGGCCTCTATGCGCTTGTCGATAGCAAGGACCCCAATCATGCGCGGGCGGCTGCGTTCCTGCGGGCGCAGACGCTCGCCAGGGGCCTGGTTGTCTCGAACCACGTTTACGACGAAACCATGACGCTGGTCAAGTTGCGGCTTGGTGTCCGTGTCGCGATGCAGGTTGGGCTACGTCTGCGTAACAGCCAGCTTGTGGAGTTGGTGATCTTTTTTGCCGAACTCGAGGCGGCGACAGGGCGAATTTTTGGCCAATATCAGGACAAGGCGTGGAGTTACACCGACTGCGCCTGTTTGGCGCTGGCCCATCAGCGCAAATTGACGCATGCCTTTACCTTTGACCATCATTTTACACAAATGGGGTTGGTGGCGACGCCGACCCCATTTGGATAGCAGGGCCGGCGCCGGTGTGGGGTGGCTGTTTACGCTGGTGCGGCCAATGCCAATCCTGTTTGCAGGCAATGTAGGCAGATGTAACGGGTGTCGGTTGGGTGGTGGAGCTCTTGCCCGAAACCGACGGTAACTTCACTGTCGGCTCCACATTCGCTGCACAGATTTTCTGTCCACCACGGTTGGCCGGTGGCGGCTATTACGTCCGCTTCGTCGGCATCCGGTGGCAATGCTTGCAGCGCTGCATAAATTGACGCCGGGTCGAACGTGGCGCTGGCCGTCAGCCAGCGGCTGCGGCTTGAATGTGTTTCCTTCCAGCGTTGGGCAACCGTGGCAATCAGCGCCTTCTTCGTAACCACAATCATCGGGTAACTCCTGTCTCTCTTGCAGATCGTTTTCCACACAAAGACACAGAGGGGCAAAGACGCCAGGCTGTCGGTCAAGCCCCTCCTTTGCGTTATATTGGCGCCTGTTTGAAACCACGCATTTTATCCCAGGCGTAGGAGACCAAAGCGCTCGGGTTTGTGATAGTCCGCCGGGTCGGTGAGGGTGGGTGACCAGCAGCTAAACTCGGCGGCCCCGTTGCGCGGCCGTTCGATGCGATAGAAATTGGCGCGCCAAACCGTTGGCAATCGGTCTGTCGCGCCGATTGAGCTCCATGGCGCGGCCAGCACCGCCCACCATCGCTGATGGGCGTCATCGCGTGCGGCGGCCCAGCGCAGGCCGGGGCAATCCCACCCAAAGTCGGTGACCATATCGGCCCGGTCGCCGCTGGGGTTATGCACCGACAAATCGAGCAGAACGCCGTTGGGCGTAACCTCGAACTCATAGTAATCGACCGGAGTCGCCTCTCCCGGGGCGATAAAGAGCTCGACCACCTCTTCGTCATAGACCGGGTCGTCGCGCTGGGTGTACGTTCCCCAGATGTCCCAGTCATCGCAATCAAACCGCACAAAGAAGGCCTGGCGATTGTAGCAGACGCGCGTTTTGGTCTGTTGCACAGCGGGTGCGCTGCCGTCCGCCAGGATCAAGGGAGGCAATACCGACGCCGCATCCCAGCGCCACTGGGCCGGGTCTGGCGCGCTGGCCCAGTGTTCATCGACGCGCGCAACGGTCAGTTCGGGCAGAGCAGGTGTCATCACAGGCTCCTTGGCGCCAGTGGGCATGATGGGTTAGAGACTTGCGCCCATTGTAGTCGATTGCGGATGGCGTGTCAACGGGCTTTGACATGGGCGCCAGGGCAATCGCGAACTTACGTAACGCACAGAGCGATGTCACGCCGGAGGCGATGACCTACGTCAAGTGTGGGCAAACAAGTTCGCGATTGCCCTGATATGGGCGCCATGCCGTTTCGCCAGCGCGTCGCATCGGACGGTCAGGCGACAGGGCGCTTGTCGACCAACCAGCGCCAATGACAGCGCACGCCTCCGTTGACCCGTTGGGCAAGGTGCGGTAAGATGGCGACGCCGGTATGGATGGCCGGCTACACTCGGGGATGAGGATAGAATAGGATGAACATTCTGATCGTGGGCGCCGGCGCGATCGGCTGCCTGGTGGGGGGGAAACTGGCCGCCCACGGACAAACGGTGACGTTGGCTGGGCGGCCTCGTTTTGCCGAGGCAGTGCAGGCGCGTGGTCTCATCATGCAGGAACTGTCCGCCACAGAGACTGTCCACCAGGTGCGGGCGGTGGCGAGTTTGGCCGCAGCCTATGCCGGGGCCGACAACGCCTATGATCTGGCGGTGCTCACGGTCAAAAGCTATGACACCGCCGCAGCGCTGACGGAGTTGGCCGCCGCCGCCAAAACGGCTGGCGTTGCGTTGCCTTCGGTTGTCTCGCTGCAAAACGGTGTGGGCAACGAAGAAACCATCGGCGAAGTCACGGGCGCAGACCGCGTCATCGCCGGCACGATCACTACACCGGTCAGTGTGGTGGAAACCGGGGTGATCCGTATCGACAAACCAGACCACCGGATTGGGCTCAGTTCGTGGGTTGCAGACAGCAACCAGCCGTTGTTGGGTGAACTGACACAGGCGCTCCAGGCAAGTGGTTTTGGCGTGCGTTGCTATCCCCACGCCCAGGGTATGAAGTGGACCAAGCTGCTCATGAACATGATGGCAAACGCTGCGTGTGCGATCTTGGATGAAGCGCCGGCAGTCGTGTTTGCCGACCCTGCGCTGGTGGACATGGAAATTGCGGCCTGGCGTGAGGCGCTGGCGGTGATGCGGCAGGCGGGGATCAGGCCGGTAAACCTGGGCAAATATCCTTTTCGTGTACTGGCGCCACTGATCCGCCTGGCTCCGAATGGGCTGTTGCGCCCACTGCTGCGCTCGCAGGTGGCGGGCGCGCGCGGGGGCAAGATGCCCAGTCTGCATATCGATCTGCACAGCGGGAAGGGGCGCAGCGAAGTGGATTGGCTCAATGGGGCCGTGGTGCGATTGGGCAAACAGGTAGGGTTGGCAACGCCGGTCAACCGCGCCTTGACCGAGATTGTGCTGGCCTTGACCGCGGACCCTGAGATGCGTGTGGGATGGCGAGGTGATCACAGGCGGCTGGTTGCCGCGTCTGCGTACTAACCAAACCCTGGCCCGACCAGCCCAATCAAGATCAGCGCCACCACAGCGAAGATGGCGAACTCCAACAGCACGCGGCGGTTGAGGCGATTTTGTAACCCCTGCTGGGCAATGCCGACGAGCAGATAGAAGATCAACAACAGCAGCAGCCCGCCCGTCAACCCCGGCAGCAGCCAGTAGTTGAGCGCCCACGTCACCTGCCCCAGAATCAGCCCGATGATGACGCTATAGTTGAGCACCAGGCGCGGCCGGTCTACAATCGAGCGCAAAATTTCCACCGCCAGCAAGATGGCCGTCATGGCGACCAGCGTGCCAGAGAGCAGGCTACGCGTGCGCGTCTGATAGACAAAGAGGAAGAGCACCAGCGCCGAGCCATAGGCCAGCGCATCGAGCACAAAGCGCGCCCGCCGAAAGCCGGCCTGCCCGCGCTCCACCGTGGCATAGAGGCAGAAGTAGGCCAGCGCCAACAGCCCACCGCTGCCCAACAACGCCAGCACCTGAATGATCCCGGCGGGCGCCAGCGGCAACACAAAGGCGGCGATGATCACCAACGCCATCGGCAACGCCCAGAAGGTCCAATTCCAGTCGCGGCGGCGGCGGGCCACGGCAAAGGCAGGATGAAGGCTCACCACACTGTCGGCGCCGGTGGCGGCCAGCAAGGCCAGAAACGCGGCGGCCACCGAGGTTTCGGTCACCGGCAGACTGATGGGCGAGCCCAGGGCGTTAAAGGTGATTACGGTAGTCGGCAACGCATAAAGCAGGCTGAGCCCCAATCCAAAGACGATCAGCCAGGTGACGACGCTAATGCGGTCACGGTAATCGACCGGTTTCCCCGTGGGCGCGGCGGGGCGCTGACTGCGTGCATCCAACCGCCAGCGTAACGCATCCCAATAGGCCCACAGGCTCTCACGCAACATAACGTGACCTTCTCCCCATTACAGCGCCAGCGCGCACGACGATGACGGTGCAGTCTACGGCCAATTCGCCGTCCTGTCAAAAGCGGCATTGACGCGACAATGACACGCCATCACGGAGCGTCTGCCTGGCGTTGAAACTCGATGGCGCGCGTCAGGCTGGGGCAGCCCAGGATGCCGCGCCCCGACGAGATGACCAGCGCGGCCACGGCGTTGCCAAAGCGCACCGCCTCCTCCAGCGATGCGCCCTGCCGCCGGGCACAGAGCAGGCCGGCGTTGAAGGCGTCGCCCGCCCCCACGGTGGAATGAACCTCCACCGGATAGCCAGGCACGTGCGCCCGGCAGCCGGCCTGGTAGATCGTCGCGCCGTCGCCACCCTGTTTGACGATCACGCACGCGGCGCCGGCTGACAATAGCCGTGCTGCGCCGCGCTCCACATCTGTTTCGCCGGTGCAGACGCTAAGCTCGTGACGATTGGTGAGCAGATAGTCAACCACCGGCAGCGATGGGACCAATTCGTCGATATGGGTTGGCTTGCCAATCGCGGGGCCAATGTCCAGCGCGGTGATGGCCCCCTGCTGGTGGGCTGTGCGCAGCGCCTGGGCGAACCCCTCCCGCCGCAGTTGGGGCATGATGGAAAAGCTGGTGGCCAGCAGCACCGTGGCATGGGTCAGCACGCTGGAGGGAATATCGCCAAACGCGTAAGAGGCCAGCGCGCCGGGGTGATGAAAGGCCAGCCGGTTGAGCGTACGGTCCGAGACGATGGTGGTGAAGGCGGTGGCGTGCGCCGGGTGTTGCACAAAGCCGGCTAGGTCGACGCCCTGTTCGGTCAGGTAGTCTCGCACGATGCGCCCCAACTGGTCTTCCCCCACCGCGCTGCACAGGCTGACATGGGCCCCCAGCCCGGCCAGCACATAGGCGCAGTTGGCGCCATTGCCGCCCAATAACACTTGCAGCGCATCGTCGCAAAAAACAAGGCTCGATGTGGTGAACTCATCGCCCATCACCACGGGCATCTTGTTAAAGCCGCTGACGACTAGATCGATGTTGGCCGTACCGATGATGACAAACATAACGCTCTGTCAGACCCCCATCTCGTCGCGCACCATCTGCACGCCCGCTGCCATGTTTTGCAGCTTGAGGCGCGACGCCCAGCGCGCAGTCTGGCTGAGGCCACAGTCGGGCGCAAAGGCGAGCTTGTCGGCAGGCGTATATTGAAGACAACGGCGGACGCGGTCGGCCACGTCCTGTGGCGTTTCGATGTAGTAGCTTTTGACATCGATGATGCCCACGGCGACGCGGCGGCGTTGCGCAATCTCGCCGATGACCTCCAGTTCGGAGAACTCGCGGCTTGCCATTTCGACGTGGATCTCGTCCACCGCCATGTCGAGGAAGGCGGGGAACATGGGCGCATAGTGGCGCGGCCCCACGGCGCGGCCCTTGAAATTGCCAAAGCAGAGATGGGTCGAGAGGTGACACTTGCCCACCACCGGCGCCACCGTGCGGTTGAAGATATCCACAAAACGGGCGGGGTCTTCGCGATAGGCGTAACAGCTCATGGACGGCTCATCCACCGTGATCTCCTGGCAGCCGGCGGCCACCAGCTCTTCTAGCTCCTTACGCACAATGGGCAACAACGCCTCGGTGACGGCGTAGCGGTCGGGGTATTGCGCATTGGGGATCAGCCGCCCGCTAAGGGTGTAGGGGCCGGGCACGCTGGCCTTGAGCGTGGGGCCGGCGGGCGCCAGCTTCTTGAGCCGGTTGAACTCGGCGACGGCGCCCAGGCCGCGCGGGGCGCGCAACTCGCCCACGATCTGATGGCGACCCCGTTGATCATGCGCCGGTGGGCCAAAGATGCGCGGCGACTTCTGTTCGTGGGCGATGCCGTCGATGTAGCCATAGAACGAAAGGTTGAAGTCGAGCCGTGTCTGCTCGCCGTCGGTGATCACATCGAGGCCGGCCGTCACCTGGTCGTGGATCGCGGCGATCACAGCATCCTCGACCATCTCTTCGATCTCGGCTGCGCCAAACGCATCGAGATGTTGGCTGGCAAACTCCAGCCACGAGGGAAAGGGATAGCTGCCGATAACCGTCGTGCGCAAAGGTGGAAGATGCATTCCGTGCTCCGTTTCTTGGTGCGTGGTCTGTTAAGCGTCAAGCGTGGATAAACCGCGGCCCCACCGTCCATCGTCCATCGTCCATCGTCCATCATCTCGCCACCCCTCACCGGTGCTCGGCCGCGATCCGGCCCAGGCGGTTGAAGGTGGCAGGGTCGATGTGGATGTTCAACACGGTGGAGATGACGCTCGTCCAGCCGTGGAGGAAGGCCGCCCAGCCGTCTTCGACCTTGAGCTTGCGCTTTTGTTGTTGCGCCCGGGCCTGCTGCAAGAAGGGGCGTTCGCCCCGGTAGTTGAGCTCCCAGACCACGCCAAACTTGGGGAATTGCGCCTTTTCGGTGATGGGCGAGCCGGGCAGGTCTTTGCCCAGGCCGGTGGCGTTGATGACGACGCTGCCGGTGGTGAGCGCGGCCAACAGCCGGTCATTCTCAGCGGGGTCGCTGTGACAGAGATACTCAAAACGAATATCGCTGCCCACCTGGTTGACCATGGCCTGCGCGTGGTCGAGCCGCGCGGGGTCGATGTCCACCAGTGTGCAATACTTGGGGCGATCCGCCGGGTGGGGCCGGTTGATCAGGTGGAGTACGATGGCCGCGGCCGCGCCCCCTGCGCCCAGGCAGAGCACGCCCCCCTTGGTGCGGCCAAAGTATTTGTCGCCCAGGATGGCCTGGAGCGCGCGCCCGTTGGCCACCGGGTCTGTCGCCGCGCCGAGCAGCCGGCCATCTTGCTTGGCGATGCACGATACCTCGCTGAGCGTTTGGGCGTAGCTGTCGAGCTCGTCGAAAAGGTCGCGGGCGGCGGCGAGCAGGTCGAGCTTGTGGGTGGTGACCAGCGCGCCCAGCGCCAGCGGGTCGGCCTTGATGTGCTCGACGATCTGCCGGTAGCGGGCCGGCTCGTCGTGGATCTTGCAGTCATAGCCCACCAATGCCACCGCAGGCCGGCCCGGGGCGGCCATCCAGTGGGGGAAGATTTTCTGCATCGACGATTCACCGGTGGTGACGCCGATAAAATAGAACGTGGGAACGGTTCTCGGTTCAATGGTCATGGCTGATTGCCTCGATACAGGAAGCGTGAGGAGGGATGGACTCTCCTTCACCCCTTGCGCCTTATCCATACACTCGCTTCACCCGCCGGCGGTAGTCGTCGTAGCAATCGTCGAACTGTTGCTTCGACGCCTCGCTGCCAATGAAGTGGCTGCTGGTGAGGACGATGGGCGGCTTGCCCAGCGCGGCCAGCTTTTCGGCGATGAGGCACTTGAGCGCATTGGTCACCGCGGCCGCGCCGATGGTGGAGCCGGGGCCGACTGGGTCGCGCAGGCACTCGACGCGCACCATGGCGTCGCCGGCGGGCGCGCCGTTGTCGATGGTCACGTCGGCAATGTCGGGCAGCCGCTTGCCCGAGCTATGATAGGGCCTGGCGTTGAGGCAGTGGTCCAACGAGACCACCGCGATCACAGGCAGGCCGCGGGCTTTGGCCTCGAGCGCTACCTCGACCACCACCTCGTTGACGCCGCTGTTGGAGAAGACGATCAAGCAGTCGGGCGGGGCGAGCACAAAGTTGCGCAGGATCGTCTTGCCAAAGCCCTCGACGTGTTCGAGAAACATGGCCTGGCGCTGGCCGTTGGCGCCCACAATCTGGTTGTGAAAGGTGAGCGACAGCTCGACAATCGGGTGAAAGCCGGGAAAGCTGCCGTGGCGGGGGAACATCTCTTCCACAAACATGCGCGAATGGCCGCTGCCAAAGAGATGCACCAACGCCTCGTTGGCAATGGCCTCGGCGCAGAGGTCGGCGGCATCCATATAGGCAAAAGCTGCGTTCATAACAAGATACTTTCGGCTTTGGTCGGGTTGTTGATCGCCATCGTTTCCTCGCCATGGAACCGCTGCCCAGCCCACAAACAGACAGGACAAAGCAGACGGGATAAAGTAGTCAGTCTGACCCGATTATAGCCGCGGTGAGGCAATCGGCCAAACGGTTGACAACCGGTGCGATGCGCCTACGAAGCCGGCTGCTCAGGTGCATCGCACGCTTTGCGTGCAACGCACCAGGGACGCTACCCGCCCAACCGCTCCAGCAACAGCAGCAACTCGGCGGCGGAGCCATACGGCAGGTCAGGGTCATCGGCGAGGGCGGGGTCGCGGGCGCCGGCGAGGATGGCCCGCAGCCGCTCCAAGGTGACAGTCACCTCCCAGGTGACTGTCACCTGGCCCGTCACCTGCTGCAACGCCGCCACACCGCTCTCCACACCCTCCTGCTGCACCGCTCGCCAGATGGCGTCACACAGCTTGCCAATCCCCGTCTGCGCATACCCCCCCTCGCGGCGATAGGCCAAGTAGGCGTCGCGGGCCTGCCGCCACGCCGCCGCGGCCGCCGGCCCGTTCCCGGCTGCCTGCTCGATGTCGTGCAGGATGCCGAACGCCTTCCACGGCTGCGCCGCATGGCCAAAGGGCCGAAGGCACTCGATGGCGCGCAGGATCTCGCGCTGGGCCTCGTCGGTGCGCCCCAGCCTGTGCAGGGTGTCGGCGATGTTGTTGCGCACGACGCCCTCTTTGGCCTGGTCGCCCAGGGCGGTGTAGAGGCCGGCGGCCTGGCGATAGAAGGCCACCGCCTCTTCGGGCCGGCCCCAGTCGTTGTAGAGGTTGCCCAACTCGGTCAGGCTGGCGCCCTCGTCAGAACGCAGGTTGTGCTGCACGCGGATGCCCAACGCCTGCCGGTAGGCCCGCTCCGCCGCCTCGAACCGCCGCGCCTCCCGATGAACCATGCCGATCTGGTGCCAGGCCGTGGACACGGTGCCTGGCTCGCCCAGCCGCTCGAAGATCGCCCGCGCCTCCTCGTACGCGGCCAGGGCCTCGGCGTAGCGTTCCTGCAACAGGCGCGCCGTGCCTAGTTGGACGCTGTTCACGGCAACCTGCCGGAAATCCTCCAATGCTTGCGCCCGTTGGATGCCCTCTTCATACGCGGCAGCGGCTTCCTCCAGCCGTCCCAAAGCCGCTAGGCAGTCGCCTTGCTCGACGATGGAGACTGAAACCATGCGTGCGGCATCGGCATCCCCGGCGTCGGCCAGGGCCTGGAAGCGACGCTGAGCCTCGGCCAGGGGGGCGAGGGCCGCACCCGCCTGCCCGCCCCTGTGCAGCACCCGGCCCAGGAGGATGTGAGCTGTGGCAATGTCATACGCCGCGCCGGGGTAGGCGACCTCGCCCGCGGCCAGGGCGCGCCGGTGTAAGGCCGTGGCGGCCTGGTAGGCGCCGGGCAGATCGCCGGCGGCCAGCAGGCGCGTGATGCCCAGGCTTTCGTGCTCGAATTGGGCATGGTTCCACTCGCCCATGGCTTGCGCCGCGGCCTCGCGCACGGCCACGGCCCGGGTTTGGGCCGCGGGCTGGCCCAGGAATTCCAGCAGTTGCTCGATGCTGCCGGCCGTGTCCACGACCTGCTCCGGGTCGGTGTGGCCGGGCAGCCACTCCAGCAGCGCCAGCAGGTTGGGCAGGTCCAACAGGGTCAGTTGCGATTGCAGTTGCGCATCTTTGAACTTCTGCCCGTACAGAAAATCCACCCACTGCATCATGGCCGCGGCCCAGCGTTGGCGCAGGGCTTCGCCCTCGTCGGCGGCCAGTTCGCCCGCCAGGTAGGGGGGCAGGGTCGGGTCCAGGCGCAGGTAGGCGTAGGGCATCTCCTCGGCCAGGCCCACCTCGATCAGGGCAATGGCAATTGCGCGCGCCTGGTCGGGTTCAATGCCCATGACCATACCCAAAATGTCAACATGCCCCCCACCCTGAAACACAGCCAGCGCCCGGATCG
>JAHDWG010000682.1 GCA_023384495.1 Caldilineaceae bacterium
CAAAATCTCTGCGCCATACCTGTATTGCTCGAAAGCTTTCCGGCTCCACAACCGATTTTGAGATAGTCTCAAGAGGGCAATCCAGGAACGCCCATCGGCAGCCGGGGGGCAAATGCTCCAGCTGTCTGTTTGACAGCGACGCCCGCCCGCCATACAATCGTCATGCGCTGTTGAACCATGAACCAAAGGGGAAATCCGTTATGAAGATTGCCAAGATCGAGCAGTTTTTTCCACGCCCGCGCATGCGGCTGGTGAAGATCACCACCGACAATGGGCTGGTCGGCTGGGGTGAGAGCACGCTGGAAGGGAAGCCCAAGAGCACCATGGGCGCCGTCGATGAGCTGAGCGAATATCTCGTCGGCAAGGACCCGCTGCTCATCGAGCACCACTGGCAGCACATCTACCGTTCGGCCTTTTTCCGGGGCGGCGCCATCCTCATGAGCGCGCTGTCGGGCATTGATCAGGCGCTGTGGGACATTGCCGGCAAACATTATGGCGTTCCCATCTACAAGCTGCTGGGCGGCCCGGTGCGCGACCGCGTGCGCGTCTATGCGCACTGGGGCATCCGCGACCTGAGCGACGAGGGCAAGGCCACGGCCAAAGAGCGGCTCGACTATCTGCAAAAGACGGGCGGCTACATGGCCTTCAAGTCCGGCCCGGCGGGCAAATGGCGCGCCCACGAGCCGCCGGCCCGCATCGACCAGTTTGTCGAGGCGGCCTACACCATGCGTGAATGGGTAGGCCCCGAGGTGGAGCTCTGTTTTGACTTTCACGGCAAGATGACGCCCGCGCTGGCGATTGAGATCTGCCACGAGATCAAAGGCATGAGGCCCATGTTTGTCGAAGAACCAGTGCCACAAGAGAATGTCGATGCGCTCAAGCTGGTCGCCGACCATGTCCCCTTCCCCATCGCCACCGGCGAACGGCTGCTCAGCCGGTGGGAGTTCCGCCGCCTCTTCGAAATCCAGGCCTGCGCCTATATCCAGCCCGACGGTTCGCACGCCGGCGGCATCAGCGAATTGAAGCGCATCGCCAACATGGCCGAGGTCTATTATATGCACATCATGCCCCACTGTGCGATTGGGCCGGTGGCGCTCAGCGCCTGTATGCACGTGGACGCCGCAGTGCCCAACTTTCTGATCCAGGAATCGGTGGGGCCAGACTGGTTGATGGATGTGGCGCAGCCGGCCTGGCGCGTCAAGGATGGCTACATCGAGCTGCCCACGGTTCCCGGCCTGGGCATCGAGGTGGACGAAGCCGAGGCGGCCAAGATGGCGACCTATCGCGAGGAGTTGGGCGGCGAACACTTCTATGATGACGACGGCAGCGTCGCTGATTGGTGAGCCCATGCAGCCGGCAACATTACCCCATACCGAACTGGCGCCCGGCGTGGCGGTGGGAAGCCCGGCCCCCGCGGGCTGGGCCGCCGTGACCGATTGTCCGTTGTTGATCATCGTGGGCGTTACCGGGGTGGGCAAGAGCACGACGCTGGATGCGCTGACCCACCAGAGCTTCGCCCACACGCTGCTGCCCAACCGCCGAGACCTCACCGACCGGCTCATGATCGCCACGCTCCAGGCGGAAGATGGCGAGCCAATCGCGCCCGTCACCGACCGGCAACAGCGCTTTGCCTACACCCGCCGCTATCGCCAACGCCACCCCGGCGGGATGAGCCACGCCCTGACGCAGCTCTGGGTAGACCCGCGCCAGGCGGCCGGGTGGTTGGTCTTTGACGGGCTGCGCGGCGAGAATGAGGTGACTCACGCCGCGGCCATGTTGCCGCACGCCTATTTTGTGGCGCTCCATGCGCCCGATGGGGTGCGCGTCCGCCGGCTGCTGGGCCGTAACGATGCCTTCGACCAGATTGCCGCGGCGCCCGTCACCGGCGCACAGGGTGAACCGGACGGCTTTGCCGCGCTGGGGCTGCCCGAGGCGGAAGCGATCCTGTCGGCGGAGGAGGCCGCCGGGCTGTGGGCGCTGGTGGCGCAGGGCGCAATCAGCGCCGGCGACCTGCGCGCCAGGCTGCAGATTGTGCTCGAAGAGCGGCGCAATTACGACCCGCAGGCGACTATCGCCGCGCTACAGAGAGAAGCTGCGGCGCGCATGCTGGTCATCGACACCAGCCGGGTGAAGCCAAAGCGGGTGGCCGCCCAGATCGTCGAACAGGCGCGCGCCTGGGGCTTGCCATGACCAACCTCACCATTGCTAATATTGCCACCATCCCTTTTCGGCTGCCCATGCACGGCGCGCTGCGTTGGGGCAAGGTGAGCGCACTGAGCGGGGCGCATCATGTGTTGGTGCGGGTGACGCTCAGCGATGGCGCCGAGGGCTATGCCGAG
>JAHDWG010000683.1 GCA_023384495.1 Caldilineaceae bacterium
GAAAATTCTTGGTGTCTTCTCCACGCCTGAACAACGCGCCTCGTATCGCAACCAACTGGGGCTGGACGCGCCAGCCTGGCAACGCTATGTGGATTGGCTCATCGGTAATGATTGGCGGGTGCAACGGTTGGTCGAGCCCGAAATTGTCGCCGTGCACAACGCCCAATCTGGCGAACAGGAATGGTGGGCCGACGTTGATGGCGCCTTAACCCGTTGGCGCATGCGCGACGGCGAGCTGTACGCCCTCATCCGGCAACCGGCTGGGTCTAGCATCGAACAGCCGGCAGGCGATGTCTGGCGCACGACCGAGGATGGCGTCGAAATCTTCTGGGGCGTGGATACGCGGAATAACGTCGTGCGCTGGGAACGCGGTTCGGGCGCGGAAGTTTTTGTCTTGACCGCGGCGGGGATGCGCACCGAACGCGATGGCCCGCGCGAGTATATCCCCCTGCGCAAGGGCTTGCTGCGCGGCGACGCCGGCGTGTCGCTCCAGTATGGCCGCCCGGTGGCGGTGACCCTCTGGCCCCGAGTGCGCAACACATTTGTGTTGGCGTTTGTCGCCTTTGTGATTGTCATGCCGCTGGCGCTAATCCTGGGTATCATCGCGGGCATCAACGAGGGCAAGTTTCTCGACCGGCTGATCTCCATCACCGGCCTGGGGCTGACGGCGACGCCTGAATTTGTCACCGGCATTGCCCTGATCCTCATCTTTGGCATCTGGTTGAGGGTGTTGCCAGCGACGGCGGTCTTCCTTTCTTCTGATGCGATCTTTCAAGACCCCAAGTTGCTTGCTTTGCCCGTTTTGACTTTGACCGCGGTGGAGCTTGGCTATGTGGCGCGCATGACGCGCGCAAGCATGGTCGAGGTCATGAACTCGCCCTACATCCGCACGGCGATTGTCAAGGGGCTCCCCTATTGGCAGGTAGTGACGCGTCATGCGGTGCGCAACGCGCTCATGGCCCCCATTACGGTGATCATGCTGCATGTGAACTGGCTTATCGGCGGTGTGGTGGTGGTCGAGGTGATCTTTGGTTTCCCGGGCCTGGGGCGTTACATCTACGAGGCCGCCATCTTTGGCGACTACAATGCGGTGGAGGCGGCGGCCATGCTCACGGTGGCTGTGGCCGTGGTAACACGACTGCTCGGCGACCTGAGCTACACCTTCCTCAACCCGCGCATTCGGTATACATAGCTATGACTATCCTATCATCAACCCGACAACCAAGCGAGGAGAACCCCGCCACGCGGTGGGAGGCGCCGGTGACCTACAAAGACGCGGTCACCCGTGGCGATTATGATCGCTATACTGGGAATCTCGGTGGCAAGTATGATAACGTCCGTATTTATTGGGAGGATCAACTCACACGGCTGGCGCTGCGTCCGTTTCTTGTGAAACTGATGGCTGCGCACCGGGGCAACGCCAAGCTGCGCATTCTGGATCTGGGGGCGGGCAGCGGTCAGGGTTATGAGGCGATCACCAAGATTGACCGTCGCGACCTGGACCTGGGGCTCGATCACCAGCGGATTGTGACGGCGGCGGACATCGGCCTCTATCTCGGCCTTGACCTGGATGAGGCGATGGTGGCGAAGGGACGCGAACTCTTTGCCAGCCACCCCAATGTGCGCTTTGAAGCCCACGACCTGCGCGAAGGGCTGGGCCGTTTTGCCCAAACTCAGCCGCCGTTTGACCTTTATCTTTCCTGTTACGGCGCACTTTCTCACCTAAACCGTGATGACTTGCAGCATCTGCTGGCCGATCTTTGCCGGCATGGCCGGCCCGGCAGCGTTGTCGTGCTCGACCTGCTGGGGCGCTATTCGCTGGAATGGCCAGCCTATTGGCAGGCCGGCAGCGAAAGCGAAAAGTGGCGCAACTACTCGATGAGCTATCTCTACGCCGAGGCGGATCGACGGGGGGAGCGCAAGGCCGAGATCGAATGGTTCCCCATGCGTTTCTGGGCCGGCGACGAGATCGACGACTTGGTGCGCGATGTGATGGCCCCCAACGGCTTGCGCCTGGTTGTGCGCAAGAAAATGGACCGGTCGCTCATGGTGGGGCGGCACATTGACACCGGGGAGTACAACCCCAATCTCAAGCCCATGCGCCGCCTGGTCAACCGGCTGCATCAGGATTATATGCGCACCGACCTGGCGCAGCTCTGTTTTGACCTGCAGACGCTGCCGCGCCACCCCGACCCCACGGTCGCCGCCTTTTTCGATGAGTTGATCCACAGTTGGAATACGCTCATCGACTTCTGCCAACTTCGGCTGACGCAGGAAGCGTCACTGGTCGATCTCGAGGCGTGGGCCACCTATCCACCCTCGTTGCAATTTGCGCTCA
>JAHDWG010000105.1 GCA_023384495.1 Caldilineaceae bacterium
TGTAGCGCCGCGCCACCTTGGGGTTGTTCCAGTTGGGCAGCGTCACCGGAATCATGCGCCGCGCGCCCGAAAGCTTGCTCCAGTAGAGATAGTTGGTCGTCTCTTGCGTCGCGCCGCCCTGGTCACGCGTCCGCTCGAATGAACCTTCGCTGCCATAGACCGAATAATAGAGGCAATAGGGGCGCATCATGCCATAGGAAACTGTCACCTTGGCGGCGCCGCCATTGTCGGTTTTGAAGATCGCCACCGTGGTGTGGAGCGTGTTCCAGCGCGTCATCTGCCCGGCGTGGAAGGCCTGCGCCTCGACAAAGCGCGCGCCCATGAGCCAACGCAGCGTGTCGATGGCGTGTGGGCCACCGCCCAGCAACGTCGTCTGCGGGATGTCGCTTTGGATACGCCAGTGATCCGCCCCCCGGTGGCCGGCGATATCCTCCATATCGTGGAGATATTCGCCCTCCCCATAGAAGATGTCGCCAAAGTCACCCGCGCCGATCAGCCGCTGCACATCCTGCAGGCAGAAGGCGTAGCGCACCTGGTTGCCCATGTGATACTTGAGCCCGGTGCGGTCGGTGAGGGCGATAATGCGCGCTACCTCGTCCAGCGTCGTGGCCATGGGGATCTCGGAGAGCACATGTTTGCCCGCCTCCAGCGCCTGGATTGCATGTTGGCCGTGCCGATGGTCGGGCGTGGCGACGACGACAATACCCACTGCCGGGTCGGCCAGCAATTGGGTGTGTTCATCGTAGACCGTGGTCACTTCGAACTGGTGGGCCACGCGCTGGGCAAGCGCCGTGTCCGTATCGCAGAGCGCCACCACGCGGCTGCCCTCAATCGCCTGAAAGGCCTGCAAATGTGATCTCCCCTGGCCCAGGCCGAGGATGCCAACGCCGAGTTCAGCCATGTTTTTCTCCTATAACTATAAGGGGTGGGGCGATAGGGAATAGAGAGCAGCGATGCGCCCAACTCCCTACTACCCTTTTAGCCCTGTAAAGACGATCCCTTGAATAAAATAGCGCTGGGCCAGGGCATAGAGCAAGATGCAGGGCGCCGTGACCATCACACTGGCGGCCATGAGCAGATTCCACTGGGTAGTCTGGTAGCCGCGGAAGAGGTTGATGCCCAGCGCCAGTGTGTACTTTTCGGTGGTGTTGAGATAGATGAGTGGGTTGAAAAAGTCATTCCAATGATTAAGGAAAGTAAAGATCGCCACCACCCCCAGCGCGGGCATGGCCTGCGGCAAGATGATGCGCCAATAGATGCCCAGCGTGCTCGCCCCGTCGATGCGGGCGGCGTCGTCCAGTTCGATGGGCAGCCGCATATAGAACTGGCGCAGCAGAAAAATATAGAAGGCGCCGCCACCCAGCCAATAAGGTAGGATCAGCGGCGCGTAGGTGTCCAGCCACCCCAGGATGCGGAAGAGCACAAAGGTGGGGATCAGCGTCACATGGTAGGGGATCATGATGGTGCTGAGCAAAATGAGAAAGAGCGCATCGCGTCCGGGGAAGCGCAGCCGCGCAAAGCCAAAGGCCACCAGGCTGGCCGACAGCAACTGGCCCACGACCGCCAGCCCCGTGACCACGATTGTGTTCCAATAGAAGCGCAGAAAGGGGATCTGTTCAAAGACGCGCGAATAGTTGTCCCAGCGCACGGGGTCAGGGATCCACTGCGGGGGGTAGATGAAGATGCGCGCCTGATCCTTCAGGCTGGACGAAATGAGCCAGAGGAGGGGGACGCTCAACCCTACCGCGCCGGTAAGGATGACCACGTAGAGAACGGCTTGTTGCACCCGCGTACGCGTGCTCCGCCGCGCTAACCAGGCAGACCCTGCCAACGTCGAATCGGCCCTATTCACCTGAGACCCCTGTGTTCTTCGTGCATTCTCAGTGTTCTGGTATGATGGATGTACAGCGCCGAACTCTGTGCATCTCTGTGTTGCTGCGTTTTTTTGTACACTTCTTGGCGGGCGTCCCGTTGTGAATATCCCGACTAGCGTCGGCGCACTTCGCCTTCGTAAAAGACCCAGAGCGCCGACGAGCGGATGATCAGCGCAGTCAGCACGAGGATCACCAAAAAGAGCACCCAGGCCAGCGCCGATGCATAGCCCATGCGGAAAAACTTGAATGCGTTCTGGTAAAGATAGAGCACATAAAAAAGCGTGGCGTAACGGGGCCCACCCTCGGTCATGATAAAGGGTTGGGCAAAAACCTGAAAGGCGAAGATCGTGTTCATGATCAAGATAAAGAAGAGCACCGGCGTCATCATGGGCACGGTGACCGCCCAGAACTTGGCCCACCCGCCCGCGCCATCCACATCGGCGGCCTCGTAGAGGTCGGTGGGGATCCCCTGCAACCCGGCCAGGTAGATGAGCATGGGGCCGCCCACCGTCCACAGGCTCATGAGGATCAGCGAGGGGAGCGCCCACTGGCTGTGCCCCAGCCAGAGCGGGCCATCGATGCCCACTGATCGCAGCATCGTGTTGAGTAGCCCAAACTCCGGGTTGAAGATCCAGAGCCAAAGCATGGTGCTGGCGATCACCGGCACCAACGTGGGCACGTAGTAGATCGTCCGCCAGAGGCTGAGATAGCGCACGCGCTGATTCATCAACATGGCCAATGCAAACGAGAGCACCAGCCCCAGCGGCACGGCGGTAAAGACATAGATGCTGGAGACCTTGAGCGCTTGCCAAAAGAGACGATCTCCCCACAGGCGCCCGAAATTTTGCAGCCCGACCCAGGTGGGCGCCCGCACCACCTCGAAGTCGGTCAGGCTAAAGTAGAACGAAGCGATGATCGGCCCCAGGGTAAAGATGAGCAACCCGAGCAGCCACGGCGAGATAAAGAGATAGCCCTCGATTGCCTCGCGGCGTGCGAGGGCGGACAAATGTCGAGATTGCGTGCGGTGTTGAGTCATGGACGGGAACGTTATTGGCGAAAGAACAGCAGCCCCATGCGCCCCACTTCAAAGATCAGAGTGAGGGTCCAGATCAAAATGCCGATACCGGCAGCGGAAGCGGCTATATCCTTGACAACGCCGATCCGCGGGTCGTACGCAGGCTGAACATAATCACACAGCGCTTCGATCGCCGTATTGAAAAGTTCAGCCATCAGCATCACTCCAGTGACAACCAAGATAAACATAAAGTGCAGCCACTCACGCAGCCAGAAGCTTGCGCCCAGCACAACGACCGACAGCGCGATCTGTACGGTAACACTGACATCACTGCTGGCTGCATGATGTAAACCAAGCAAAAATACGCGCAGCTTTTTTCGCAGGTCAAATGGTTTGTAGGTCACGTTGCTTGCTTCCACCCCATCATGCACGCCGGCAGATCGCCAAGCCTGCCCGGCGAGTGTAACATAGGTCCAAACGCGCAGACAAGCAGGCCAGGCGATAACGCTCCCGAGTCTGGTTTGGGCGCCTTGGCCTTACGGCCGGCTGCGCAGTGCGCTCACATACCGTGCGCGTTGCTCATGGCGCGCAGTCTGATCACTGATCCGGTAATGATCGAGAAAGACAGCCTGAAATTCATCAAACCGTCCGTTCGCAATCGCTGTGCGGATCTGGCGCATGAGTTCGCTCATAAAAAAGACATTGTGGATCGTCCCCAGCCGCAGCGCGCTGATTTCACCGGCCTTGTATAAGTGGCGCAGATAAGCCCGGCTAAAGGTGCGGCAAGTGTAGCAGGCGCACCCCTCTTGCACGGGGCGGATATCTTCGGCAAATTGTGCGCTACGCATGTTGATGCGACCTGCCGGCGTCAGCAGCGCGCCGTTGCGCGCCAGCCGCGTAGGCAGCACACAGTCGAAGAGATCCACCCCCCGCGCCACGGCATGGACAATGTCTTCGGGCGCGCCGACCCCCATGAGATAGCGTGGCTTGTCGGTGGGCAGGGCGGGGCAAGTCACATCGAGTGTGGCGTACATCTGGGCCTTGGTCTCCCCCACAGCTAGCCCCCCAATCGCATAGCCGGGAAAGTCAAGCTCGCTCAGAAAGGCGGCGCTCTCCAACCGCAGTTCAGGGAAGACCCCCCCTTGGACAATGGCAAAGAGCGCCTGGTCGGCGCGGGTGTGGGCGGCCTTACACCGTTCGGCCCAGCGATGCGTCCGTTCGAGCGCAGCATCGAGGTAGTGGCGATCGTGTGGCTCGGCGCACTCATCGAGCACCATGGCGATATCGGGCCCCAACGCCTGCTCGATCTCCATCACCAGTTCGGGCGTAAAACGATGGAGACTGCCGTCGATGTGGCTGCGAAAGGTGACGCCGTCTTTGTCCACCTTGCGTTGGTGGGCCAGGCTAAAGACCTGAAACCCACCCGAATCAGTCAGGATGGGGCCACGCCAGCCCATAAACTGATGCAACCCACCTAACTGTTCGATCAAACGGTGACCCGGTCGCAAGTAGAGATGATAGGTGTTGGCCAGGATCAACTGGCATCCGATTTCATCCAGATCACGCGGCTCCAACGTCTTGACATTGGCCAGCGTGCCCACTGGCGCAAACGCCGGCATCTCAATCGGGCCGTGAGGCGTTGTAAAGGTGCTGTGTCGGGCCAGCCTGTCTTGCTGATGGACAATAAACGTGCATGGTAAATGCATAACCGCTCGCAGATAAACCCGGAATCAATGGTATCGGCCTTGCATCTTACCGCACAACGTAACAAAAGTCCATTGGCCGCGTCTTTCACGGGGTCAGGTGACTGTCGCGTACAACAGCAGGCCGGGCAGTCTCTGCTCTGCCCGGCCTGCTCTTTTGACATATTGCAATGCGACGTTTCGTTATACTCAGTTCTGTCTGAAAACGCGGGTTTCTTTGCGGCGTTGGCAGAGTCACACTGCGCGTTTTCAAAGCAACCGCAGTTTAGGCGGCGTCGGACAAGATGTTTACTTCGTCTTCATCGGGCAAATCGACCAGGTCTTCGGTCAGTGCCGACGCCGCGGGCGCCAGGTTGATAGCCAGCCCATATTGGTTACGGATGGCGATGTCAATCTCATGCATCAAGGCTGGATTCTGCTCGAGGAAGCTCTTGGCGTTTTCGCGCCCTTGCCCCAATCGAGTTTCCCCATAGGCGTAGAAGCTGCCTCGTTTGCTCACAATTTCCTGATCCACCGCCAGATCGAGGATATCGCCCGAAGTGCTGATGCCCTCGTTGTACATGATGTCAAATTCGGCAACCTTGAACGGCGGCGCCACTTTGTTCTTCTTCACCGTGACACGCGTCCGGTTGCCGATCACTTGGTCGGCCTGCTTGATCGATTCAATGCGGCGCACATCCAGGCGCACGCTGGCGTAGAAGCGGAGCGCCATGCCGCCGGTGGTCGTCTCGGGGTTGCCAAACATGATGCCAATTTTTTGGCGCAGCTGATTTGTGAAAATCATGCAGGTGCCGCTCGACTTGACCGCGCCGGTTAATTTGCGCAGCGCCTGGCTCATAAGCCGCGCCTGCAAGCCCACATGGCTGTCACCCATCTCTCCCTCGATCTCGGCGCGCGGCACCAGGGCGGCCACGCTGTCCACCACAACGACGTCCATCGCGCCCGAGCGGATGAGCGCTTCCGTGATCTCTAATGCCTGCTCGCCGGTGTCAGGCTGGCTTACATACAGGTTGTTCACATCTACCCCGATGCGGGCGGCATAGGCTGGGTCGAGCGCATGTTCCACATCAACAAAGCCGCAGACGCCCCCCTTCTTCTGCGCCTCGGCAATGATGTGTAGACAAATGGTCGTCTTACCCGAGCTTTCAGGGCCATAGATCTCGATCACGCGCCCCTGCGGAACACCGCCCACACCCAGGGCAATGTCCAGGCTCAAGCTGCCGGTGGGAATCGATTCCACCACCAGACGCGACGCCTCCCCCAATTTCATCACCGCGCCCTCGCCATACTTTTTGTTCAAATTGGCGAGGGTTGTCTCTAACGCCTTGACCTTGCCCGACTCGGCCTTACCCGTTTCAGCGGGAGCGGATGGTTCAGTTGTTTTCACCCTGGCTGCACACATGATCGGCTATCCCCTTTTATTGACTTGCATGGGATACGCGTCGCGCATATCCCATGCAAGTACCCAATGCTGGCTCGTCACGACAATCATCTGTACGATGATAGCACATTCGTTCTATATGTGCAAATCGACAACGGCCCCGATTCACCCGATTCATGGCGGCCCCAATCCACAACAACGCCACAGCTATTGATACGGGAACCGCGGCCAAATCGCTTTCGTCTATTCAAGCGGGTCATCATTTTTGGGTTTGCCATGTGGCTGCTATAATTTTGTGGGACTTCTTTTGGCGCCTTGCAAAAGTCAGTGGCTCATCGATAGCAACAAGTTAGCCGTTTACATTTGACCTTGACTGATGATCTGGACTGAGGAAACGTGCACCGACGTAAGCTGAATCGAGCCTGGGAGACATTGCGGTCGATGCCGATGCCCGCCATTGCATCGGATCGACTGGTGGATTTGCACAATGATCTAACTGACTATGACATGATCATCGCCCGTCAGATGCGTGAGTATCTACGCGGCAATGTCGTCAATCGGTTGGATGTCCGTGTCGATATGGAGTTGGAGGAGACACTGCGCTCATTCAAGACCGAGTCGCCCGCCGAAGTCGAGTGCCGCCGTGAATTGCTGCGCTATAAGCGGCGTATCGACGATGTTGTGCGCGAACTCTTGCGTGTCACCCAACCAAATCACAGCGAAACACACCCCATCTGCGAGCAGCCGGTGGCGACATCGATCACCTGAGTGACCCATCGTGACTGGCCCATGTAGAAACCATTCGCATCACGTATGCAGGCCGCGCTGCTCGGTTTCGTTCTAAACCACCGATGGGTGCGGCGCGCCCCAGGGTGATTCGGGTCGGCGTCAATTGGGGCAGGGAAGTGATCGGTCGGTCGCAGCCTGGGGCAGCGGTTCGTCGCGCGCGGTTAAGCTGGTCACTGCTTCGCGTCGTTGGATCAAGTTCGCTCTGCTCGCGTCTAGCCACAGGACAGCTGGCTTGCGGGCGCCATTGTAGTTGCTGCCCATCATCAGATGATAGGCCCCACTGGCAGGGATTGCGATCAGCTCGCCCGGCGCCAGGTTTGGCAGCGGCAACTCTTCAATCAGGACATCTCCACTTTCACAATAGGGCCCGGCCAACGAGGCAGTACCAGCCCACGGTCGTTGGGGGGCCTGCACTGGAAGCGCCGAATAGCGCGCGCCATAAAGCGCCGGACGCGGGTTGTCGGCCATGCCGCCGTCGATGAGCACCCATCGCCGCGTACCGGCCTGTTTTGTGGCGCCCACCCGATAGAGGGCAACGCCTGCCCGCGCCACCAGGCTCCGCCCTGGCTCGAACTGTAGGCGTGGCAACCTGAGCCCGCGCCGCTGACACCCCGCTTGCAATGCTGCCGCCACAAATGCAACATAATGGTCAATGTCCGGCTGAGGCAGGTCATCTTCGTGGTAGGCAACACCCCACCCGCCACCTACACAGAGCGTCTCTGGCTGCCACTGATGGACTTGAGCCAGATGTGCGGTAAGGTCTAATACCGTTTCGAGCGCTGGGCCGATGGGCGCTGGGTTGTGAAAATGGGAGCCTTGGTGAAAGTGCAAGCCAGACAAGGGCCAGCCGCGCTGGCGGCAAATCGCCACAGCCTCCAGCACCTCGTCCGGCGCCATGCCAAACTTGCTCTGCTCCTGGCCCGTCTGTCGGTAGGCGTGGGTGTCGACTGCGACGCCAGGTTTGACGCGCAGCCAGAGCGCCGGTAGGGCCGTCGCCAATGCCTGACTTAATTCGCATAGCGCTGAGAGCTCGGTCACATTGTCCACCACGATCACGCCTGCTTTGGCCAACCCAGCGGCCAGCTCCTCGCGGCTCTTGTTGACGCCGTGCATGATGATCCGCTCGCGAGCAACGCCGGCTTGTTCGGCAATGTGCAACTCGCCCGCACCGGTGCAATCCAGGTGAAAGCCTTGCTCTATCACCCACTGCGCCGCCGCAACACAGAGAAAGGCCTTGCCGGCATAGGTGACGCCCCCGGCTGCCGGATAATGACGAGCCAACGCCTGGCGATAGGCGTCCGCTGCGGCGTCCATGGTCGCCCGATCATAGAGATAGAGCGGTGTGCCATAGAGTGCAGCGAGCTCGGCCAGGTCACATTCACCAATGGTCAGGCGGGCGCCATCGCCGTCGCCCTGGATGCGCGTTGTCAACGGAAAGAGCGCAAGTCGGTTCTGGTAAGGCATGGCTCCATCGTCCATCGTCCCATCGTCCATCGTCACATCGTCCATCGTCCACCATCACAGAATCACCAGAATGATGCCGACCAGCGTGACGAGCACACCGATCAGGCTGTTGACGCTGGGGATTTCTTGCAACAACAACACGCCCAACAGGATGCCCCCGGTGACTTCTTGGGTTGCAATCAAATTGACCAGCGTCGCATTGGTCTGGCGTAGCGCTGCATTGTAGAGCGTATGCCCCAGCGCCAGCGGAAAAAGCCCCAGCGCGAGCACGCTGAGCAGCGCCTGCCACGTATAGCCCGTGGGGCTGAAGCTGAACGCCACCGCCGGCGCTAACCATAGCGCAGCCAGCGTATAGACCGTCCCTGCGTAGCCTAACAGCGAAGTGCGTAGTCGCTCGCTGCGCCCGGCCACGCTGTAAAGCCCAAAAAAAATTGCGCTGCTCACCGCCAACAGGTCGCCAATCAACATGCGCCGGTCAAAGGTTGGCTCAAAGCCGGCCAGGATCGCAACCCCGGCCACGGTGACCAATACGCCGCCCCATTTGCGGCGGCTTAGCCCCTCGTTGAGGAAGAGCCACGAAAAAAAGGCGACAAAGATGGGCGCGGTGTAGACCAGCGCCAGGCTATGTGCAATAGTGGTGAATTGCAACGAGCCAATATAGCAGGCGAAGTGTAACGCCGTAATCAGCCCAAAAAGCCAGAAGCGCGGCCAAGCGGTACGTTCGGGCAACGCGTGGCGCTGGGCGCGCGCCAATAACAAGACGACAACGCCGGCCGTTAGTAGCCGGCCGGCGGTGATTTCATATGCCGAAAGTGTGGCCGCAGCCCACCGCGTCAATACGGGGCTGAGGCTAAAGAAAAGCACGGCCAACGCGGCATAGAGCACGCCTCGACGTTCGGCGCGCAGGGCGTGGCCGGCGCCTCCAACAGTAGATGATGAGTCTGTCATGGTCAGCGGTGCGCCGGCCGTCAGTCCATCATGAAGGGTAGGGCAACCGAGCCTAAGACCATGCTCAGCACAATCAGAATGCTGAGGATAAAAAAGAGCATTTCACCACGTGTACGCGGTTTGCGCATGATGACATCTACCTTTCTGTGCGCTTGCCGAAACAGAGAATATCAGCCCGAGCACCTCAATTATACCACAACCCCCCCTCAACGAACACAATCCGCAACCGTGATGGCAGACCAGCGCGCCCAAATTCTGGACGCATCGAAAGCCCCACTACCAATGACTGCTGCGGCATGGTTCGTATGACGCGCGTTGCTTTGTGAGGGTCGGGCGCGCATGTTACACTGTTTTTTATGACGCGCGCATACGCTACGCTTTGGTCGCTACTCTTTGCTCTGGCCGGTGGAAGCGGGCTGGCTTATCTGGTTGTCAATTTTTCGCCCTGGCAGGTGGACGGCCGCTTGAATCGACCCTTGGTTATCCTGTTGTTTGGGGTCATGTTATTGGGGGTCACCGGGGTAGCCGCATTGGGGGCGCTGGCGCTACAACAATGTTTCCCCGCGCTGGGCGGCGGCAGCCGCTTGCGAGCGCCACAACCTGCGCTGGCGTTGCGCCAGGGTCTCTTGTTTGGGTGCGCCGTCGTCGCTAATGCGCTGCTCGCGTTCTTTCAACTTTTTGACATGATCTTTCTGTTTGCGATCCCTCTCTTGGCCGGTCTGTTGGAAGCTTATTTGCAGCAACGACCGGCCCGGCGTTGAGCGCGCGGGGTCGATGGTTGACAAGGGACGATAGACGAAGGACGATAGAAGAAGGAGGCAATGCGGATGAGCGTGCAGGTGATGACAGGCGAGCGAGTAGCTGCGCTGCTCCGCGCAGCGGGGGCAGATTTGGGGCATGGCTATCAGTGCGTGACCGGCGCATATATTGCGCAGTCGCATCACCCCCAGGTCGAGGTGGGCTTGCCCCTGTTGATCACCGAGGTCCACGCAGACGTTGCGCCGCAGGTTGGGGCTGTGCTTGCCAACGCCTACCCTGCTGGCCACCCCTTCACTGTGCTTTGGGCAGGTGAGGATGACACGCTGCACTTACGCCTGGCTACTCTGGCCGAGTGGACCAATCAGCCGCTCGCCGGCCCATCTTGTTCGCTCTACGCGCCTCCCCTGCCCCCCTTCAGCAGCATATCGGCCCTGCAAGAGATTGTGGCCCACCTGCGCGCACCCGATGGCTGCCCGTGGGATCGGGCGCAGACGCTCTCATCCCTGCGCCATGATCTGTTGAGCGAGTGCGCCGAGGTGGTCGAGGCCATCGACGCCGAAACCCACGGCGCGGACAATCGCGACCAGATCGCCGAGGAGCTGGGCGACCTGATCATGGGGGCCGTGTTGATGGTGCAGATCGCCACCGACGAGGGTCGTTTCCAGATGGCCGACGCCATGCACAGCGTGGTCACCAAGCTGCGACGCCGCCATCCCCATGTCTTCGCCGATTTGGCGGTGGATGGCGTCGAGGGCGTCCTCACCAATTGGGACGCCATCAAGGCGCAGGAGAAGGCTGCCAAGGGCCTTGTGCCCGGCCACCCGCTCGATGGCGTCCCCGCTGCATTGCCAGCCCTGGAGAAGGCGCGCCAGGTGCAGGCGAAGGGCGCCAAGGCCGGCCTGCTCGATCGCGCCGCCATTGCTCAGGCCAACCCTGCGCTGGCGGCCATCTTTGCCGCGGGGATGGATGAAGGCGCGCTTGGTGAGCTACTCTGGCAAGTGGTGGCATTGGCGCATGCGTCCGGTCTCAACGCCGAGGATGCGCTGCGCAGCCATATTATCGCGGTACGCGCAGCCCACGCCGATACAGCGCCTGCCTCTGAAAGCGCGGAGAGTAAAGGTGACAATCGGATAGCCGGCCTGCCTGGGGCCACCTAAAAGAATATGGAAACGCATCGAGCGTAGAGAACAGCGTCTATGGTGTGGTAAATACCACGGGCAACACTGCAATCACCTCGACCGAGGCGCCAATCGTCTCGCGATAGACCCACCCCAGCTGTCTGTTGGGCAATAGCACCTGCAGCCACGTGTTATCAATGGTGCGGGCGATCACGGTTACCGTTGAACCGACCTCCAGTGTGGCGAGCCGCGCTGAATCAACACTGTTGCTGGCGCGGACGTTGATCCGATAGGGACCAGGCGCCTCGATCAGCAGCACGATCTGTTCACTAGCGTGCGGCTCGGGTGTTGGGGTAGCGGTCGCCGTGGGCAGCGGCGTGTGGGTTGCCGTGGGGGGTTGCGTCGCGGTGGCCGTATGGGTCGGCGTTGCTGTCCTTGTTGCGGTGGGGGTGGCCGTATTGGTGGGCAGCGGCGTGTAGGTTGCCGTAGGAGACTGCGTCGCGGTGGCCGTATGAGTCGGCGTTGGTGTCTTTGTCGCCGAGGGGGTGGGCGCAACAATCCACGGGCCAGAGGAGTTGATCAGCGCGGAGAGTGCGGCGAATATGGCGGCGCTGTCTGGCGGCGCGGTTGGCGTGGGCGTCTCGGTTTGGGTTGCGGGTGGCGTTGCTGAGGCCGTCAGCGTTGGTGACGCGGTGGGGGTTGCAGTCAACGTAGGGGTAACCGCAGCGCTGATGGCCAGCACCCGATTGGTCATGATGCTAGCGCTGGCGGCAACGCCGTTGGCCGGCGGCTGGTTGGGCCACGCGCTGCTGTCTACGCCCTGCCCACTGGCCGATTCTGCCGCGGCAAAGGACGGATTGGGCGTCGCGCCTCTGTCCAGCGCGCCTGGCGCGCTGGACGCCATTGATGGCGCCGTAAACCAGAGCGCATTCACGGCCGCGGTCAGTGAGGGATGGATACGGGCCACTGTGAGGAGCAGTACCGCCGCCAGCGCCAGCGATGCAACCAGCCCCAATCGCGGCAGCGAGCGAGGCCGCATCGACTGTGCGCGCGCCGCCAACTGTACACGGGTGGTCACGCCGTCCATATTGATTTCGATCCAGCCGTCGTAGACCCCGGCTGGAACCGGCGTATCCAGCTCTGCAATTACCTCAAATTCCAGAGGGAAGGGGCTGTCTTCAACGACGCGCCGCCCTTTGGTGACGCGAAACCAGCCGCCGTCCTCGCTGCACACAAAATTGATGGTTGACGCTTCGGCGCCTGTATTGTCCACTTGAAAGCGTAGACGGGGTTGCTGGCCTGGACGCAGCTCCCCAAAATCAAGGACAGCCGGCTCGACGATGGGCGAGGGCAGCCGCACGCGACGGGATGGCGCACCTAGCTCAGAGCGGACGCCCATCAAGGCGGCATATGCCTCGTTGATCTCCTGAAGTTTGCGCTCCGCGTAGCGTTTGTCAAGTTCATTGACAAAGCGGTCTGGATGGTAGATACGCACCAATTGCCGATAGCGTGTCTTGATCGCATCGGGCGTGGCGGTAATCGGGATATCAAGAATGTCGTAGTAGTCTTTCACGTAGCGACGCCTTCTGTCAATCCAGCGGTGGGCGTGGGCCGGTTATATCTGGCGCCCAACGGTGATAGATAGCACGTGGTATTGGGTTGGCGCGGCCCACGGGTGAAAATTACGGGCCGCCATAATGTTAATCGTATTTTATTGAAGAATCCTTCGACTTTGCTTAATCCACCTTACAACCGGCATTGCATCAAGTCTGAAATGGAAGGTGACTGTCACCTCTGTCAAACTCACTGCGTGAACACTGCCCTAGCACGCGCGCTGCCACCAAGGCGATCAATGGCTCCGGCTGGGCGAGGCTATGTCGGTTGACGAGGTCAGGGATCATTTCGGCGCCCCATGCCCACGCCGCGCCATAGGCCCGGCGCAGCGCTGCCTGGTCCAGGGACGCGGTGCAGTGGGTGAATCGCTCGTAGCGCCCGCGGCTCAATTCCTGCTCCAACCGGCGCGAAGGGGTCGGCCAGTGGGCAAGCGAGGATTCAACCAGCCGCGCCATCCACAGCAGATAGCGGTGACACAAGCCCAATATCTCTAGGCTACGCGCGAGTTCCCCGCGTTCCAGCGTATTCAGCCCGAAGATGACCACGTTGATAAAGTTGTCGATGAGACGTTGTACGGTTTCTGGTCTATCGTGGGGGGGTGGGGCGCCGGTCAGCGCCTGCATGTGCGCGCGCAGTTCGCCCGTCCGGTCGACGAGGATCGCTTTGCTCAGGTCAGGAAACCAGGCGTTGCCGCGCCAACTGGCGACGGTGGCGATCTTCTCCGTCGGCTCAAAGTGGAACTCGCCGCGGATCAACCCATCAAAGATTGCCGTGTAGTGGCCGAAATCGTCGGCAAAGAAAGAGAGTAGGGGCGCAATCTGCGCCGCCCATGCGCGCCTGTCCAGCCTTGCGAGCGCAGTTGGATCGAAAAAGAGCACACACTCGATGTCAGAGAACGCATCGCCCTCGCCCTGGGCAAATGAACCGTAGAGCGTCGCCGCAGTCACGCGCATATCTTCATGGCAGCGTCTACGCAAGATTTCGATCAGCGCTTCTTGGATCAGCATGCCTCCCCTCAACCGCAGCCTTGAAATGCCGTGGAGGCGCCCTGCCGGTGCAGGGAACGTACAGGCGGCGTCGTACCCAGGCGGACGGGTCGAAAGTCAGGCGCGGCTGCACGATAGAGATCGACGCCATTCTCTCCTACAAAATAGAGGGTTGTCCCATCCGTCGACCATAGAAACATCCGCGCAACCTGGTCGTGGATGCGGCGTGGCGCTTCGCCAAACGGTGTGACCCAGAGACCGGGCGCATAAGGGTTGGCCGCCGCGCCGGGGCTGCTTGTCCACGCCAGCGCGTCGTGGCCAAAACGATATTGGCAAGTGACCTCCGGCATGGCGCCGCCGGGCGACAACTCACCTGTCGGTGAGACTCGCTGAACGTTATCGGACATTATGAGCCAGCCGGGTTGGGCCGGATCAACCGAAACCGAATATTCAGTGGCCGCCAATTGCGTGATCTCGGCGCCGGACCTCGGCCAAAGATAGACCCCCGGCGCCAAGGCCGGCGTGCAACGAAGCGAAGACCACGCGCCGATCAGCGCACCGCCGACTCTTGGGTCATAGGCGACGCTCGAAAATTCGTCGGCCAGAACCATCCGCACGACGCCCGTCTCTATATTCACCGTCCGCAAGTGAACATAGTTACAGCGCAGCGGTGATGTATAGACCAGAACCGTTTTTGCATCTATCCACCCAACAAAGGTTTCGCCGGCGCTTTGGGGGCCGACCTCGTAGAGGCGCTGGTTGCCACTGCCGTCGGCGGCCGCTACCCACGCGCCGACCGGAATTTCATAGGGCGCCTTTGTGTCGAACGCCGACGCGGCTGTGTAGAATATATGGCGACCATCGGGTGACCAGCGAATCTGATACGCATGGGACGGCCCATCGCTCAGCCGGCTGATCGCACCATCTCTGGCATCATACAGATAGAGATCGGAGGATACGCCATCGTGAAAGCTGAGAAAAGCCAGTTGCTGCCCGTCGGGCGACCAGGCAAGACTGCCCTCGCGGAACTTTTGCTCGATCGGGCTGACCGCATTCCGTGCGTTGACCCATTCTTCGGTGGTCAGTCTAGACGGCGGGGTATCGGGCTGGAGTGGCGTAACCCTAGTTGTCTCCCCGGTCGCCGCGTCCGCCACTCTCAGTTCCAGGCCAAGCGTCCATTCGGTGGGCTGGGTGTCTACAATATAGGCAACTCGCTGGCCATCGGGGGTGATGGCCAGTTGCAGGACATCACTCTGCTCGCGCACGAGCGAGACAACCCGCCCAGTTGCCCCGGTAATCCGCCAGAGGCCGCCGGTGGTGTTGACGAAGATATCGTCGCGCGGCTGTCTGGGCATGGTGCGCATAGTCGGCGTCGCTGGGGCCAGGGGCAGCCGCAACGGCTGCCAGCGCCATACGCCGCCGACCTGCGTTCCCCGCATCAACTGATTGTCGGTCGAATGGCGCAATGTGACATAGAGCGACGGGGCCTGGCCTACGGCCAGCGGAACCACCTGATAGCCGGCCCCAAAGTCATGGGCAATCGTCCAGCGGACAGCGCGCTCGTCGGCGTCGGTCACGTTCGTGCTCTGGTAGAGGCGCCCGCCCACATCCCCGGTGTAGAGCGTTCGATTGCCGTTGTCCCACGCCAGCCCCAACGCCTCAACCTGTGTGCGATCCCAGGTGAGCGGTGTGGGTAGCGTTTTCCAAAAGCCATTGCCCGAACTGCGCCAGAGATAGCGCGCCCCGCTCCGCGCCAGCCCCACCACCAAGAAGGGATTGCTCTGCGGTGGAACGATCACTATCGGGCTGCCGATCTGCTGGGCAGCCACCATGTCGTTGCTGGCTTCGCCCCACGACGCGCCGCCATCGCGGCTGCGCCAGACGGTGGTGTCGCCGGCCCAAAGCTCAGCCGCATCGCCCGGCGCCACGCTGATGGCGCGGGCCGGGCGCGTGTTGACCAGCACGAACCGTACACCGCTGTCGTTCGACCGGAAGACGCCCTGGTCTGTGCCCAAATAGAGGGTAAACGGCGGTTGGTAGTCGATGCCAAGGGTAAACGCCGTCACTTTGGGATCGACGGTGTGAAGGTGCGTCCACCTGTCTCCGCGGTCGGCCGAGCGCCATACGCGCCCATCGCTGGTGAGTGCAAACAACGTTTCAGGCTGGCTGGGCGCCACGACCAGCCAGCGGACATAGCGCTGCCCCAAACCCGCCGGCCTCGATTGCTCCATGGGGAGCACGACGCCCGCCGCTTGGGCTGTGTCTTGCCCACCCATGGCCCCATCCGCCAGGCTGACCAACAACATCAACAGTAGGATCGAAATTCGCCACTGGCTATTCATAACAAACCCTTTTCATGCGCCAGCCATTACCGTTCAGCGGGCCGACGTTCGTCGCTTCCCTTGGCTGGACGATGCCCGGCTGGGGTTGCGTTTCATCGATCTGATAAACTCGACGCGCCGAAAACGCAGGGCCGACCAGTCCTCGTCGATGGCGATCTGACGCACCGGTTCAAACCCTGCCTCGCCAAGCGCATCCCAGCCGGTATCGCGGTTGAACTCACAGGCATACCGTTTGGATCTGCCCTTGGGATAGGCAAACCAGACGACTGCATCGCCCTGGGGCTTGGCCGCAACACGGGCCGCGATGGCGTCAAGTTCGTCTTGCCTGGTGACAAACGTCAGCGAAAACGAGAGCTCGGCCACGGTCTCTATCTCGCGCACGACCGAGACATTGGCAAGGCTGGCCAACTTAGGTTCGAAGCTGGCCGGGGCATTCAAGACAACAATTTCGGTCTGGTCCTTCAGATTGAGTTTTTCAAACACGCTTGGCATCGGCTCTCCTCTGCACTGCGCAATACTCGACGCTTTTCGCAGGTGAAACAAACACACGAGCAGACCGGTCCCCACATAGATTGGAGGGTTGGAAGAGCAGATCGCAACTACGGAGATTCGGGCGCCGGCGCAGGCTGAGGCTGGCGTCGTAACGCCAGAAATTGCAAAACCAGAAAGGCGCTCACGCCACAGAGTGAGATTGTCCCCGCCATGGGGAGTGCGGAGCCGTTGTGGAGCGCGCCCACCAACGCCCCGGCCACAGCGCCACAGGCAAACTGGACGGACCCCAGCAGCGCTGCCGCGCTGCCGGCGCGCTTGGCGTACGGCGCCATGGCCGCCGCCGTGGCATTGGGGCCGACGAAGCCGGTGCTGGCAATGGTAAAGAAGAGCACGATCAGCATGCCCGCAAACCCGCCAATCCCGGTGGCCGTTACGCCCAACAACAACAGGCTGCTGGCCGCGGTGAAGGCCAATGCCGCGGTGAGGATTTGCCCGGTGGTGTAGTGGTTGAGCAGCCAGCGGTTGAGCTGTGAGGCTGCAATCAGACCGATGGCGTTTGTCCCAAAGATCAAGCCAAAGCGCTCAGGCGCCACGCCGTTCAACTCGATAAAGACAAAGGGTGAGCCGGCAATATAGGCGAACATCCCCGCCGAGGCCAGCCCGCCGGCCAGCGCATAGCCCATGAAGCGCCCGTCGATGAGCAGGCTGCCATAGGTGCGCAGCGCCACGCCCAGCCCCGTGCGGACGCGCCGTTCGGCGGGCAGCGTCTCGGGCAGCACAAAGAAGACCAACAGCAGGCAGAGCACGCCAAAACCAAACAGGGCGATAAAGATGGAACGCCAGCCAAAGAAAAGCAGCAGTTGCCCGCCGATCAGCGGTGCGGTAATCGGCGCCACGCCCAGCACCAACATCAGCAACGAGTACATGCGCGCCGATTCGGTCTGGTCAAAGAGGTCGCGCACCACCGATCGGGCGATCACCACGCCGGCGCACCCACCCAGCGCCTGGGCAAAGCGCATCACCACCAGGCTGCCCAGCGACGGCGCCAGCGCACAGCCGACACATGCGGCGGAGTAGAGCAGACAGCCAAAGAGCAGCGGGCCGCGGCGGCCCAACCGGTCGGAGATCGGCCCATAGAAGAGTTGCCCCATCGACAGCCCCAAAAAGAAGACCGCCAGTGTCTGTTGCACGGCGGCGGTGTCGGTGTTGAACTCACGGGCAATCGCGGGCAAGCCCGGCAAGTACATGTCAATGGAGAAGGGGGCAAAGGCAGTCAGGATGCCCAGGGTGAACGCCAGTTTGGCGTAGGCAGCCCCGCGCGGCGTTATCGTCATAGAATATCCCTATGGTAATGGGCTGGTGTGTCTGAGCTGTTCATGCTCATGCAGCGGGGGCGTCTATGCCACCGGCCTGCGGCTCGGCGAAGAGTTCCTGCACGGGCAGGGTGAAGCCGGGCAGCAGATCCCCGCCATCCAACAGGTCGCGGCCAAAGAAGATCTCCATCTCTGCGCAGGGGCGGTAAACCTCGACGTAGCGCTTCTGGGGGAAGATCAGCCAGACCAGGCGCACGCCGTTCGCCAGATAGTAGGCCGCTTTCTCGCGCATGGCCTTGACCGTGTCATCGGGGGATTGGATTTCGATGGCCAGGTCGGGCATTCGTGGTACAGCGCCTTCCCTGACGAGGGGGCCGTTTCCGTATCGAAACGATACGTCGGGCAGGCGTGAATTCCGTCGATCAGTCGGGATGCGGTGACGAGCCTCGACCGCAACAATGCCGAGCTTGCGGGGTAAGACGAAATTGTTGAGCAAGGTGGCCAGGATAGCGGCAATAAAGCCATGTTCTTCTGTCGGCATCTTTTCAACGATCTTCCCGTCAATCAGCTCAAGCAAGCGGTCGCGGTTTTCGGGCAGGCGAAGCAGCCGCTCGAACGCTTCCACTGTGATTTGCCCGGCCCCCAGGCCGGCATTCTGATCGTGCGCTATCATGGTCTGCATTGGCGTCATTCCTCCAGCACGGCCTTCCTCGCGTGGAATGCCCACGAAGCGATTGTACCACAACATCGATCCTAGACCGTCACCGGCGTGGCCGAATCACCGTTGCGCGTGACGTGAATTGCGCCGGCCATCTCTTCCTGCCGTTTGAACTGGCTCATGTAGAGGTCGTAATAGACCCCGCGTTTCGCCAGCAGCGCCTCGTGCCGGCCTCGTTCGACGATCTCGCCCTGCACCAACACCAATACCTGGTCGGCGTTGCGGATGGTGCTCAGTCGATGCGCGATGACAAAGCTGGTGCGCCCGGCCATGAGCTGTTCCAGCGCGGCCTGGATCTGCCGCTCGGTGCGGGTGTCCACGCTGCTGGTGGCCTCGTCCAAAATCAAGATGCGCGGCTCGGCCAGCGCGGCGCGGGCAATCGAGAGCAGTTGGCGCTGACCCTGGCTCAGGCCGCCGCCGCGCTCGCCCAGTTTGGTCTGATAGCCTTGGGGCAGCCGCTCGATAAAGTCGTGGGCGCGGGCCAGCTTGGCCGCGGCGATGATCTCCTCATCGGTTGCACCGGGGCGGCCAAAGCGAATGTTGTTCATCACTGTGTCGCTGAACAGGAAGCTGTCTTGCAACACTACGCCGATCTGCTGGCGCAGACTCGCCAATGTGACATCGCGCACATCGACCCCGTCGATGGTCACCCGGCCCTCGGTGACATCGTAAAAGCGCGGCAGCAGATTGACCAGCGTGGTCTTGCCGGCGCCGGTGGGCCCCACGATAGCGACGGTTTCGCCCGGCTCGGCGGCCAGGTCGATACCGCGTAACACTGGTTCGCCCGGCTCGTATTCCGCATGGACATTGGCATAGACCACGCGTCCGGTAATGGCGGACATGGCGCGCGCGTCGAGCCGTTCGTCGATGTCGGGCCGTTCGTCCATCAGGTCGAAGATGCGTTCGGCCCCGGCAATCGCGCTCTGAATGTTGGCCCACAACATGCTGATCTGCTGGATCGGCATGTT
>JAHDWG010000106.1:0-6483 GCA_023384495.1 Caldilineaceae bacterium
CAGCACTATGGCGGTCTGGGTTTTGGGATCACCGAAGCCAGCGTCATCCTGGAAGAAATTCACCGCAGCGGCGGCCATTCGGCGGCCTGCCATGCCCAGATGTATACGATGGGCGCGCTGCTCAAGCATGGCAGTGAAGCGCAGAAAGAGCATTATCTGCCCGCCATCGCCGCCGGTCGCTTGCGTTTGCAGGCCTTCTCGGTCACCGAGCCGGAGGCAGGTAGTGACACGACCAGCATTCGCACCTTTGCCCGCAAGGAGGGCGATAGCTATGTGGTCACGGGTCACAAGAACTGGACAAGCCGCATTGCGCAGAGTGATCTGTTGATGCTCCTAGCCCGCACCACGCCGCGGGCGGAGACGCCCGATCGCACAGCCGGCATCAGCCTCTTCTTGATCGACCTGCGCGAGGTTCGGGCGCAGCAACCCGATTCGCTGGAAGTCATCCCGGTGCGCACGATGTTCAACTATGCCACCTACCAGGTGAAGTATCACGACATGCGCATCCCGGCGGAGAGCCTGATCGGCGTGGAGGGGCAGGGTTTCCGCTATGTGATTGACGGCTGGAACGCCGAGCGCATTTTGCTGGCGGCGGAGTGCATTGGCGATGGCGACTGGTTTATTGACCGGGCGACCGGGTATGCCAAAACCTGTGAGCGCTTCGGCGCACCCATCGGGCGCAATCAAGGGGTGCAATTCCCCCTTGCGCGGGCCTACACCCAGGTTCGCGCCGCCGATGCAATCCGCTATCAAGCCGCCGCGCTCTTTGATAACGGCCAACCCTGCGGCGCCGAGGCAAATATGGCAAAGTTGCTTGCCAGCGAAGCCAGTTGGGCGGCGGCCAACGTCTGCCTCGACACGCATGGTGGCAACGGTTTTGTCGCTGAGTATGATGTGGAGCGCAAATTTCGTGAGGCGCGCCTGTATCAGGTGGCGCCGGTGAGCAACAACCTGGTGTTGGCGTACCTGGCGACCCATGTGTTGGGTTTGCCCAAGTCTTATTGAGCGATCTCCCCTTTACGAAGCAGATACAATGAGCGCTCAAGAACAAACCATGCACACCTACTTCGAAAACAGAAGTTTCTGCGCCAGCAAAACGGTTGTGTTCAAACAGAGCAAAGTATAGCTGCAGACGCAAGATAGACGGATGAGGCGGAAATGAGCGGAGAAAACCCAATAGCGACTGCCATTGGCGCGCTCGTCGCCGCCGGCGAACTTGCCGGCGCGGCGACGGTGGTTTGGCAGGCCGGCGAGGTAGTCCAGGTCGATACTGTTGGCTGGCGGGATGTGGAAGCCAGGTTGCCGATAGAGCGGGACACCCTGTTCCGTATCGCCTCGATGACCAAGCCGATTACCTCTACCGCGGCGCTCATGTTGTTCGAAGAGGGCCGCTTTGCTCTCGACGACCCTATCACGCGCTGGGCGCCGGAATTTGCCGAGATGCGCGTCCTGCGCTCACCAACCGGCCCGCTTGACCAGACCGATCCCGCCCGACGGCCGATCACCTTTGCCGATTTGTTAACGCATCGCGCTGGCCTCACCTATTCAGACTTACAACAGGGGCCCATCGCCGACGCCTATGCCGAGGCGCTCGGCGGCCAGATCGACAGCGCAGTGGCGCCTGACGATTGGATCGCAAGGCTGGCTGCCCTACCGCTGATCGACCAGCCGGGTGCTGCCTTCCACTATGGCCACTCGACCGACCTGCTTGGCCTGCTTATCGCACGGATGGAGGATGCTCCGCTGGGTGATGTCCTCGAACGCCGGATTTTTGCACCCCTGGGGATGAACGATACCGGCTTCACCGTCGCCCAAGAAAAGCGGGGCCGGCGGGCTGGATTGTATGGTTTTGATGAAGCAGGCCGCCTGACCACGCTGCAGACGGTGCCAGGCGGCCACGCGTTGCGCGAACGGCCCGAAGAGATGGCCTACGTCTCCGGTGGCCAGGGCCTTTGGTCGACTTTGGACGACTTCCTCGTCTTTGCGCGCCTATTTGTCGAGGGGGGTACTGTGGCAGGTGTGCGGCTGTTGCGGCCAGAGACGTTGGCGCTGATGACCTCCAACTGCCTGACCGGGAACCAGCGCGCAACCTCCGAACTGTTCGGCCTGTCGCTCTTTGCGCGGGGTCATGGCTTTGGCATGGGTGTCGCAGTGGTGATGGAACCCGACCGGGCAGACCCGTTGCGGTGCGGCGGCGGCGTCGGTTCGGTGGGCTGGCCGGGCGCCTATGGTGGCTGGTGGCAGGCTGACCCCAACGATGCCTCCGTGCTGGTCTTCCTTGCCCACAACATGGTCGATCTGACCCAGCTCACCCAAGGCATCGGTCTTGGCGCATGGGAGGCCATCACACAGTTTCAGGCGCTGGGCTCGGCATTGTTACGTTAGGAGAGACAACGGCCACCTCCCAATCAAAGGTTGTCGAGGTGGCCATCTACTCGATTGTAGCCCGTATGGAGCTACTCCCGCACCGGCTCATAGATGAGCCCCGCCACGCCGGAGCTGAACGACCTCGATTCCACCAGTTTCAGCTTGATGGCGGCGCCCTCTTCGAACAGGCGCTGTCCCTTGCCCAAAATAAGCGGATAAACCAGCAGCCGATACTTGTCAACCAGGTCGTGCTGCATGAGGGTCTGAATCAGCTTCCCGCTGCCGTGGACTACGATGTCGGGGCCGTCCTCCTGCTTGAGTTTGGTGACTTCGTCTACGACGTTGCCTTTGAGCAGCACCGAATTGTTCCACTCAAGCGGCTCGTGCAAGGTCGTTGACGCCACATATTTGCGCGCGCCGTTAAAGTAGGAGGCGCCTGGGTCTTCATCCTTCCTCTGCGGCCAGGCGGCGGCAAACCCTTGATAGGTGACACGCCCCAGCAGCAGGGGTTCGTTGGCGGATGTCTCTTCACCCTTGAACGCGGCGATCTCGTCATTCCAGTAAGGAAAGGTCCACATCGGGTTTTCCATCACACCGTCGAGTGACAAAAACTCAGTGACGATTAACTGACGCATGTTCGAACTCCTTTTGATTTGCTATGCTGCTTGCATGGTCTGTTCTTCTGCCACGCGATTCTTCATTGAGCCTACATCATAGCACTGCGCAAAGCCCAGGTCTTGGAAAAAAACGCAATCTACCCGAGCTGAAAATCAGGCTGACTCACCCGTGCAATCTGCGCCGGCGTTTGGCCAAGGAAGCGCCTCAGCGCGTGGGTCAGGTGCGACTGGTCAAAGTAGCCCGTTTCGTACACTGTGTCGAGAATGGACAGACCGCTCCCCAGAAGTGTCGCCGCCCGGTTGGCGCGTTCGATCTGCTGAATCACCTTGTGCGGCAAACCCGTCGCCCGCACAAACCGATATTGGAGCGCGCGGGGTGACAATGGCGTCGGCTCGCCTTGCACGACGGCGCCCACGACCGGATCATACGCCAACAGCCCTTCCCGCACCAATCGCTCGACAAAGGCGTCCGCATTGTCAAACGTAGGGATTTCCCACACCGAGCTATCCAGCCAGAATGATTCACCGCTTGCGACGGGCAGGTAGACATCTCTGCGATCCATGAGATTTCTCGGCAGCAGCGCCGGCATAAACGTCCCCAGCTTGAAGACGATGCCAAAAAACTCGCTGTCCGCTGGGACAGACGCCGGCGATGCTTTTGTCTCTGGCCCGCGCACCGTGACCAGGGTCCTCCCCTCGTATCTCGTTACGACGATCTCGGAATGGCTCGCAGCGTGCGAGGTAAAATCACCCGCCTGTGCGCTCTGGGTGCGCCAGATTTTTTCGATCAAAGGCGAGTCCGAAGCTCTTTCTTCTTCAAAGACAAACGTCATGTCTTTGCCTCCTCTTGTTCCATCGCAAGCGTGACCAAGCACCTCTTCGTCTGATTTGTACAGCGAACCACATTGACGTAGAACCCACCCAAGCCCGGACTGGGCGCACGATGAGCAAGCGTGAATCCTTTCCGGGCACACATCAGGCGCTGCGCAAGTCATGTGACATTGCAGCACGAAATCGAGCGGCAATCATTGATTATAAGGTATAATGAAGAACATCCACAGAAATTCACCTTCAATTGCCGAATCCCAACAGGAGGGCGCGTGACCGAACACGTTTCCATTTATCACGAGCCGGGCCGCTATGCCGGCTGGCCGGCCAACTATGGCCTCTGGGCCTGGGGTGATGAGATTGTCGTCGGCTTCACCGCCGGCTACTTCCAGGGCGGCGAACAGTTCCACACCCGTGACCGGGGCAGGCCGTTTGCCACCCTGCAGGCCCGCAGCCTCGACGGCGGTGGCGCCTGGCGGGTGACGCCCATGCCCTGCCCCACGCCCGGCAACCGCGCCCTTTCCGCCGACGAGCACATGGAGCCCCACTTGCACGCAGCCGCCACGCTCGAAAGCGGCCCCAATGCGCCGCAGCCTCACCCGGGCCGCGTCGATTTCACCCACCCTGATTTTGCGCTCATGTGCGCCCGCACCGGGCTACTCGCTGGCGCTCAATCCTGGTTCTATACATCCATTGATCGTTGTCGCACGTGGCAAGGCCCCTTTCGCCTGCCCATGTTCGGCCAAACCGGGATCGCCGCCCGCACCGACTATTTGGTCAGCGACCGCGATACATGCACACTCTTTCTTACTGCATCCAAGCCCAATGGCGAAGAGGGGCGGGTCTTCTGCGCCCGCACCACCGATGGCGGCCAAACATTTCACTTCCGCGCCTGGGTGACGCCCGAACCAACGGGCTATTCGATCATGCCAGCCAGCGTGCGCCTGCCCTCGGGCCGCATCCTATCGGCGGTGCGTTGCAGCGAGAGCCGCGCCAGCGGGCCGGCCCGCCACTGCTGGATCGACCTCTACGCCTCCGACGATGATGCCGCCAGCTTCCAGCACTTGTCCCGACCTGCACCCGACACCGGCTTTGGCGGCAACCCACCCACGCTCACGCTGTTGCAAGACGGCCGGCTCTGCCTGGTCTACGGCTACCGCAACCCACCCTTCGCCATCCACGCCCGCCTGAGCAGCGACGGCGGGCAGACATGGAGCGACCCAGTCACCCTTCGCGAAGGTGCGGGCAACCACGATCTGGGCTATCCGCGCACGGTGCAGCGCCCCGATGGCAAACTCGTCACGGTTTACTATTGGAACGACCATGCGCAGGGCGAGCGCTATATTGCGGCGTCGGTCTACACGGTGTAACATAATTGGCGATATCTTTATTTTCTGCGTCACTGCGGTCATCTGTTCAGGAGCAAAGAGCCTATGCCCCCCACACGGTATCTCAACTTTGACCTACTCATCGACCGCGCCGCCACCGGCTACCAGGCGCGCGTCATTGAGTCGCCTGCGGGGCAGGCTGCATGCCCATTCCAACTGCCTGCCGGGCTGGACGCGCAACCCGGCGCGCTGGCGCTGGTCGGCGGCGCCATTCGCGCCTACCAGTGGGCGGGCGGGGCGGGGCAGGAAGCGCCCACACCACGTAACCCCAAGGTGTTTGGCGAGGATCTCTTTCAGGCCGTTTTTGCCGGCGATGTGGGCGACGCGCTCCGCCGCAGCCTGGATCTGGCAGCACAACAGGAGGTCGGCCTGCGCATCCGTCTGCGCCTCACCTATGCGCCCGAGCTGGCCGCGTTACCATGGGAATATCTCTATGTGACACCGTGGCGACGCTTTGCCGTGCTGTCAGACCAGACACCGCTGGTGCGCTATTTGGAGATCGGTCAGGGCGCGGCGCCACTGACAACGCAACTGCCGCTGCGCGTGCTGGTCATGCTCAGCGACCCGGTGGACGTGACGCCGCGCCTCAACGTCGAAGCCGAATGGGTGCGTCTCGAGCAGGCTCTGGCTGAATTGCAGCGCCAAAACGCTATACTGCTCACGCGTATCCCTGCCACGTTAACGGCGCTGCAACGGACGCTGCGCCGCGATGCCTATCATCTCTTCCACTTTATCGGCCACGGCTGGTATGACGAGGCCACCGGCGACGCCGGCCTGCTCTTGGAGGATGGTCAACGCAACGGTGAACGCGTCGACGCCACACGGCTGGGCATCCTGCTGCACGACCATCGTGCGCTGCGGCTGGCCTTTCTCAACGCGTGTGAGGGCGCGCGCGTCGACCGTGGCGAGCCGTTCACTGGGGTGGCGCAGCACCTGGTGCAGCAGGGGTTGCCGGCTGTCATCGCCATGCAGTTCCCCATCACCGACCGCGCCGCGATTACGCTGGCGCAGGAATTCTACCAGGCGTTGGCCGACGGTTACCCGGTGGACGCCGCGCTGACCGAGGCGCGCAAGGCAATCTTTGCCGGTGGGAGCCTCATGGAGTGGGGCACGCCGGCGCTCTTTACGCGCGCCGACGACAACCAGCTCTTTGCCCTGCCAGGCGCGCCCGGGGCGGCGGATGAAGCGCCGGCCGGGACGTCGACCGTGGTCAACACTGGCGGCGGGGCCTATGTCGGCGGCAATGTCAACACCGGCGGCGGCGATTTTGTGGGGCGCGACAA
>JAHDWG010000106.1:6583-19401 GCA_023384495.1 Caldilineaceae bacterium
GGCGGCCCGATCTGTTGAATCCGCCCCTGGTGCATGACCACGATCCGGTCAGAGAGCACCATCGCCTCATCCTGGTCGTGGGTGACATAGACGCTGGTGATGCCCAACTCCTGTTGAATGCGACGAATCTCGCTGCGCATCTGCACGCGCAGCTTGGCGTCCAGGTTGCTGAGCGGTTCATCGAAGAGCAACACCTTGGGCTGCATGACCAGCGCGCGCGCCAGCGCCACGCGCTGTTGCTGGCCACCGCTCAACTGGTTCGGCGCCCGGTTTTCCAGCCCGGTCAGCTCGGTCAGATCCAACACCTGCCCCACCTGGCGCGCGACCTCAGCGTTGCTCAGTTTCTTGATCCGCAGCCCATAGGCAATGTTCTCAAAGACATTGAGATGGGGAAAGATGGCGTAGCTCTGGAAGACCATCGCCATGTCGCGGCGGTTGGGGGGCGCCTCGTTGATCACCTGGCCGTCGAGCACGATCTCGCCGCTGGTGGGGAACTCAAACCCGGCGATCAGGCGCAGGGTGGTGGTCTTGCCGCAGCCCGACGGCCCCAAGAGTGTCACAAATTCGCCGCGCTCGATATTAACGTTGACGTCATCGACTGCAATCACTTCGCTGCTACCATCGTGCCCGGCAAACTGCTTTGAGAGATTACGCAGACTGAGAAACAAAGCTTCCTCCCATTCATTCGCCCTGTAGCCCTACCCCGCCCCCAATGACAGATCGACATCGCCACGGCCCTGAAAGGCCCGCCCCAGCCACCAGTAGACCAATCCAATCGCAGCCAGCACAATCGCGATCAGAATCACCGAATAGGCCGCCGCCGTGCTCATGCCCCCCTGTTCCACTTCGCTCAAAATCCAGACCGTCAGGATCGGCCACTCTGCGGTCGTCAAAAAGACGATAGCCGACAGGCTGGTCATGTGGCGGGCAAAGGCGAAGATGAGGCCGGCAATAAAGGCGGGCAGGATCAGCGGCAGCGTCACCCGGCGGAAGGTGGTCTGCGCATCGGCCCCTAGGTTGGTGGACGCCTCTTCGATGGACGGGTCGATCTGTTGCAGCGCGGCCACGCCGGCCCGCACCGAGGCCGGCAAACTGCGCACGGCATAGGCCGCAATCACGATGTAGGGTGTGCCCACCAATGCCAGCGGTTGACCAAAAAAGACCAGCGCCGTGCAGGGCAAGAGCAGCCCTAGCGTCAGCCAGGGGCGAGCGTACGGTTGCATCTGCCAGAGCAGATAGCCGCCCGCCATCAGGAAGGTAAAGCCGAGGATCGCCATGGTGGGCTGGGTGAAGACAGGGATAAACGTAGCAAGCCGCACCACCAGACGCGGCCAGAAGATGCCCGGCAGCGTGCGACCCCACGCAACCAGCGGCTGGGTGACCAGGGGGGTCAAGTTGTAGGCGATCAAGGCCACGCTAAAGGCGAACAAAACGTACATCACCAGCCGTCCGCGCCCTGGCAGCGCAGCGCGCCCGGCAGCCAGCGCCAGCAGCGCAAAGACCGCAGCCAGCAGATAGCGCCAGCCGTCTTCCGTCAGACCGAGCAAATAGGGGAGCCAGTTGAGCAAATAGCCCACTGCGGCGCCGCCCAGCAACATGACAGTGCGCAAGCGGGCATCGCCCGTCGCTGTGCTCACGAGATAGAGCGCCAACACACCATAGAGGATCGTCACCATGATCATGGGTGCGTTGATAAAGGCCAGAATGTAGCCAATGCCCAAAATCGTGCCGGGCACGGCGCCGCCCAGGTTCGAGACAAAGTCGAGCGCCTCTTTGCCGGTAAAACGCCGGCGCACCACCATGTAGGCCACCACCATGCCGATGACGCCGGCAACAGGCGTGGCCACCGTCGACAGAAAAGTGGTGGCGAGAATCGCGTTCAGCCCGCGCGTCAGCGCCGCGCCATAGTGCGAAAAGTCCAGCGAATAGTCAATCCCCCACAGCCGTGTAAACGAACCGACCAAGATTGACAGATAGAGCGCCAGGATCAACACCAGCGATATGACCATCAGTGTGATAAAGGTGAGGCGAATCCCCGGCTCTTTAACGACAGCCTGCCCACCGGCTGGTTTGCCCGTCACCGAAATGTACGAGCGCCGGCTGATATAGTAGTGTTGGAGCAGAAAGACCGTCAGCGTGGGGATGAGCAAGACCAACGAGAGCATGGCGCCTTTTTGCTGGTCATATTGGCCGTTGATGGCCAGGAAGATCTCGGTGGAGAGGACGCTGGCGTTTCCGCCCAACAACAGTGGGTTGCCCAGGTCGGCCAGCGATTCGACAAAGAGCAGCAGAAACGAGCCGGCGATCCCCGGCGCCAACAGCGGCAGCGTGACCGTGCGAAAGATGTGAAACTTGCTGGCCCCCAGATTGAGCGCGGCCTCTTCCATCGATGGGTGGATGCGCTCGAGCATGGCTCGGATGATGAGGTAGGCCACCGGGAAAAAGGTGATGATCTGAACGAAGATCAGCCCATCCAGCCCATAGATGTCATTGACGCCTCGCTCAAAACGGATGCCCAGCCATTGTCTCGTCACCAAACCGTTGCGGCCAAACAGAAGGATGCTGGCGATGGCAATCGCAAATGGGGGCGAGATGGTCGGCAGCAGCGCCAGGGTATGCACGGCGCGGCTAAAGGGGATATTGCAGCGCACCAGCGTATAGGCAAAGACAAACCCCAGCACCGTGCCACCGGTGGCCGCGCCCACCCCCATCACCAATGTGTTACGCAGCACTTGCAGATTGTGGCGTCGCCACATCGGGCTGAGGTAGTCGCGAAAATAACTGAGGTTGAACGCGCCATCTTGGGGATCAAAAAACGCCTGCCAGCCGACGCGTCCCAGGGGGTAGACCACAAAGAGCAGCACAAAGAGGCCGACAAACGCCAGGCCCAGCGCCAGCGTCGGATCTTGCCCAATCAGGCGCAACTCCTGCCAGCGCCGGCGCAAATGCAGCCGCGGACGTGATGAACGAAGGGCCATAGCAAACCTGCACAGTGGGGAGACGGGTGGCTGGTGATGGACGATGGACGATGGACGATGGACGATAGATGATGGTCTATCGCCCATCGTCGAGATCGCGCTTTACTCCTTCAAGTTCTCGTCACTCGCCAGTTCGTTGGTGAAGCGGTCGACAAAGTCCTTCTTGTTGGAGCCGCAGTAGTCAAAGTCGTAATCGATCAGCGTCACCTCGAGCAATTCGGGGCGTGACGCGGCCGCGCCCTGCACGGTGGGCGCTTGGAAGGCATTGTACTTGGGACCGAGCTCTTGCGTGGCCGGTTCCAGCGCCCAGTCAAACCACTTCTGGGCAGCGTCCAGATTTTTGGCGCCCTTGATGATGGCCATGCCGCCGATCTCATAGCCGGTGCCTTCCGCCGGGAAGCTCAGCGCCAGCGGCGAGCCTTTCTCGATCTCCGCCACAATGTCATGTGAGAAAACCAACCCCACCGCGGCTTCGCCCTGGCCCACAAATTTGGCCGGGGCCGCGCCGCTCTTGGTAAACTGGAGCACCTGGCCCGCATATTCGCGCAGGTATTCCCAGCCGGCCGCCTCACCCTTGAGTTGGAGCACCGTACACATGGCCGTGTACGAGGTGCCCGAGCTGGACGGATGCGCCACCATGATCTGCCCATCAAACTCGGGGTTGAGCAGATCATCCCAACTGGTGGGCGGTTCCACATCGGGGTGTTCGTCTAGCCAGTTCTTGTTGGTGGCAAAGCCCAACGATCCAACATAGACGCCCGCCCAAAAATTATCCGGGTCCTTCATCAGGTCAGGGTTGATCAGGTTGGCCAGATTGGGTGAATCATAGGCCTCAAGCAGATCTTCTTGCTTGGCGGCAATGAAGCTGTCAATTGGCCCCCCCCACCAGATGTCAAACTGCGGATTGTCCTTTTCGTTGCGCAGGCGAGTCAATGCTTCGCCGCTAGAGAGGCGCACAAAGTTGACGGTAATATCGGGGTTGACTCGCTCGAACTCGGCCTTCATACCCTCGCACCACTCAACCTGCGGGGTGCAGAGCAGATTGAGCACACCACCCCCGGCGCTGCCCACATCACTGCCCGTGGCCGGCGCAGCAGCCGGCGGCGGCGGCGCTACACAGGCCGTCAGCAACAGCCCCATCACCAGCCCCAAAACAAGACCAGACGTATACCATGGTTGCTTTGTCATTGTGTTTGTCTCCTTTTGACGGTGTTATACTGCGGTTGTTTTGAAAACCGGACTTTGCAAAGACGTTTACCCCTTCGAGTTACTCCGGTTTTCAAACAGAGCTCAGTATAGTTAATTGGAAGTTCTCACGATGACCGCGCCCCCTTGATTACGGCAGCGCGTACATGCAGACTGATCCGCAGCGATGCATCAGGCCGGTCGGCGTCATGAACCCAATTTGTAGCCGGCGTCGCAACGCCTGGGGATGGTCGCAGAGACCAAGGAGATTGGTGTAACGCAAGTTGAGACTTTCAGAATGTAACGCAAGCAGGCGCAAAAGTCAAACCCTATCAAGCATGCGGGGTGCATGCAGAAACAGGGAAAGTTTTGCAGCTCCAAGGGGATTGGCGGCTCCCCAACCCCTGGCGCCAGATTGGTCAATCGAGCGAAAGCGCGCCTTCCGCAACATTCGAGCGCGCCCCCGCATGCGCCAGCGAGCACGACGGCATGTCCGGGCGGTGGCCCTACCCGGGAACCTGGTCACTTGACTGGGTGAAAATTTGCCTGCTTGACCAACAAAAGACTATCTACAGGGCTGGCAAACATCTGTCTATCCTCACCCATACTAGAAATGGCGGCGTACAGCAAGTAACACCGAGCACACAGAGGGGATGCGGTGTAGCATGGACATCATCTTCAGAAACCTCTGGCGACGCGCCACGCGCAGCCTGCTCACAATCTTGGGTATCGCGATTGGCGTGGCGGCTGTGGTCTCGCTCGGCGCAATGGCGCAGGGGATTGTGGCCAATTACAGCAACGCCTTGGGGCTCGGCAACGATCTGCTGGTGATCCAGGCCAACGCCTACGATGTCGTCTTTAGCAGCCTGAACGAAGAGATGGGTGAACGCATTCAGGGTGTGCCTGGGGTAGCCCATGTCGATGCCGGCGTCTTCGGCTGGATCAACGTTGATGCCGTGCCCTATTTCCTCATCTTCGGCTATGACCCTGGCAGCCTTGCCATACAACACTACCGGATTGTGGAGGGCAAACCCGTCACGGGCCCGCGCCAGATCGCGATCGGGCGCCGCGCCGCCGATGCACTCAAGCTAGGGGTGGACGATACCCTGCGCATCTATGGCGCGCCCTATCGCATCGTCGGCATCTACGAGACCGGCCAGGGCATGGAAGAGTCCGGCGGCGTGGTGACGCTGGAAGACGCTCAGACCATCACCCAAAAACAGCGTCAGGTCAGTCTCTTTCAAGTGGGGCTACAACGTGGGACTGACCCAGACCTGGTGATGCAGCGCATCACCAACCTGGACCGCGGCCTGACGGTCACCCGCTCCAGCGACTATGACGCCGGCGAGCAGTGGACCACCTATCTGCAAGGGTTTGCCTGGGGCATTGCCGCCATCGCCATCCTGATCGGTGGGCTGGGGATGATGAGCGCGCTGGTGATGAGTGTGCTGGAGCGCACGCGCGAGATCGGCACGTTGCGCGCGGTGGGTTGGAGCCGCGGGATGATCACACGCATGATCTTGGGCGAGGCGCTAACCCTGAGCGCCACTGGCGGCCTGCTCGGCCTTGTGATGGGCGTCGGGCTGGCCTGGTTGGCCGCCCAGGTCCCCGGCGCTGGCGCCTTTCTCGAAGGTTCGTTCTCGCCCTCGATCTTTGCCCAGGGCATGGCGACGGCATTAGGATTGGGATTAGTGGGCGGCGCCTACCCCGCATGGACAGCCGCCGGTCTACAGCCAGTGGAGGCGCTCCGCTATGAAGGGGGTGGCGCAACACAGACAGGCGGGTGGTTGGCGCGGTACGGCAGCCAGAGTTTTCGCAACCTGTGGCGACGGCGGACGCGTACCCTCATCTCTGTCAGCGGCATTGCCATCGGTGTGGCCACCCTGGTCATGCTCGGCGGCCTGATCGAGGGGATGATCGGCCAACTCAACAGGCTGGCCGGCAGTGGCGGCGCCGGCAGCCTCACAGTCATGCAGCGCGATGTGGCCGACATGAGCCTGAGCACCCTGGACGAACGCATTGCCGACCAGATCCGGAGTATGCCGCAGGTCAAATCGGTCAGCCCTTTTGTCTTGGGCGTTGTGAGTTCTCCGGAATTGCCCCTCTTTCTCGTAGCTGGGCTTGACCCCAATCATGCAGCCATCGAGCACTACAAGCTGGTCGAGGGGCGATATGTGCAGCGCCCATACGAGATTGTGCTAGGTAAGGTGGCGGCCGATAACTTCAAAGTGGGTGTGGGGGACACCATTGCACTCTATGATAACCGCTATCGGATTGTTGGCATCGTCCAGACTGGTGTCTCCTTTGAAGATAGCGGCGGCATGCTCGCGATGCGTGAGGCGCAGCGGCTGCTCAATCGCGGGCGTACGGTGACCTTTATTTTTGTAGATGTACATGACCCGAGTCAGGCCCCCGCCGTCCTCGCGGCGATTGACCGGCGCTTTCCCGAGGCGCGCACAAGCTTGAGCAGCCAATTTGCACAGGATACCGCCGACATTGCCACCACCATGGCCATGACCGATGCGATCCGCGTCTTGGCGATGCTTGTCGGCGGCATTGTAGTGGCCAATACTATGATCATGTCGGTTTATGAACGTACGCGCGAGATCGGCACATTGCGCGCAATGGGCTGGAGCGCCGGGCGCATCTTGGGCCAGATCGTGCAGGAAAGTCTCTATCTCTGCCTGCTTGCCGCGGTCATGGGTTCACTGTTGGGGGTGCTCTTGCTCACGCTCGTGGCCCAATTGCCCGGTATTGCCCAGTTTTTGACGCCCTCGTGGACGCTTGACACGTTCGTCCTGGCCTTTGGCGTGGCGCTCATCCTGGGGCTGCTTGGCGGGATTTACCCCGCGTGGCGCGCAAGCCGGCTCGAGCCGGTGGAGGCCTTACGCTATGAATAGACGAATCATCATCATCATCGCCGTACTAACCGGGCTGGCCGCCGCCTGGTGGGCCTATGGCCGCTACCAGGCCCAGGTCGCCGAGCAACAGGCGGCGGCAGAGGCCGCCGCGCAGGCCGAAGCCGATGATCTGGGGCGGATCATCTGGGCGTCGGGGCAGCTTGAGCCGGTGCTCTGGGCCGGGCTGAGCTTGCCGGCGAGCGGCAATGTCAGCAACATCTATGTAAACGAAGGCGAGTGGGTGACTGCCGGCCAACTGTTGCTCGAACAGGAAAATGCCATCTGGGCCAGCCAGGTGGCCGTCGCCGAGGCCGCGGTTGCCGAGGCCACTGCGATGCTCGACCAGTTGTCGGCCGGGGCGACCGCGGCCCAGCTTGCCGCCGCTGAGGCGGAAGTGGCGGCGGCAACGGCCAATGTTGCCCTGGCTGCCGGCCAGATGCTCGAAGTGCAGGCCGCCATCGACATGGCCAGAGCCCAGGTCAACATGGCGCAGCAACAGTACAGCGAGCTGGCCAGCCACCCGACCGAGGCTGAGCTGACCGCGGCGAAAGCGCGGGTGGCCGTCGCCCAGGCCGGCGTGGAACAGGCGCAGGCGGCCTACAATCTTGTACGCAGCGACCCTGCCATCGCGGCTCGCCCTGAGTCGATGACGCTGCGCCAGATGACGGCGCAACTGGAGGCTGCGCAGGCGGAAGCCGTTTTTGCCACCCAAGGGCCAACCGCCCAACAACTGGCCGTTGCCGCCAGTCAGATCAACATCGCACGGACACAATTGAGCGCCGCTGAGAGCAGGGCGCCTGGGGCAGAGGCTGCCGTTCGCGCTGTACTGGCTCAACAAGCGCGCGCCCAGGCCGCGCTCGACAGCCTGCGCGCTGGCGCAACCGCTGAGGAGATTGCCATCGCGCGTGCGCGCATCCAATCGACAGAGGCGGCGCTGGCGAGCGCTCAGGCGCAGTTGCGCCAGAGTCAGCTTGTTGCCCCTTTCGCCGGGCAGGTTGGCGCGATCAATGTCCGCACGGGCGAACTGGCGACGCCCGGCCAGTTTCTCGTGCTGCTGGGCGACACCCGTGCGATGCATGTGAAGACGACCGACCTGCGCGAGACCGATGTGACTCGCCTAGCGGTTGGCATGCCGGTGGAAATCACCTTTGACGCATTGCCCGGGCGGCTCTTCGCGGGAAAGATCATCGAGATCGCGCCGGTAAGTACGGCCGAGCGGGGAAGCACAAACTATACGGTGCAGATCGAGATCGATGAGCTCGACCCGTCGCTACGGTGGGGCATGACAGCATTTGTCAACATCCATACTCCTAATTAGGCTGCAATTGCCTTGTATAGATTGCGGTGTGCCATGAACGAACTGATTCGCACGTTCCATCTCACCAAAACCTACGGCGCGGGCGAGACAGCCGTCCATGCGTTGCGGGATGTGAACCTCTCGGTGCAGATGGGCGAATTCTTTGCCATCATGGGGCCAAGCGGCTGTGGCAAGAGCACCCTGCTCAACATGCTCGGCGCGCTCGACCAACCTACCAGCGGTGAGGTCTGGGTGGCGGGTGAGCATCTGGCCCAACTCAAAAATGTGGACCGCTTTCGGGCGCAGACCATCGGCTTTGTCTTCCAACTGCACAACCTGCTGCCCACCCTGACCGCGCTGGAAAATGTGGAAACCCCGATGATCGGCCAGGGCCTGAGCCACGGCCAGCGCATCACCCGCGCCGAGGAGTTACTCTCGCTGGTCGACCTGAGCGACCGCCTGCACTATCTGCCCAACCAGCTTTCCGGCGGCCAGCGCCAGCGCGTGGCCATCGCCCGCGCGCTCGCCAACCAGCCCGTACTGCTGCTGGCCGATGAGCCAACCGGCGCGCTCGACAGCCAGAGCGGCGAAGAGCTCTTGACTCTCCTCGCCCAACTCAACCAGACGTATGGGACAACCATCGCAGTGGTCACCCACGACCGCCGTGTGGCCCAGGCAACCCAACGGATCCTGCGCATGAAGGACGGCTTCATCGTGGATGACCACCGCGTGCTCGACCCACTGGAAGAAGACCTTCGCACACTGGCGCAGAGCAAACTGGGGCAGGCTATTCTCGCTGAAGATGACGAGCCGCTACGCCAGATCACCCCGGAAGAGGAAGTGGTGCTGCGCCGTATCCTCCGCCGTGTGCAACCGGATGGCGCAGCGCCCACCGAATTATCCGAGGAATACATCGCTGAGACCGTGTGATCCTCAGCCGCCCACTACCAGCGCGTGGCCTGGAACGTCCAACCGGGCTGGACCTTCTGCATTTCGATTTCGTCGTTGCGCTCGGTGAGGCCACACGTCTTGTACTGCTCGTGCAGTTTGGCCAGCGCGGCGCGGTCGAGCTCGATGCCCAGGCCCGGCTCATTCGTCACCTCGAGCGCGCCCTCCTCGAACTTGAGCCGCCCGCCCACGATCACCTCTTCCGACTGCCAGGGATAATGCGTGTCACAGGCATAAGTCAGGTTGGGGGTGGCCGCCGCCAGGTGCGCCATGGCCGCCAGCGAGATCCCCACGTGACTGTTGGAGTGCATCGACAGACCGCGGCCAAAGACCTGACAGATGCGCGCCAGCTCGATGGAGGCGCGCAGCCCACCCCAGAAGTGATGGTCGCTCAAAATGATAGCTTCGGAACCCAGCTGCACGCTGCCGGGGATATGGTCAAACGAAGTGGTGCACATGTTGGTGGCCAGCGGGATGCTCAACGCCCTGGCGACCTGGGCCATGTTCTCTTGACCGCGGGTGGGGTCTTCGTAATATTCGAGCACACCCTCCAGCTTGCGCCCGGCTTCGATGGATGTTTCCACCGTCCAAATGGCGTTGGGGTCGAGACGCAAGGGTGCGCCAGCGCCAAAAGCCTCGTGCAAGGCATGGATGGCGGCCACCTCTTCATCGGGCGGGAAGACGCCCCCCTTGAGTTTGATCGATTTGAAGCCAAACTCCTTGCACATGGCCTGCGCCTCTTTGACTACCCCTTCGGGGTCGAGCGCAGCCTGTTGGCGCGCCGCGGCCCAGCCGGCGGCGTTGGGGTCTACCCCAAAGCCGAGTTCGCCGCCGGCGCCCTCATACTTGTAAAAAAGATAGGCCGAAAAATCCACCCGCTCGCGCACGCGGCCGCCGAGCAAATCACAGACGGGCCGGCCCGTCGCCTTGCCCATCAAGTCGAACAGGGCCACCTCAATGGCGCTGTTGACGTGGACAATGCGCCGCTTGTCCCACGGCTGGTCACCGCGGGCAGTGGCGCCCTCTTGGCCAAAATGGTCAAACAGCCCCTGTTGAATGGCGTTGAGTTGAAATGGGTCCTTGCCGATCACCACCTCACGCGCCGCCTCCAGCGCGCTGGTGGTGGCGACACTGCCGGGCACCTCGCCCAGCCCATAGAGGCCGTTATCGGTGACGACTTCCACCACGGCGCGCAACGCATAGGGCGCATGCAGGCCGGCGGCGTTGAGCAACGGTGGGTCGGTAATGGCAATGGGGGTGACATGCATGTCGGTAATTTTCACGCGCCTTCTCCTTGTTCTCTTGGCTGGATTTCTGCTTTGAAAATAGGGCAAAACAGCGCAACACAGAGAGGGCGCAGAGATTACACAGAGAACACAAAGAAAAACCTCAGTGTGCTCTGTGCCTCCTCGGTGTCCTCTGTGTTCCTGCTGTACGCGGCCATTTTCATCGTTCGGGGTGTCGCCAGGTCATGAGACCTTCTCGGAATTACGCTGCGACAGACGGCGCTGATCGGAGTATTGGCGCGGCCCGCAACCGTCATTCGGATCGGTTCTTACCCGGTGGCAAACAGTTCGGGCGGCGGCATGGTGGCCGTGATCCGTTGCGCCACGGCTTCGGTGACCGCAAGCTGGGCCGCCTCCAACGCCAACATCACGGCGCCAATGGCCGGCTCAAACTGGCTCCGCACCGCGCGGGCCGCCGGCGATGTGGTCCGCACTCGCGCGGTGATGGCGTCGGCCAGCCGTGTCGAGGGGTGTCGCAGCACGCCACCCGTCAACACCAGGTTGAACGCCGTCCCCTCCAACCCCACCTTGCGGGCGGCAGCCAGCGCATAGTCGCCCAGCATCGCGCCCTGGTCGGCCACAACCCGCCGTGCGGTGGCGTCCCCCTCCTCGGCCAGGTCGAGCAGGATGCGCGTCAGCCCGGTCAGGTTGGCAGGCCGCGCCCCCTCGCGGGCAGTGAGGGCGTGGAGCAACGCCTCTGGCGTGGGCGCGCCGAAGTGGTGTAGCGTTGCCGCCGTCAGCGCGGTGGGCGGGTCGATGCCCAGATCGGCGCGATAGACGGCGCGCAGCGTCTTGCGCGCCAGTTCAACGCTGCCCTGCGGCTCCTGCCAGAAGCTACTGTGCCAGATGCGCCCGTCTGCGGCGCGGGCGCCGGTCGCTACCCCGGTGCCCACCACCACCACCACGCCGGTTCCGTCGGCCGCGCCGGCGCGCAGCGCGCCCATCGCATCGTTATGAACAATCGGCGCCGCGCCCAGCCCATGGCGGGAGAGCTGAGTGCGAAAGTAATCAAAGTCTTCGGGCCAGTCCGCCCCCGCTGCGCTAAAAACGGACGCAGTGAGCGCTGTCTTGGCGCCCCCAGCCGCGGCCAGCGCCGCTTCGCAGGCATCGACGATGGCGCGGATCGCGGCTTCGCCCCCGGCCCCATGCGAGCCGTAGATGTCGCCGCAGCCGCCGCGCCCCCAGCCGACGATGGCGCCGTCGTGGCGCGCCGCCAGAGCGATGGTCTTTGAGTTGCCGGCGTCAACGCCTAACACGATGGACATGCTCGCGCTCGATTACCCGTGACGCTGCATAAAACGATACATACGTTCCAGCGCCTTTTCGATGTCGGCCAGGCTCCGCGCATAGGCGCAACGGACATGCCCCTCGCCCCCTTTGCCAAAGGCGCTGCCCGGGATCACCGCCACCCGCTCTTCCACCAGCAGCCTTTCGGCAAACTCGTGTTCGTCCATGCCCGTTTTGGCGACGCTGGGGAAGGCGTAGAAGGCCCCTTTGGGCTCAAAACAATCCAGCCCGATCGCATTCAGCCCATCGACGATGAGCCGGCGGCGCTGGTCGTAACTCTCGACCATCTCCAGCACAAATTGCTCGCACGCCGGGTTGGTCAGCGCCACGAGCGCGGCTTCCTGGCCGGTGGTGGGGGCCGACATGATCAGATACTGATGGATGCGACGCATTGCGCCCAGAATGTCCGCCGGGCCGAGGGCATAGCCGATGCGCCAACCGGTCATGGCGTAGTCCTTGCTCATGCCGCCCAGGTGGATCGTGCGCTCGGCCATGCCGGGCAACGTCGCAAACATCACGTGGTGGTGGCCCCCGTAGACGAGCCGGTCGTAGATCTCATCCGAAATGACGATGAGGTCGCGCCGCTCGGCGATGCGGGCGAGCTCCAGCAGACCGGCCCGGTCCATCACGGCGCCAGTGGGGTTGCTGGGGAAACCGATCAAGATCGCCTTGGTACGCGGGGTGATGGCCGCCTCGATGGCCGCTGGGTTCACCTGAAAATTGTCATGCGCATGGGTGGGGATGTCCACCACCGTTCCTTCGGCGAGGAGCACGCTCGCCGTGTAGGCCACAAAGCAGGGCTGTGGCACAATCACCTCATCACCGGGGTCGAGGAGGGCCTGCATCACCAGGTACATGGCCTCACTGACGCCCACGGTGATGAGCACTTCGCGCTCGGGGTCGTAGGCCGGGCCACCGTAACGGCGCTGGAGTTCTT
>JAHDWG010000684.1 GCA_023384495.1 Caldilineaceae bacterium
GCCGCTTCGGCCAACATACGCGACCAGTTGCCCAACACCTCATGCAGACGGTCATAGGCAGCAACGAGACCATCGGTGACACTCTCTTGGATCTGTGCGCGCAGTGTAGCTTGGGCTTGCGCTACCCGCTCGTGGCGCAGCCGGCGAATCCGTGCGTGGGCATACCGATAGACCAACAGGCCGACCACGCCGATCCCCACCACAAAGCCGAGCAGCGCCATCCCATCCTGAACAGGATCCCATGCGCGCTGGGCAAAGAGCAGATAGCCAAGCGAAAGCAGCGCCACTGTCACGACGGCGGCCAGGGTGCGCGCCAGAATGCCGGCGCCAGTAGGTGTACTGGCCAGCGCTTGCCCATATTCCGCCTCCCAGTTGCGCAGGGCCAGTTCACGTTGGGCGCGCGCCAGCAAGCGTGCATTGGGCGTTGCCGCGGTGTAAAGTCGCTGGCGCGCCTGTTCGATCCCCAGCAGCCAGCGGCGCACCTGATTCTGGGCGCGCGTCAACCCTGTTGGCGACGCAGCCAGATTGTCCAGCAGTTGCTCTTGCATGCGCGCCACCGTCACGGGCAGCAGGCGGTCGTCCACCCCAGTGAGAAACCATTCTTGGTCGGGACCGATGGCGTCTACGCCCAGGGCGCCGGCCATGGCGTCGGGGCCAACCGCCAGGGCAAGGTACTCGGTCAATTCGTCGACATGCGTCTGAAAGGCATGGCCCCAGCGGGCGGCGGGTGTGCGGCGCAGCGCGGCGGCCATGGGCTTCGGCAAGATAAAGTTCGCACTGATGTCGAGCGCATCAATGTGGGTGGGCGACGAATCGGTGAGCACGCCGGGCAACCGCAGTGCGGCCTGGGTGACGGTGGCTTCGGGCAGGCGCGCCAGCCCCGTGTCGGCCTGTTCGTGTTCGCCGCCAAAGGTCTCTGCTGGGCCCTCGCGAGAAGCAGCTACGGATTCATCGCTGTTGCGCAGCACCCATTCACGCACCAGTCGGCTCTCTTCCTGGCGATTCACAGCGTGAAACATCTGTGTGAGCGGAACATAGTCGCTCGCTGCGCCGAGGACGCTGTAGGGGCGCGCTTCGCCGGCGACGACGCCCAGCCCCAGTTGTTCTTGGATAAAGAGATTACCGCCGGCCACCGACAACGCCTCGATTGCATTGCCGGCCACCACGGCCAACTCATGGCTGTGTTGGGCCAACCCTTGATTGCTCTTTTCACGATCGAGCAAGTAGATGTGGTCGAAGAGCGGCTGGCCAACTGCATTGGCGATCCTGGGGGCTGCCTGCGCAACCAACTGATGAACGATGGCTTGGGTGTCCGCATGGCGGCGTAGCCCGGTGAGCGCCTCGATCTCGGCCAACGCAGCATAGCTGGCTGCTTCTTCCAGCGGGCGGCTGAGATCGGCGGCGTAGCTTCCTGTGGCAAAGAGCGCCACCACTTCGGCAATATGCTGCCGGCCCGCCCGTTCCATCAACTGCGTGACCACCGGCCAGACCAGCGCAGCGTTCAGCGGCTCAAAGAGCGGCGCAACCACATAGAGCGTCGTCTGCACAAAGGGGTCATCCTCCACCAATGTATCCTGGCGGATGGGGTCGAGCAGGTAGACTTCGAGCAGACGCGCCAGCCGTTCCGCATGATGCAGGCCGGCAGCGAAGAGATCAGCGCGCCGGGCGCGGGGCGGGGCGCTGAGGGCGGGACCGCCATTGGCATGGATGGCGGCAACCGGCCAGCCAAAGCCGTGGCCACCATACTCTAGCGGGGTAAGCATGGCTTCGGTGGCGGCCTGCACTCGCAATGCGCGCCGTTCTGATGCAGTCAGCACCGCAGCCGTCTGTTCGTCGTAGGGGCGTTGGTTTTCGCGTTCCAGCCGGGCGAGAATGCGTTCGATGTAGAATGGGGGCAGGGGCTGGTCGAGCTTGGGCTGGCGAACATGGAACTGGGCGTGACCTTGTTCGCCGATCAACGGGTCGGCTAGAATGTTGGCAAAGCTGATGATGCCGTTCAGGTTCATGCCGGTGGCCCCCAACGCAGCGCGTTGTTCTTGGGCGGCCTGAAGCCGGGGCAACAGGTGAAACATCACCTGCAAGCCCCACCCGCCAAAACAGAGAATCGCCGCCCGGCTGTGGGTGTAGTTGATCAGCATAGCACAATTGATGGGGCGTGTGACCCCAGTTCCCAGCGCTACCGAACCATCTCCCCGCGCGGGATCGTGGCCGGGCGGTGGGTGCGTTTCTCCTGCGCCAGCGTAATGTCGGGCAAGTGGGCCCACGCCGGGTTGAGGTGAAACTCCTCGCGCACGGGGAAGTCAAAACTGTTCTCGTATTGAGCG
>JAHDWG010000107.1 GCA_023384495.1 Caldilineaceae bacterium
CCTTCGAACTGATCTGGGTGCGCGCCGATCTGACGCAGTTGACGGCCGCGCCGGTCTACTCGGCCAACGGCGTCACCGCCCTGGCTGAACTCTACGTGGCCACCAACAACGGCCTCACCTATGCGCTCGACGCCAACACCGGCGCGACGCTTCACACCTACGAAGGAGGCGGTGAGGTGGTCAATGGGCTGGCGCTCAGCGATACCGCCGTCATTGCCTCGGGCGGCGCCTTTGTCAAGGCGTACGACCGGCGCAGCAATGGCCTTTTCTGGCGCGCCGCCACCAATGGCGAGATGCGCAATGCCGCCATTGTCACCCCCGACCAATTGCTTGTGGTGGCGCTCAACGGGGCCATCCAGTTTTTCAACCCAAGCAGCGGCGCCATGACCGGCGTGTTCAATGTGCCGACCAGCGTCACCAATGCGCCGGCCATCGGCGGGGCCAATCTCTATGTCGCCGGCGAAGATGGACAGCTCTATGCCTTCACCCAGTAGCCAGGCCGCAGACGCAGCCGGCGGGGCGCAGACTATCCCTGGTTGGGACGCGCTGTTGCTTTCGTTGTTGGTCTGTGCCGTGCTCATGGTCAGTGGGCTTGCCGAAGAGGCGGCCCTCCCCACGCGGGTGCAGGATGTGCTGCGTCACCCGATCCTGGGCCGTCTGTTGCCGCCGGGGGGCAATGAAGCCATCGGGTCGCCAAGCCCGCGCCCGGGAGACCCGGTCGGGCTGGTGCTCAATGCGCTGACGTTGGGGCTGCTGGCGGCTTATCTGGTGGCGGACCTCGCGCTCAGGGGGCGCATCCACTGGCGGGTCAAGTGGCTGCTGCTGTCGGGCATCATCCTCACGGCGCTCTTCCTGCCGGCGGGCAAGCTTGTCCTCCTGCGGCAGGGCAGCGGGCCGGCCAGCTACACCCACGACGGCGGTGTGATCCAGACCGAAGCCACCATCCAGTTTTTGTTTGAGGGAAAAAACCCCTATGTCGAGGATTATGTAAACACACCGATGGCCGAATGGGGGTTCAGCAAATTTCGCACGGCGCTCTACCATTATCCCTATTTGCCGTGGACATTTCTTTTTAGCGCGCCCTTTTATTGGCTGGGTCAGTGGATTGGGTTTTACGACCAGCGCTTGATCTATCTCGTGTTGATGGCGCTGGCATTGGCGCTGGCGCCTGGGCTGATCCCCGCTGGCCATGCGCAGCGTGGGCGCGCCCAGTTGGCATTGGTGACTGTATTGGCGCTCAACCCCATCATGGCGCTCGACCTCATGTTTGGGCAGAACGACTCGTTTGTGCTCTGCTGGATCATCTTTAGCCTGGCGGCCTGGCGGCGGGCGCAGCGCGGTGGAGGCAACAACAGCGTCGGCGCAGACCGGCGCTGGCTGGCGATTTCGGCGCTGCTTTATGGTCTGGCCTGCGCCAGCAAGCCGACAGCCTGGTTCTTTGCGCCGTTTTACGGCCTACTGCTCATCGCCGATCAGGGGGTGGGCGCGCGCTGGCGCGATCTGGCCCCAGCGGCGCTGCGCATCCTTAGGCGAGCGATGCCGGCCCTAATCAGCTTTGGGCTGATTTTGCTGCCCTATGTCGTGTGGAACCCATATGCGTTCTACGAAGATGTGTGGCGCTGGAGTAGCGGTCAGGGAGAAACCGGCTATCAGATTTGGGGATGGGGGGCGAGCAACTTTGTGCTGGCATTGGGGCTAGTGGCAGACCGGTTTGCCCAATGGCCTTTCTGGGCGCTGGAGATTGCACTTGCGGGGCCTATATTGCTTTGGTTTGTGCGTCGCCAACAACAGGTCAACACATTGACCAATGCCTGTTGGCACTATGGCCTCTTTCTGTTGGTCTTTTTTTATGGGAGTCGTTTTCTCAACGAGAATTATCTGGGCTACATTGTCGCGTTTCTTGCGTTGGCGATCTTCTGCGCCACCCCTACGACAGAGGCGCGAACGGCGCCCATACGTAAGGAAAGAACATAACACAATCGGCGGTGGACGGGGCGGTCCTTCGAGTAGAGAGTAGTTTTAGCGAAATGGCGCCCGCCTAGGGAATCTTTAATAAAGTGACTTTGCAACCCGACAGGTGGTATAGGCGCCAATCGTCAAATGACTGGGTTGTAAAAAAGCACTAGGCGGATGGATCGTCGCCAACGTCGTCACCTTCCGGCTGGATGAGAAATTGATAGGCCTGGGTAAAGGCCGCCAGATGTTTTTCGACGGCGGCTGGGCTGCTGTCACTCGCGATCTGCACCAGCGCAGCCAGGGCCGCGGTAAGGCCAACAATACTCGGTAACGGCCCCGACGCCGAGGTGGGCGCAAAGACCACGCGATCCGACATCCGGTTGACTGGGCTGGCCAGCGAACCGACGACCCCCAGCGTTGTGGCCCCTTTGGTGCGCGCAAATTGCAGCGCCCTTGCAACCGAAGCGCCATATTCGGTGGCGCTGACGCCAATGACCAAAGTGTGAGGGGGCAAGTTCATCAGGGTGGCGGCCTTTTTAACCGGGTCGTCGCTCACCGCTTCGGCAGAGACGCCGCGGTGGCGAAACTGCTGCGCCACCAGTTCGGCCACAGTCTCGGCATATCCTTCACCAACGATCACTATGTGGCGGGCCTGCCGTAGCATAGCCGCCACGGCTTCCACGTGTTCCGGCGGGTTATGGGTCAACATCTGGCGCAGATTGTGTTGCTCGTGTTCAGCCACACGCTTGAAGATGCCTGCTGGGTCGGTCGGCGCCAATTCTTGCGGCTCGTATGCGGCGTAGATTTCCGCCTTGACCTGTTCGCGGATATCGTGCAACAGCTCTGGGTAGCCGTTGTAGCCCAGCCGTTGTGAAAAGCGAACCACGGTGGTCGTATCCACATCCACTACGTCGGCAAGCTGGGCAGCCGTCAAAAAGGAGACTTCGTAATAGTTGCTCATGATATAATCAGCAACTTTCCGGTAGCTGCGGCTCAGGTGTTCGTAGTAATCACGGATTTTCTGTCGGTACATGGAACCCTCAACCTATTGACGGATGAAGTTGGCCTTGGACGACTGTATGCTTGGATCGTTTGAGCTATCGTTGTGGCCAGCTTGGGCAACAGCGAACGTCAACCAGTAACGTATTGGCGCCCACAGCCATTTTTCGCCCCAACCATGTTTCGGATCCGCTCTTATAGTTTGCATAAGCGCCTTGGCATCGTTACAATAACAGTAAGCCTGCTCCCTCCGCCTTATGGAAGAATGGGAACGGAAAAAAGCCTGGAGGGCGTGTCGGCCATGGTAATTTCCCAGTGCGCGTTGTCTCGCTCATGGCGCGCCAACCTTGCAGCAAACGTCCGGTCAGTATACTGGAGCCAATCCCGTTTGTCAACCCTTGCGGATAGAAGCGCGGTCGAGTGAATAAAAGCATGACGCAAGGGGATCGACCTCTGGAATGGACGGATCAGGTTGTGTAGGCATCTTTGCAGCGGTGAAAAGTCGGTGGGCAACGTGGGCGCAACGGTACAGCGCGCTCTTGTGGCGGGTAGTCTGGTGGTCTGCTGTGCATGATTGGGTGAATCGGCTACTCGGCCCACTGTTTATAGGCCAATGGGCTGCAACTTTTTCTGCAAAACGCGGCGCGCCGTTGGCGCTGCTTGTTATTCTTTTCCTTGCCTGTAGCAGTGGGCAAAGCCAGACGGAGAATGACGGGGGAAGGATTGCGGAGGAGCTAGAGGCTGACCTAGTAATCACGGTTCTGGCGCCCTCGCCGACGCCGTTCGTACGCGCGCCGGTCGTCACCTCAACACCGGTTCCGCCCGCTGTAGCGCTGCCGACGCCCACCCTGCCCGATGCACATGCGGTGGCGGCGCTCTTTACCCGTGTGCCTGACGTTGGGGTGACGCTTGCGTTGCCTGGCGGCGCCAATCATGCGATAGATCAGGGGCTGTTCGCACCGGCAGGCGGCGTGCTCATTGAAGTCGCCAATCCCGGGTCTACCCCGCGCTGGGAACCTACGCCTGATGGTATGCAGCGGAGCGTGCGCGCCCCTATCCTTATGTATCATTATCTCAGCATACCCCCGCCAAACGCCGACATCTATCGGCGCGACCTTTCGGTGGCGCCGGCGCTCTTTCGCCAACATCTCGAGCGGATTAAGGCCGATGGCTACACCACGATCGGTCTGTATGAACTGGTTGCCCATCTTGCCTACGGGGCGCCGCTACCCGAGAGGCCGGTCATTCTCACCTTTGATGACGGCTATCGCGACAACTACGAAAACGCTTTTCCTTTATTGGTGGAACAGGAGATGACCGCCACCTTCTTTGTGGTCACCGACTTCATCGATGAGGGCCGCCCCGAATACCTTACCTGGGACATGGCGCGTGAGATGCACGCCGCCGGCATGTCGATTGAGTCACATGGCCGCAACCATGTGAGCCTGCGCGGCAAAGACGCCGACTATCTCGTCTGGCAGGCGTTGGGCAGCTTGGAGACAATTGAGTTCGAGTTGGGCGTCCGGCCTCGTTTTATCTCGTACCCAGCGGGTGAGTATGATCGGCAGACATTGGAGATCTTTCGCAGCGCAGACTTTTGGGCCGGCGTCACCACCATCCAAGGGGCAACCCATGAAAGTAAACAGTTGTTTGAGTTGCGCCGTGTGCGCATCCGGGGCAGCACGACGCCGGATGAGCTTGCCCGGTTGTTGGCATTAGATTGGTAACCAGAAACAATGGGGGGGTGACCGTGTTGGTCCAGGACGCGGGGTTGCTGAAGGATAAGGTGGCCGTGATCACGGGCAGCGGGCGCGGGATTGGGCGCGGCATCGCGCTGTCGCTGGCTGCTCAGGGGTGTCATGTGGCCATCAACTACTTGCGTAGACGCGAGGAGGCAGAAGAGACTGCGGCCGAGGCCGCGGCTTATGGCGTGCGCACAGCGGTGATCAAAGCCAATGTCGGCAAAGAGGGCGAGGTGCAGCGGCTTGTCGAGGAGGCGGCGCGCCGTCTTGGCGGCGTCGATATCTTCGTCGGCAATGCGGCCAGCGGCGTGTTGCGCCCCGTCACCGAGATCGACGCCCGCGCCTGGGATTGGACGCTCAACATCAACGCACGCAGCATTCTGCTCGGGGCGCGGGCGGCCATCCCCCACATGATCAGCAAGGGCTGGGGCCGCATTATCACCATCACCAGCATCGGCAGCCGGCGCGTCTTCCCCGAATACAGCGTTGTCGGGGTGAGCAAGGCGGCCATCGAGGCCGTCACCCGCTATCTGGCCGTGGAGCTTGCCCCCAAAGGGATCATTGCCAACTGCGTCAGCCCCGGCGTGGTCATCACCGGCGCGCTCGACTTCTTCTCGCGCAAGGATGAGATGATCGACCACGCCCAAAAGCACACGCCTGCCGGGCGGCTGGTGACGCCCGAAGATGTGGGCGCGGTGGTGACATGGCTCTGTAGCGACGCCGCCGCCATGATCGTGGGCCAGACGATTGAGCTGGACGGCGGTTACAGCCTGATCATGAGTGGGTAAAGTTAGCGCCCCACCACCGGCAAATGCAAGACGGCGTCGGGGCCAAGGATAGCGTCGGCAATGACGGTCACCTCGCCGGCCTGAACGGCAATATCCGCCGCCTCTTCCAACGTGGCGGCGGATGGGTAATATTCGGAATAGGCCGCATAGACCGGGTGGCTCAAATAGAGCCGGTAGTTTTGCGGCGTCAGGCCCAGCAGTTTGAAGTTGCCGTTGGCGTCGGTCCAGACATCCTCAAAGGTCTCACGGCGCCACGCGCCGTCGCGATACGCATAGATATACACCCCGACAGCGGCCATCGGGGCGCCGTGGTGGCGCCGCACATGGCCCTGGATAGCGCCCCCCGCCGCCAATGTGATGTCGATGCTGCCCACCGTCGCGCCGGCGGGCAGCGGAACCGGCGTTCGTTGCGTTGTATCGTCCGCCTGATAGAACGCGCCGGCGTAGCGCCCGCTTGGGTCGCTGGCGCGCAGATAGTAGTCGCCGGAGGCCAACCCACGCAGGTGATAGACGCCGGCGGCGCCGGTATAGGTGTAGGTGAGCAGTGTACCAACATCGCTACCGGAGTGCGCGTGTACGGCGACCTTGATCCCCGCTTGTGGCGCGCCATCGGCCGTCACCACACCGGTGATGGCGCCGTCGAAGTTGCCCAGGTCGAAGTTGATATTGGGGACGGTTGCGCCGGTGGTCACGGTCACCGACGGCGCCGAATCCAGCGTACTGCCCCAATCAATAGGCAGAAAGAAATAGGCGCCATCCAGGCTTGCTGAGTAGGCAACCCGGTAGCGGCCCGCCGGCAGATTGGCGACTATGTAGCGACCGGTCTCGCGTTGGATCTCACCGCTGAAGTAATGGGCAAAATAGACCGGCGCCTCGGCTTCGGGTATGGCATAGACTACCCCCGACAGGGGCGCTACCTCCCCATCCACCGTCACCACGCCTGTGATGCGCCCGCCCGGCGTCAAGGTGATCTCAATGTCATCGCGTAGTCGTGTCTCGTCAAAGCGAATAGCGGTGGCCTCTGCCAGAATGCTGGCCTGCGCATAGAACTGGCGTTCGAAAAGGCCAGCCCCATCCTCAGCAAACAGATAGTATTCGTAGCTTTCCGCCAAATCAGTAAACCGAAAGCGCCCCAGGGCATCGGTCTGTTGTCGAGAATTGTGTTCCAGATAGAGCCCGTCGTCCATTTTTCGCAAGAGGCGGGCGGTCACCCCCTCGGCCGGCGCGCCGTTGGGCTCGTAGACAAAACCGGCAATCACCAGGTAATCAACCTGGTCGCCAAACCGAAAGTCGATGTGGGTCGTCGTCAAGCCCGCGCTGACGAAGATTGGCGTGGCCTCGGCGATGGGGCGATCGCGGTGAACACGCTCGTAACACTCACGGAAATACTCGCCCTCGGTGTGTGCCGTAGCACAGACTCGATAGAACCCTGTGCCAAGGCCGGCAAAGTGATACGCATTGCCACCGTCAATCGAGTGGTAATAGCGAAACTCTTCCCACCAGCCGGGCGTTCGTTCGCGATAGAGCGTCGCCGTGCCGGACACGAGGGAAAGAGTGCGTGTTCCCGTGATGATCCCTGCGATCGCGCCGCCGCGGACGAGCCGGGCATCGATGCCCGATACCTCGTTGCCGCTAACGGGGATCGACGCCGCCTCCGTAGCCTGGCTCCGGTTGGGGTAGAATTGAAAAGCAAACTGGTGCGATGGGTCAACAAACTCGACCTGATAGAGGCCCGCCAGCAGTGCATCAAACCGATAGGCGCCGTTGCTGTCGGTTGTGGTGAGCCGAAGGGTATACCGGCTGATGATGAGGCGCTGAAGCCGCACCTCGATCCCGGCCAGGGGCGCGCCCGCTTCGTCGGTGACCACGCCGGCAATGCTGCCCATCGCTTCGGGCTCGGCCATTGTGCCCGGGCGGCCCTCCGCCCCGAGGGCCAGGCCGAAGCGCAACAAAAGCAACAGCCCGATGGCGAGGAGCGCGCCAATCGCACGGTGCGCTGAAATCGGGGAACGCAATTGCGACTCGGTTAGAGGCATGGGGGCTCCTTATTTAGATTGAAGGATGGGGTAACGCTTTTTTGGTCTTGTTTGGGTGAGCAGATTGTACAACACGCAATGTCCGATTTCAATAGCCAATGTGCGCCATCGCAACCGCACACAACCTACAATCGCGTCCGGCGAGACATTGTGGTAAAATGAACAATCAAGAACCGGACACGATGGAGGTGGATTGATGAGATCGCAACGCGCGTTTGCCGTCTATGCGTGGGGGGTGCTGGCCTACACTTTGTTGGTGATCCTGTGGGGGGCCTTTGTGCGCGCCACCGGTTCGGGCGCAGGGTGCGGCAATCACTGGCCGCTCTGTAACGGCGAGGTGACGCCGCGCGCGCCCAGCATCGAGACGATGATCGAGTTTTCGCACCGGCTCACCAGCGGGTTGGCATTGGTGGCGGCAGTGGTGCTGGTGGCGTGGGCCTGGCGCGCCTGGCCGCGCGGTCATCACGTGCGCAAGGGGGCAATGGTTTCGCTGCTCTTCTTGATCATCGAAGCGTTGATCGGCGCTGGGCTGGTGCTGCTCGAATATGTGGCGGACAATGTCTCGGTGGCGCGGGCCTATTGGATGGCGGGTCACCTGCTCAACACCTTCTTTCTGCTGGGCGCGCTGGCGCTGACGGCGTGGTGGGCGTCGGGTGGCGCGCCGCTGCGGCTGCGCGGGCAAGGCGCGGTGGGCTGGGCGCTGGGTGTGGCGTTGACAGGCGTGGCGATCCTCGGCGCCAACGGCGGCGTCACCGCGCTGGGCGACACCCTCATGCTCACCGCCGGCATCAACCCCGACGAGTCGCCGATTGTGGCGACGCTGCGCGACATCCGCTTTGTTCACCCCCTCTTGGCCTTTTTGGTGGGGGGGCTGGTGGCGGTGGCCGTTTGGCGAGTGAATACGTTGCGCCCTAGCCCGCAGGCTGTGCGTTTGGGGCGCTGGCTGATCGGCGTCTATGTGGCGCAGTTGTTGTTGGGCGCCTTGAATGTCGCCCTGCGCGCCCCGGTCTGGATCCAACTGACGCACCTGCTGCTGGCAGACTTGATTTGGATCGGGCTGGTGTTGCTGGCGGCCGTTGCCCTAGCGCGACAACCCCTGTCAGTTCCTGACAAGCTAATTTCCCGTACAACATCCTCATTACAGAAAGCGCCCAGGGTTCTGTAAGGTTCCGTAAAGCGCCACCGGTTGCTGCCCGGTGAATCGACTACGATTGGCATACGAACCCGGAATTGTCCCCAGCGTGTGGGCCTTTTAGGGCAGGAACACAAAGCCCCGAACTTGTGGAGCGACCGGTTTAGGCTATAATGGCTCAAGTTTGGCGCATATTATTGGCGTCGTCGTCTGTTGCGCAGGGTACGCGTTAGGCCATGAGCCTATCCGAATGACGGTTGCGGGCCCCAACCACTACCCCTAAAATGGAGTTGGTCGCAGCGTGATTCGGATCGCCGCCAAGGAGAGAAGATGACCAAAGGCTTTGTCAGCAATGCCCTGCTCGGGCTGGGCACCGTGATGCTTATTGGCTTTGTCTTGCTGGAGCTGAGTGGCCTGCGCTCAGATCCCATGCTGCCGGCATTGGCCGCCCTGGCGTTGGGCGGCACGGCCATCCTCGACCGGCTGGGTGATCGGGAAGAATTCGAGTAGTTCATGACGTACGCAGCGCCTGATGATGATCAGGGGGACAACTTCGTCAACGCACAAACCATCGGTCAAGGCTTGCGTAAGGCTTTATAGACAAACCATATAAAAGTCGCACAAATACACGCTGTTGCACACGAGAGTGAATGTGCGACTTTTATGGATGGTCTCTATTAGTTGTCTCAGTGACGGCTCCACTTGTCTTGAACACCTGAGGCCGACGGATTTGTCAATGGCAGGATCACGATAGGCTTCAACCCCGCGAGTCTATGACTCGCTGAAGCTTATCCGGGTTGCGGATGAAGTGAAGCGCCTGGATTTTGCCTTCCACTACATTGAGCGCGACGGCAGTGATCAGTTCCCCTGAGGCCGCGCGAACGACCACGCTTGGCCACCCATTGAGCGGTGTGACCTCGACCGTGTACCCCGGCGTTAAGAAGCGGCTCAACCCGTGAACAAAACGCGTCACTGCGTCTCGCCCATAGATCGGGTGCATCGCGGCGGTGGCCTTGCCGCCCCCGTCAGCGTAGCTGGCCACATCCTCGGCCATGAGCGCCATCAACCCGTTGAGATCGCCACTCTGCACGGCCTGAATAAACTCACCGAGCACGCGCTGATGCTCATCCGCGGTGGCGGGGAAGCGCGGCCGATGGGCCGCCACATGCCCCTTGGCGCGATGAAAGAGTTGGCGACAGGCGGCCTCTGACTTCTGTAGAAACCTGGCAATCATCCCATAGTCATAGTCAAAAACCTCGCGCAACAGAAAGACCGCCCGCTCTTCGGGCGAGAGGCTTTCGAGCAGGTGAAGAAAGGCAAGCGAAACCGATTCGAGTTTGAGCATGTCGTCAAGTGGATCACCGCCAAGTTGCTGGTCGGGGGTGGCCAGCGGCTCGGGAAGCCAGATGCCGGGATAGACCTCGCGCTGCATCCTCGCCGACTTGAGTTGGTCCAACGCCAGGCGCGTCACGATGGTCGTCAGAAACGCTTCCGGTGAGCGAACCGTAGCATGGTCCGTTGCCTGGAAGCGCAGCCACGCCTCCTGCAGCAGATCTTCCGCCTCGCTAACGCTGCCTAACATACGGTAAGCGATGCCAAAGAGTTTTGGGCGCGATGCCTGAAAGATTTCGAGCATAGTGTCAGACATGTCAGTCTACCCCTGTACGAAATAGGTTTTGGGGTTGAAAACAGCAGTTTCTGTGTCAGCAAACTACTGTTTTCAAAGCCACCGGCTTCAGCCCTGCGCCTGCTGCAACTCGGTCGTCTGCGTCTCTCGCAACGGAGCCACCGTGGACTGCAACTGTGGCCACATGTAGGTTGCGCGCCGTTTTTCCCCGTGCAACGATGACATCACCCAGCGCAAGATGTTCTCTTTGACCCACATCCCCACTCGCCCCGTCAACACCCAACGACGTGGGCGGTCGGCTGCGTCGACGAATTGCACCAATGCGGCGCGACGCCCCAGGCTGATACAGCGCACGAAATAACCAAACCGAAATGGCTCTTCGGCGATGCCGCGCACCGTACGCGCCACGTTTTCTGCGGCGTGGGCAGACATGGGCAGCGCGGTGGCGCAGGCCATGCGCAACGTCACCGGGCAGCCCTCTTCCATGGTGGCGGCATCACCGGCGGCATAGATGGCCGGTTGCGAAACCGACCGCAGATAGGGGTCGACAAGCACCTGGCCCCGTCCGTTGACGGCAAGCCCAGCCTCGCGCGCCAGTTTTGACACAGCAAAGCCGGCGCTCATAATGCTCAGATCAAAGGGTAGCGTTGCGCCATTGGCGGCAATCGCCATCCCATCCTCCAGGCGCGCCAGGCGCGTCTGCTCGTGGACCTCAACCCCCAGTTTCCGCAGCGCGTTGCGCAGATAGCGTTGGCCCGCCGGCGCCAGATCTTGCCCCACCTTGCTGCCGGTCACCATGGCCACGGCCAGATGGGGATAGCGCTCGGCAATCTCGGTGGCAACCTCCAACCCGGTCAGCCCGGCGCCGATGACCAGCACGCGCGCACCGCTGGGCAATTGCGCCAATCGCGTCGCAATCGCGTCATGACGCTCGACTGGCAGCGCGTATTCGGCGGCGCCGGGCAGGCCGCTCAGTGCGGTAAAGCTGCCCAGGGCATAGATCAGCTTGTCATACGCCAACGTTTGCGGGTGTGACGCCCTATCGGCCTGGATGGCGTCAATCTGCACCGTGCGCCGCGCCGGGTCAAGCCCCTTGACCCAACCGTGGACAAAGTGGATGCCCGCCTCACCCAGCATAGTCGACAACGGTGGGGCCGGCGGATGGTTGCCGACTGTTGCCTCGTGCAAGCGTGTGCGCTCGATAAATGTGTCGCGCCCGTTCACCAGCGTGATCTGCACCGATTCCCCGCGGGTGCGGTTGGCAAGACGAAGGGCCGCCATCACCCCGGCATACCCCCCGCCCAAGATTACAATACGAACTAGATTGGTTGAAACGTGATTGTTCGACATTGGTTGCTCCTCATCTCGTCTTTGATCTTGTCTTTGTGTAAAACGCTTTGTGTAGAACCAAACAATCGGTTCTGCACTATTGACGAGTGAGGAACTCTGTTTGTGACAACCAAAGACCCATATCGTTACATTGGCCGCGGATAGTGCAACAACCCCTGGCGATCTGTCTGGGCGCGGATGAGGTGGCCCTCGATGCTGGTGACATAGAGCGTGCGTAGATCGGCGTCGCCAAAGGTGCAGTTGGTCGGACGATTGCACGGCAGCGGGTGTGTCTCCAGCACCCGGCCATTGGGCGCAAAGACATAGATCATGCCGCCGGGGCCGCTTACTTCCCAACCTGCCGTGGCGATGATGTTGCCCTCGGTGTCCAGACACATACCGTCGATGCCGCGGTGTGGATAAAAGTTGTGCAGCACTTCGTATTGGCCTAGCGATCCATCAGCCAAAATCGGATAGGCGCGCAGTTCTCGCAGCTGCCCGTCGCCATACTTGCTCTGCGCCACATAAAGGGTCTTCTGGTCGGGCGAGATCAACAGGCCGTTGGGCGCGGTGGTGTCGTAGGTCATGCGCGTGACAACCCACGACCCGTCGGCCTGGGGGTCGGCGCGGAAGATCGATTCGTGGTCAAGCTCCATGTCGCTGCGGTCGTCGCCATAGCGCGGGTCGGTGAACCAGATGCGCCCCCGGTTGTCGATGGCGAGGTCATTGGGGCTGTTGAAGCGCTTGCTCTCAAAGCGGTCGCAGACCACTGTGACGCCGCCATCCGGTTCATAGCGGACAATACGCCGCCCGCCAGGCAGGCCCGGCGCTCCCCCTTCGCATGCGTAGAGCTGGCCCTGTGGGTCGAACATCAGCCCGTTGGCCCGGTTTGTCCCTTCGCGCAGAACCGCAAATTGCCCGGTCGCGGCGTCATAGCGCATGACCCGACTGTTGGGGATGTTGGTGAAGAGCAGCCCGTTGCCGTCCCAGGCGGGGCCTTCGGTAAGGCCAATCGGGTCAAGCAACACTTCGAATTGCCAGTTCATGGTTCCTCCTGACCGATGACAAACAGAATGGTAGAAACAGGAACGTGGGGATATCACGCTTTCTCGGTCTGTTGGCCCTCCCATACCGTGATGGGCGCATGTTGCACGCCACTCCAATCCCAAAACCAGTAGGCCAGCGCCTTGTATTCTCCCCAGCGCTCGAAGACGGCCAGTATCTCCTTTTCGCCTACGGGCCGGCCATGATAAAAGGCTTTGGAGACTGCACTGACCGCTTCCGTATCAACGCCAATAAAGTCGTGGCGGCCCAACAGACCAAGCAGTGTGGCTGCGCCATAGGGACCAATCCCTGGCAATTTGAGCAATTCGTTGCGCAATGCCGGCGTTGGCATCGGTGATTGGCGCAGGCCATCCAGATCATACACACCCTCGGCCACGCCGCGCGCCAGCCTTAGCAAATAAGGTGAGCGATAGCCCCAGCCCAACCTACGTAGGGTTGCCTCGTCGGTAGCGGCAATGGTTTGTGCATGGGGAAAGGCGCACACATCCTCGGCCTCAGCATAGGCTGCGCCAAATGCTTCAACGAGGCGCAGCACCAGGCGTTTTGTACCGCTCCACTGGATGTTGGTGGTCGCCATCACCTTGACGACATCCTCAAAGAGCGACGGAGAACGCAGTAGCCGTCCATGCCCGGCGGGCCGGCAATGCGCCAGCCGTGGCTCCTGGTCGGCTAGGGCATAGAAGGCCGAATAGTCGGCGTCCAGATTGAACATCCAGGCAACACAGTGGGCGATCTCGTCTTGAGCATACGACGCCAACTCGTCATGCGCTGAGATCAATAGGCCGTCGTCGTGGTGGGCGCAAGTGACCAGCACAACGGCCCCGCTCGCGTACCTGACGCATCGTTCCATTGCAACGGTGCAAGCTGATACCAACCATGTGATCGGATGACCGATCGAAAATAAAAAGGCTGACGGGCAAGAAGTCTCTGTTGCATTTGCGAGCGGTGGTCCATGTACGAGAGGGGGAACCGGCGTCCATAGCATAACAGTATAGCAGACATGATCATACGTCAATGCGCGGCGTGATGCAACCCGCAAAATAATTGGAAATCCGGCTACAATCGTTTATAAAGATTGTGCACAAAATCACAACATGGCTGTTGTTGACTTCATTGCCGCCCACCATGATGGATGCGACGCTATGGCCGTACTTCATGTCCAAATTTTGTAGGTGGTGCGCAATGTTGGCAACGAGCCGTTTTCAGAGTGCAAGGAGTTACTTCGACCACGTCAAGCTCGTGCTAGAAGGTTTTGCCGAGGCAACGACGCTGGGCGAACATTCGCCACTGGCCGCGCCCTATTTTCTGGGGAGCGTGCTGCACGGCCAGATGGCGACCCCTGTCGCACGCGGGGAATTGTTGCGCGCCGAAATCGACAAAGCGATCACGGCGCTCTGGGGTGGCCCGCTACCAACCACCGGACCAGAAATGTTGGCAGCAGTAGCCGAGGAAGAGGCCACACAGGGGCGTAGTGGGCGCTACGACTGCCTGATCCTGGAACTCAACTACCTCAAGCGCTGTTTCCAGCCGCCACCCAAGAACCAGGCAGAGGTCTACCACGATATTCTACACATCTCCCGGCCCACCCATGACCGCCACCTGCGCGATGCAGTAGACCGGCTCGGCGCGCAGCTCTTACAGCGGCTACGTCCGGCCATCCGCCCGGAACAGCCATCGCTCCAAGCCACCTTGTTGGGACGCAGCCAACTGCTGGCGCAAATTCTGAGTGATCTGGAAGTCGGCAAAGCCGTCAGCTTAACTGGGGCCGGCGGCGTGGGTAAAACTTCGCTGGGCGTGGCGACTACCGAAGCATGGGACTCTCCCGCCATCTTCTGGTATACCTTCCGACCGACGCTCAATGACCAGATCGATAGTCTCCTCTTTGCGGTCGGCCAATTTCTACACGAACAAGGAGCGTCTGCGCTCTGGCATCAACTGGTTGCCGATGGTGGGCGCGTCAAGGACGGCAACCTGGCCGCCGGGCTGGCCCGTAACGACCTCAGGTCGTTGACGCGCAGACCTTTGCTCTGCTTTGATGAACTCGATTTTCTGCGCCCCTTGACATCCGACCAACCTAACCCGCACCATGTGCAGTTGCTCGAGTTGATCGACAGCCTGCGCGCCGATGCGCCCCTATTGCTGATCGGCCAGCGCGCCTTCTGGGAGAGCGACCGCCTCTACTCGTTGGAAGGGCTAAGCCTGGTCGAAGTGGCGGAGTGGCTAGCTGCACACTCGATTGTGGCGACCGATGAAGAGTTAGCCCGTCTCTATCGCTACACGGGCGGCAACCCGCGGCTGCTCGAACTTTGTGGCGCCCTCTACGGCGCCAATCCACCTGAGCCATTGAGCGCTGTGCTCGACCAGTTGCCCCAATCACCGGCCCTGTTGCCCCTCTGGCAGCGGTTGGAGCGGCGGCTGCCGGGGGCGGAGCGCCGGTTGATGCACGCGCTCTCGGTCTTTCGCTCGCCTGCGCCGGCCGATGCCTGGTTGGGTGAATCAACGGAGCAGGCGGATGCCCTGACCCAACTCCTCAACCGAGGCCTCGTGCGCCAGGATGAACAAGGGGGTATTTTCCTGTTGCCGGCGCTGCGTGAGGTCGTCTACTCCGACCTCGAAGTGGAGATTCAAGAAGAGCACCATCTGCGCGCTGCCCAGATCCGCGCTGAACGGGGCGAATACACCGCGGCGGCGCACCATCTGCAACGGGCGGACCAGCCGGAGGCGGCGGTCGAACTTTGGTTCCCCCAACGGGCACACGAGATTGGCCGCGGCCAGGCCGGCGCGGCGCTGGCTATCTTTGCCCAGGTCTCGCAGCGGCGGCTCAGCCCGCGCCAACGCAAAAACCTGCTGCTTTTGCGCGCCGAACTCAACGAACTGGCCGGCGCGCCGCAACGGGTGATCGACGAACTGGCGCAGACAGAGTGGCCGCTCACCGACCCAGCCACACCCGAGGCGATGTCACGTCTGGGTCAGGCGCTCGATGCCCAGGGACAGGCCGAAGCCGCACTGGAGAGCTATCAGGCCGGTCTTGATGCGGTGGCGGCGCTGCTGCGGCAAGGGGGACAGTTGCATGTGCAACGCAGCCTGACCCAGTTACGCCAGCGCGAGATGCAACAGGCGTGGCGCGAGGCTAATCTGGCGCGCTTTCATGCCGAGACCATGCTGGGCGTGGTCCACGAAGAGCGCGGCGAGTATACCACCGCCCATGCCCACTACACCACCGCCCTATCCATCGCCGAAGAGACGGTCCATCTGGCGGGCATTGCGCAGGCCCACCACTACCTGGCGATCTTGACCGGGCGCCAGTTGGATATGGAGCAGGCGTTGCCCCACTTTGAAAAGGCCATCGAGTTCTACGAACATGTGGGGGATCGGGTCAACCGCGAGTATGTGCGCGGCAATCTGGCCAGCGCCTATATCCAGTCGCGCCGCTTTCAAGAGGCGCTGGCGCCGGCAGCGCAGGCGCTGCACTTCTTCCGCACCATGGGCAATCCCTTTCGCACCGCCCAAAATGCCTCCAACCTGGCTGAGGCGCACGCCGAATTGGGCAACCTGGCAGAGGCACAGCAGTACGCCGAACTCGTGCTGGAACAAGAAGAACCACACAGCCATCCCTACGCCCTCTACACGCTCGGCACGGTCTATCTCCGCCGCGGCGATTGGAGCCAGGCGGAAGCGCACTACGAGCAGTCACGCAAGATCGCCGAAGCGAACGATGACACCTATTTGCAGGCCTGTGCCTGGCGCGCCCTGGGCGAGGTCTATCAGGCCCAGGGGCGCACCGCACAGGCGACCGGCGCCTTCACTCAGGCGCTCGACCTGTTCCGCTATCTTCACATCGCCGACGAAGTCCGCCAGACGGAGCAGCTCCTCAACCGATGTGATGCAAAACACATAAAAGATGAGGCATAAGCCACTGCCACATCGGCGTATGATGGTCACACTGTATACAGCCAAATTTATCGAATTTTCCCTTTTGGAGGAACTGCAAATGAAAATCGTTTGGCGCTTCTTGATCACACCGGTATTATTGCTGAGCCTGCTCTGCCCCTTCCCCAAACCTGAACCGGTGCGCGCCGAGGCCGAGTATGGCTATCTGTGGTCACTTTCCTTTGACTTTGAAAAGAGCTTTGATGGCGTGCTGACCATCGAAGTTGGACCCTGGAAAAATGGCCAACTGGTCGAGGTGCATGAGACCTCCACAGCCACAGTGCCTTGCACGCGCGTGGGCAGTGTCCATCTGGATGGCGGTGACGCGGTCTTCTCCGGCGCCGGCTATCTGACCTGTACGCTCAATCTGGCCGAGACGGTGCGCAGGAATCACAAATTGACGATTGGTGAAGTCGACACCTATGGCAGTATCTTCATGGCCGCCAAAGTGAATGGCGCTGTCAACGCCGTTGCGCCGCTCTTTACGCACCCGGATGCGGATTACAGCCTTGATTTTTCGCAGACCTGGGCCACCACCCTTTCACAATCCTTGTGGAATGGCGTCGGCCCCATGCAGGCGACCTTCCCTGGCGTGACGATCAACACTTGGGAGACCTACACCGCCGAGTATGGGTGCAGCGTGGCCGGTCCCTGTTTTGCCTCCTTTGCCGCCGGCCTTCAACAACAGACGCAACCAACCGCCGGCTCGTGGGTGCAGTTCTCCACCGGGCCGACCACCTTTGAGATCGGCCACGCAGGGGGCGTCTTCTTCACCGGACGCATGGCCTCGCTGCTCGTCGACCCAGGGAACTCGGCACACTAACCGCTGAGTTTCTGAAAAACCGGAGGCGCAACAAGCCTCCGGTTTTTTTATACCCCGAGATTGAAGCCCCTACCTCCGACAATGACTGATGCATCGGCCCACTTTTGTGAGGCATCAACACCACCGGAATCACGTCACAATGGTGTTGTCAGAACGACAAAAGGTGTTGAAAAGAGGTATTGAAACCATCAACTCACAAAGGAAATCGATCAGGAGAGCGGCGCCACACGCGCGCAACCATCCGCTGCCGATTGAGCAAGTAAAATCGCCGCCGCATCCCCGGCGTGTCCGAAAGTGCCGGGGACTTCACACAACTGGCGAGCCTGGTGGGCATCCTCATTGACCATTGCACACCCTACCATGTCACAGCCACCGGTCTACTATCAACGGTTGTCCACACTGACAAAACAAATGGTGGCTGCCATCGAAGCGGCGCTGGCCATCTGGCCGATGGCAACGATGGCCCAGCCGTTTGATCTTGGTTGGGCCATCGCGCAGATCACGAGCCGCCTGCACGTCGATGTGCGCTTGAACGCATCTTTGCCGGGGATGCCAGACGAATCCGTAACCGGGCACCGCGCCAACTCCACGATTGTTGCCCAGACCCTGGTGTGGACCTTTCACTTCTTGACCCAACAGCCCGCTTTTCAGCAACGAGTGCGCCAGGAAGTGGATCACATGCTCGGCCGACGCAACCCGACCGTTGACGACCTGGCCCACCTGACCGATACGGCAATGTTCTTGCATGAAGCATTTCACTATGCCCTGCCTTTCTGGCGGTTGACCGGCGAGAGTGACAGCGCCGTGCCGCGGGCGCCCCAACTCGCCGCCGCCCTGCAACTGGTGATCCACCAGCACCCCGCACTCTGGGATCACACCGGTTGCTGTGCTGCCATCCACGAACCGGCTATCCGCCCCGATCTGGCGCTGCTGCAAGGTCAACTGGTCTTGGCGATGATTCTGCAACGCTATGAACTGGCTCCGTTGCCCGACCCCATAGCGGAGTGCTCACCAGGTAGCCTATGGGTTATGCTCGCACGCCGCTTGTGATGCATTAGCCCGGTTTTGTGAGGCATCAGCAACCGCGATGTCGTGTCACAATGGGCATGACAGTCACCTGTGCAAACAAATCGATTCGACAAATGGGAGAATCAAAAATGTACGTCAAAGCTTTACCACTCACAGCCCCCTGGCAGATCGACCGCCAGCTGGTGCTCCACCTAGGCTTGATTGCGGCGCTGCTCGCCAGCCTGCTTGCGCCGTTAACGCCTACCCGCACAGCGCCGGTCTGGAACCACGATCGGCCCAACGCCCGGGCGGAAACCAGCCCACTACCGGGCAAAACCTTCCCGGCGGACCTGGCGCTGCCCGCCAGCCCGGACACGGTCCAGCCCACGACCTGGCAGGGCCACCCCGAGATCGTCGAGCGCCGCGACGCCTTCACCCGCCACTATGACCTGGGTGACGGCAAGGCTGTTGCGTTGGTCTCGGCCACGCCGCAGCACTTTGCCAATTCCGCCGGGCAGTGGGCAACGGTCGATCCTCGCTTTGTTCCCACGGAGGATGGCTACACTGTCCACCAGAACAGCCTGGTCAGCAGCTTGAGCGGTGAGACCAGCGCGGCGCTGATCCAGTACAGCCAGAGCGCGCTCGGCTGGCTGCCCCAGGCGTTGGTGGCGCTTGACGACGCCGGCAAGCCGCTCCACACGCTGGCCCAACCGCTTAGCACCGAGGACAAGAACGCGACTGCCCGCACCACGCTCTCACCCGATGGCGCCACGCTGACCTATGCCAATCACTGGAGA
>JAHDWG010000108.1:0-11983 GCA_023384495.1 Caldilineaceae bacterium
GTCGAATGTTCCTGTCAACAGCGGCCCGACCGGGCTGCCGTTGAGTACATGCTCACCGGTAAATACCAGCGAGGTGGCGAGCGTCGTGGCGTTGAGGTCTTGCTCGCGCGTTAGCCCGACGTGACCACTGACTGCATTGCCCGTCTGCGTCAGCTTGAGCACCAGGTCGATGCTGCCCAGGCTCATGGCAACGGGCGCAGTTGTGTCGCTGTAGACACCGCTGAAGGCGTGGGTTAGCTCGACCAGGCCGTTGTATTCACCCGTCACCGTGACCGCCGTTGACTCGGCCAGTTGGGCCAGGGCGGCGGGTTGCGTTGCTTCCGCGGGCGTCGCCGACGAGAACCGCGCTGCCGCCATGACCAAAACCAGCGCCCCAATCAGCAAGCTCAAGCCCAGCGCGATCGATAGATATCGTTTCATAGCTCACTCGTTCCTCAGAAAACGGACGAAGCGGATTTTCTCAGCCCTTCTCCGCCCTAGAAATCGATCCGCGCGCAGTTGGCCGGGTTGGGCGCGCCGGGATTGCGGCTGGCGTAGGTCGTGCTGAAATGGAGCTCGATGTCGGTCAGTTGTTGCAAGTCCAGGTCGGGCAGACCGGCCTGCGGGCTGCCGGCGAAGACAATCACCTGCCAGTCCGTAGCCGAGACGGCGCGCCCCAGGAAAGCTGACGTGCGCTCGCCGTTGGCGCCGTTGACATGGCCCTTGAAGACCGCGCCGGTCGATTCGGGCGGCTGGTTGCTGGGCCATTCCAGACCAAGCAGTACCGCCGGCGGGATCAACCGGTAGTCGAAGATACAGCCGGCCAGCGTGCGCAGATGCACCGACCCGCCCTGGTTGAGCGCCACCGTGCGATAGCCCAGGTTGCCCGCCTGCGCCGAGACCAGGTTGACGCCGACGCCGGTATTGCCGGGCTTGGGAACGCCCACACCGGCCAGCTTGTGGAGCCAGTAGCGGTCAAACCCCTGCTGGATCACATTTGAGAAGATGCCGTTTGCCGCCGCCGAGGTGGTGAAATTGAAGACCAGCTGTGGTTTGCCACTACCGCCGGCATAGGTGTGGTCCGCCACCCAGAGGCGGAAGCGGCGGGTGCGTTCGGCTTCGGCGGCCTGGCCGGTCAGGCCCAGCGCTTCGTCGGTCAGACCCAGCACATGCTGCGCCACCGAAATCGTAAAGTCGGATGGGTTGACGGCCGCCTCGGTGTTGACCAGGTTGTCAGTGACCGCCCTGAGCGCATTGAGATAGAAGAGGATGTCATCGGCGGTGCGGGCGCGGTAGATATCGGAGACGGCAAAAGTACTGGCGCTGAGGCGAGCGGCGTACTCGTATTCAGCCCGTTTGGCGGCCAAGTAACTGAGCCGGGCCGCCCGTTGCAACTGGCTGGCCAGTTGTAGACGCAATGAATCGCGCACGATGCGGTAGCCGGGGTCGTTGGCCGGGCTTTGCTGGATATAGTTGCGCTGGCGCAGCGCCTCAAGCAGCGCCTTTTCGGCCACTGCGGCGAGGCCGTCGTATTCAGTCTCGAGGGCAATATATTGTTGCGCAGCGATGGCGAGATCGCCCTGCAACTCCACCAGGTCGAGGAAGAGATTGCGTACGTTCGCCTCACTCTCGGCGCCCTCGATCTCCATGTCGGCCACGGCCTGGCGCTTGATCGAGAGATTGCCCAAGACGGCCTTGGCAATCGCGCCGGGGTTAAAGTTGAGCGCCCCACTGCCAAAGTCCGTGCCCACGCCGATGGAGAACGAGAAGAAGTCGCTCATGGCTTCGCCCACAGCGTAGGCGGCCTGCGTATTGCTGTTGGTGAGCAGGGCGCTCTTGATCGTGGTGCTGCGGCTGATCTCGGCCGCTCTGCGCTTGGCATTGTTTTCGATCTGCGTCTGGATCTTCACAATCTCCAGATAGGCGGCGCGCATCTCTTCGCGCAGCTTGCGCAGGTCGCCACCGGTGAAGATGTCCGGGTTATTGATACAGGCGTTGAAATCGGCGCTGGCCGAGTCACAGTCGGTGGTCAGCTCGATCTGGGTGTTGACGCAGGCTTCCAGTTCGGCGTCGGCGAGGGTGTTGCTGTCGCAGCTCACCACATCGAAGAGGATGCGGTCCACGTTGGTCTTGACGCCGGCCACGGCCTTGAGCAGCTCGACCTGGTTGAGGTCGTAGTTGCGTTCGGCCTGTTCGGTGCGGGCCTGGATCTGTTGAGCCAGTACGGCGGCGGCCTGCGCCTGGTTCCACAAACCGGCGGGGTCGTTGGGGTTGCCGGGCTGGCCGTAGGGGGTGGCGGGCGTAAAGCGCACATCAAAGCCAAAGGGGTTGCGCCCATCGCCCAGGTGTTTCACCGTGGCGCGCGTGTCGAGCATGTTCTGCACCATCTCGGCGATGGCCGAGCCATCGGGCAACTGGCCGCCCGACACCATAATGCAGGGCGCGGGGTTGGCCATTTGCCCTGCCGTGGCCACCATCTTGACATATTGCTCCATGGTTGCGGCGCGGAAGGTCATCACCGACGCTGCGGCCCGCTGTTCGGGGGTGGCGCCGTAGTCGTCCAGATAGCTCTTGCGGATGGCGATCTCGTGTTGGGCGCGCTCTTTGCCCGTTACGGCGCGGATGAGCAGCGACCACTCGGCCTGGGTGTAGAAGTTGGCGAGATAACAGCCGTTACCTACAAGCGTGTTCAGCGCCTCGTTCATTCCCTTTTCGGCCAGCCCGTATTGGTAGACGGCGGCCTCGAGTTTGGCGAGTTCGTCGCGCACAAAGGCTTCGCCGCCAAGCAACTGACCGGCGCTAAAGTGAAGCCCCAACGCGTCGACCACAAACTCCTGGCCGAAGATCATACGCAGATAGGCCGCCTCGCGCACGCTCTGGCGCAGCCGGGCGTGAAAGTTGCACCAGTCGATGACCGGCGGCAAGACTTCGGGCTTGTTGGGGTCGCTCTTGGGGTTGGGGTTTTCTTTGTCGGTTGCGCCACAGAGACCCGGGCCGGTATAGGCGGCGTCGCTGCGGAAGCGGGGTACGTCGGCATAGACCGCCAGAAAGGCGTAATAATCGCGCGCCAGCCGCAATTCGGCGTCGGCCTGATTGATGCGCTCGTGCAGCGTTGTGGCGTTCGGGGTGCAGTTGCCCGGAGTGGGCAGCACCGCGGCGTCCCAGCCGCCGGCATTATCAAACTTACGCACCAGCTCGTCGAACTTGCTGCCCGTGGTCTGATAGGGCGAGATCGACTGGCGGAACTGCATGTTGCATTCGAGCAACCGCCGCGCCTCGGCTTCGAGCGCCGTAAAGTCGCTATACGTGAGCGCGCCAGCCATGGGCAACTGGCCGATAGCCACAGCGGGGTATGTTTCGCCGGGCTTGCTAGGCCGATCCACTAATGCGCTGAGGTCGCCCGCCAGCCCGTAGGTGGCGGAGCAATAGTCACTCAGATTGCCGGGGCCGCAGGCTGCCTGGCTCGACCCGCGACCGAGGAGCAGTAGCGCCACCCCCAGTAGGAGCCCGCCCACGGCCCGGTACAGTAGACGATGTCTCATCGTTATACCTGCCTTTAGTCTTCGATGATCAACACGCAGACCATATCGGAACTGTCGTGGACACCATGCCAGTTCAACAGACCAAAACCCTGCGCTGTATCCGTACCGATGCCATTGAAGTACTCGCCATCGGTGAAGTAACAGGCGTTATGCGCAACCGCCACATGATTGACGCCTCCGTTACCGTCGTTGCCGTGGGCGGCTCCGTTGCCATACGTCCAGTCACGCGTGCCATTCCCCCTATTGGCAGAAACGATAAAGTGGGTGGGTCCAATGGCAACCATGTCACCTTTGCCGCGGGCCGGGTCCCAGTCGCGCATGCCAACGCGGATGGTGCAGCCATCGACATCCTGGCAGAATGCAGTAAGAATGGCGTCATCCACCGGCACCGTGTGGGGGGTGTTGCCGGCGTCTTTAGCTTCCAGCACATAGCGGCGCGTGCTCACGGCGTAGCTTTCACTCGTCTTAGGGTTGCCCTTGGAATCGCCGATCTCGCGGATGGCGTTGACCGAGAAGTCGCTGTTCAAGCTGAGCGAGCCGGCCACGGCCAGGTTGCCACTCACGGCAAGATCCTTATCCACCGTCACATTATCATACAGGCGAACCTTACGGGCGCCAGCCGCGCCGGCGCCGACAATTGAGAGTGCGGTGTTGTCCCAACTGGCCTTGTAGGCGATCTTGCCTGCGTTGGCGTCGTCGCCACCATCGCGGGCAAAGGCGATCACCTTGCCGCCGCTGCCCAGGGTCAAGACGCCGGCCATGCCAGCGCCGGGCGTTAGGGCGCTGGCAATGTTCGCCGTCGTCGCTTGCATGGCCCACGGCACGGGGTAGAGCCGCTGGCGCGGCACCATCTCTGGATCGGGGGCCACGGCGATGCCCAAATAGAGCGGTGTGTTGTCAAAGACGCTGGCCGGCACTTCGCTGTTGCCGCCGATGACCACGCTAAAGAGGCCATCGCGGGCGACGACGTTGTTGATCGTCTCGCTGTAGAGCGCATTGCCGCCACCGGCTACGCTGTAGAGCTTGATCGTGATGTTGAAATTGCCGTTGGCCAGGCTGCCGTCGGCCAGTCGCAGCGTGCCCTGGTAGCCAAAGGTACGCGGGATCGCGGCCGCCTGGGCCTCGACTGCCTCTTGCACGCCGGTCTGGGCCTGTTCACTGGCTTGAGCCGTGGGAAATGAGGGGCCCGACAGCCACCACATCGTCCCCAGCCAGTTAAGGGCGAGGACGGTCAGAAACATAATCAGTAGCTCGATTCGACGGTTATTCATCTTCGTTCTCCTTGTATGACTCTCTGTTTCTCTATCGGGCCGGCGGCATGTTGCTTGCGCGCTTGCTCGAACAAATGTCGGTCAGGTTAAACATCAGGCTCCCCTTCATGAGGCGTTTTTCCCCTCGTTCGCTGCTGAAGAGAGCGGAGGCGGCTCTGTCTGGGTCTGTGTGTAGAGAAAGGCAACCAACTGTTCCAGATCGGGGAATATCCGCAGCTCACCTGTCTGTGCATTTTGGACGGAAGCGCGCCAGGACGCCTGCGGATGCTCCTGCCACATGCGCACCAGGTAAGCGCGATAGGCGCCTGAAAGCTGTAGAGATGACGACGGAGATGTCATGGTGGTCGATTGTGCTTCCTGGCTGGTGCGCTGGCAAGGATTGGGCAGGAGGATAGCAGGCGGGGGTTTCCAAATCGTTGCCAACAGTGGCCTGGATCGTTTCCAAACGACGCAAGTTTATTCCTTTTGCGCGTTTTATCGTTCACACTGTAAGGTCTATAGATTTCTGATGACAGTGGGCCGAGCGGTATAATATGACTCATTGGGCTTATGACCTCGATTTGCTCGCCTGCTTTATGGGTCTCATATCACTGACCTTCCTGGGCGCCTTTGCCGTTTCCACCGCCACGGGTCTGATCAGCGGCTTTCGCACCGACAAAGTGCGGGCGTTGCTGGCCTATCTGGCGCTGGAAGGGGCGCGCCCCCAGCGCCGCGAGCGACTGGCCGCCCTGCTCTGGCCCGAAAACGACCATGCGACCGCGCTCGCCAACTTGCGGTTGACCTTGCATCGTCTGCGCCAGACCCTCAACGCCGCTGCCCCTGGCCTTGCTGCTACCCTTTTGACCATCACCCGTTCTGCTGTCACCTTTCAGATCCCCGTTGGCCAGGTGGATGTTCTGCGCTTTCAGCAGCTCCTGAGCGAATGCGAAGCCCATACCCACGATGATCTGCACCGGTGCGACCCCTGTGTGGCCCAGCTACAAGAGGCAGTCGAACTCTATCGGGGTGAACTACTGGCCGGTTTTAGCCTGGCCGATGCGCCGGGCTTCGAAGAATGGCTGCTGCTGCGTCGCGAAACGCTCCATCATCTGGGGATGCTGGCGATCCACCACCTGGCCGCCGCCTATGAGACACAAGGCGACCTGGAGCGGGCGCTCTCGTGCGCTCAGCGCAAACTGGCGCTCGACCTCTACCGCGAGGAGACCCACCGTCAGGTCATGCGCCTGCTCGCCCGCAGTGGCTACACCAGCCAGGCGCTGGCGCAATATGAAACGTGTCGCCGCCTGTTGCGCAACGAAGTCGGCGTCGAACCGGACGCCGAGACCATCGCGCTGGCTGAACAAATTCGTCGCGGGAAAATCGATAAAGACAGTGGGCGCAAAGGTCGACCATCACCGTTGACAATTGACCATTCACCATTCATCATTCATCAGATATCGCCTCCTCTCCACAACCTACCCTACTCCCTTCCACCGCTGGTCGGGCGCGCCGAACAGCTCCAGCAACTGCGCAACTGGGTCGGCGAGCCTACGCAACGCCTGGTGACGATTGTGGGGATGGGGGGCATGGGTAAAACAAGATTGGCCCTGGCCTTGATGGAACAACTGGTGGCAGAGACCCCTGAACCGTTTGCTGACGGCGTCTGGTTCGTCCCGTTGGTCGGGGTGGCGGCCACAGCGGCTGATCTGCCCGGTAGGCTGGCCGGGGCAACCCTTAGCGCCGTGGGCATGACCATCCCGACTAGCGCAGACTTGTCGCGGGCGCTCCTGCATTACCTGGCGCAGCGACGATTACTGTTGCTGTTCGATAATTTTGAGCATCTCCTGTTCGAAGAACAAACCGCAACGGCTGCCACCCAATTTCTGCTCGCTTTGTTACAGGCTGCACCGCAGGTGGCCGTGTTGGTAACCTCTCGCCTGCCCCTGCAACTGCTGGCGGAAACGGTGCTTCGCCTGGAGGGTTTGCCTGTTCCCAACGCGGCAACAAGCCTACCAACCACACTGGAGCGGGCGCGCTATGACAGTGTCGGCCTCTTTGTCTATCATGCCCGGCGCACCGCACCCAGTTTCACCTTGACCACGGACAACCTACCGGCGGTCGTTGAGCTCTGTCATGGGCTGGGTGGCATGCCCCTGGCTATTGAACTGGCCGCCGCGCTGACCCCTCATTTTACACCAACCGAACTGGCAGTTGCGCTGCGCCAAAACCTGGCGATCCTGGTCTCGGCGCGGCGGGATCTGGATAGCCGTCATCGCCAGTTTAGCGCGGTGCTGGAATCCTCCTGGCAAGTCCTTTCCGCCCGCAAACAACAGGTGTTGGCGCAATGCTCGATCTTTGCGGGGCGTTTCAGCCGTGAGGCAGCACAAGCCGTAACCGGGGCAACCATTGGGGATCTGATGACATTGGTCGATTCTTCATTGGTCCAACAAACTGCGGCGGGCGTCTATCAACTACACGAATTGTTGCGCCACTTTGCATCCGCTCAATTGCAGGCAATGCAACAGGAGGGGTTGGTGGCCGAACGCCATAGTGTGTTCTATTTGGGCTTTGTGGCAACACGAGCACAGCGACTGGGGCGTCATGCGCCACGCCAGGCAGTCGAGGAGATACAAGAGGAGTTGAACAATGTCCGCCAAGCATGGGCCTGGGCGGCCACCCACACCGCCACAGAGCACGCCACGCCCACCGCGGCTGTGCATCTTGCCGCCAGCGCCTATAGTTTTTGGCAGTTTTATCTGATAACGGGTCGTTATGCCGAGGGCGCCACCGCCTTTCGCCAGGCGGTCGAGGGCGTTCAAGCTGCCTGTCAGGCCCTGGAGGCAGCGGTCGCCTCCAGGGCAAGGAGCGAACGAATAGGCCCAGAAGCGGCGGGTGACAACGAAGCAGTTTTGCTTCAATGGCAAACACTGTCGAGTGTGCTGCTGGCATTTGAGGCCGATTTACTCGCCAATCACGGCAGCTACAGCAGGGCACAAACCATTGGCGAGCGGGCAGTTGCCCTCGGCGTGGCCTACGGTAGCCCCGAGGGGGAGATGCTTGGCCTGACGGTGCTGGCGCAGACCAATTACTACCAGGGGCAGATGGGTGAGGCCAAACGCCGCGCCGAGCAGGTGTCACAACGCGCTCGCCAATTCTCGTGGTCGGGCGAGCCGCCTGAGTGCATGTACGATGCGCTGGCGACAGCCTATCTTTACCTGAGCGCCATCGCCAGGAATGCCGACGAGTACGCGCAGGCGGGAACGCATCTTAGCCAGGTGTTGGCGCTTTGCCAACCGCTGGGCAGGGCGCGTGGCATTATGCAAGCGCGCTTGAATCTGGCCAATCTGGCGCGTTACAAACAGAATTATGCGGCGGCGCGCAAGGATTATGAACAGGTGCTGCAAATCGCGGCTGAGCTTGGCTATCGGCGCGGCGAAGCTATTACCCTCTATGAGTTAGCCGATGTCGTGCGCGGCCAGGGTGAATATTCGTTGGCGCTTGAACAAACTGCGCTCGCGCTGACCGTTGCGCGTGAAATTGGTGAGCCGTTCCTGGAGAATTATGCACAAAGTGATCTGGGTCGTCTTTATACCTATCTGGGCGATTATGCGCGCGCCAACGAACTGGTGCAGCAGGCGCTTACTCACCACGAGCACGTTGCCCTGCCCGATGCGAGGCACGATGCCTGGCTGGCTGCGGCGCTTTATTATCATCACATTGGGGACGACAAGAAGGCATTGCACTATGCAACACGCTCCCACCAACATGCGCAAGCGCACAACAACCGGCGCTATACAGCCATTGCATCGATCCACATGGGGTATGCGTGGGAAGGGTTACGGGGTTGGGATGCGGCCTGCCAGGCCTACCAGACTGCCCTCCAGTTGTATCAAGCGCTCGACATCCAGCCAACCTTGCTCGAGGCCCAGGCCGGCCTGGCGCGCACCCAGTTGGCGCAGGGAGACCAAACAGCGGCAATCGGTTGGATAGACGATATTTTGTCCGCCCTTGCAACGCATCTGAGTGTTGGGATGGATGAACCGTTCCTGATCTATCTCACCTGCTACCAGGTGCTGGCGGCGAATCACGACACACGTGCGACCACCCTCTTGCAACGAGGGTATGATCTGCTCCAACAATATGCCGACCGGATCCAGGATGATGCGCTGCGCCGTTCGTTTCTGGAGAACGTACCAGTGCATCGTGCGCTACAAGAGGCCCATGCGCAACGGAGCGCGCCAGCCTGATAGCGTGTTGTGGAATCTGTTTGCGCACGCGCGGTCGAACATTTTCTACGCCAGAAACAAATCTGGCTATCCCTGGCCAGTGATGGCCGCCCTCTGTATTCCATAGACCACCACCTCCATCCCACCAACTTGATCGTGGCGGAGAAAGTGAAAGCCACATTTTTGCATCACCCGCACCGACGCGGGGTTGCCAGGGTGGGCAAAGGCGATGAGGTCGGTGAGACCCAGGTGGTCAAAGGCGTAGGCCAACCAGCCCTGCGCAGCTTCGGTCGCCAATCCCTTGCCCCAGCGCGGCTTGACCAGACGATAGCCCAACTCGATCTCCCCTGTTTCGGGCAATGTGAGCAGCCCTGCGTCGCCGATGGGTTCGCCGGTGGCGCGGTCGAAGATCAGCCAGCGGCTGTAGCCATGCCGATCCTGGTGTGCGATGTAGCGGGCCAGGCGCGCCTCGACCTGTTGTAACGTGTGATCCTGTCCCGTCGGCATATAGCGCATGATTTCGGCGTCGGTCAGCCAGGGGTAGGCGACCGACGCATCCGTCGCGTGGAAAGGGCGCAGCCGCAGGCGCGGTGTTTCGATTGTGCTCATATGCAATCGATCCTCTCTTGTAGATATTTGTTGTATCCAAATGGTTGGAACAAGTTCTGGGTAGAGGAATGCAGTATGGCAGAGAAGTGAGGTTCTTGGCAAGCGCCTCGCTCTTCTACCATGCTTGCCCATACCCCATGACAGGCAAGGGCGCGACCCCATTCAAGCGAGATTACGTCAATTCACTGTGCAACAATCCCCTTCTACATCACCGTGCGTTTGTTGTCCAGTCTACGCCATCGGGTGAGCAGGGCAAGGAAGCGTGCGAACGACGCAAGTTTGACAAGCATATCCTGCTCCAGTATAGTGAACAGCGTTGACCGCTTGTCATGCAGATGGAAATAGCGGCATTGCAGCAAGCAACACCGAACGCAGAGAGGACAGAGAGCGTCTTGCCCCAAAACGAGCCATCGTATTCTTCTCGGTGTTCTCCGTGCAGTCTCTGCGGTTTCTGAGTTGCGCAATTCTGTACGATTATCGCAGCAGGGTTGGAAACTGCGCCCAGAGGGCCCGCAGGCGCTCGACTGCCTGTCGCTGCGGCGACTTTTCGGCGTCATTCGCCGCGCCGTGACGGCGCCTGATTCGTTGCAGATAACAAGTGTCTGGTAATGAAGTCCAACGTCATTCTTGTCCAGCTCACACAAGGAGAAGTGCATCATGCGCAAGGTAGTTGCAAGGGCGGCGTCCTTTCCGCTGCTTCTCATCGCTGTACTAACCATGCTCGTGGCCGGCTGTGCGCCCGTCGCCGCGCCGGGGGCCGCCGAGGCTGGTCCGGTTGAAATTCGCCTGGCCAGCTACGGGCTTGGGGATGCGTGGAACAAAAGCTTGGAAGACACTCTTCAACCCTTTATGGAGGCAAACCCCAATATCCAAGTGAAGATTGAATTCCGCCCCATCGACGGGTATTGGGATAAGCTCCAGACTGAGTATGCGGCGGGCAATGCGCCCGACATCACCATCAACCAGATGAATTGGGTGGTGCCGGGCGCGGCGCGCGGCATGTTTGTCGATCTCAAACCGTTTATCGACCGCGACCAGGTAGACATGGGCGCCTACTTCTATCCTCATGAACCCGAGTGGGGTTGGCAGGGCGGTATCTATGGCGGCCTGCTCTACGCCGGCGGGCAAGCGCTCTACATCAACAAAGATCTACTCAGAGCAGCCGGGCTGGACTTCCCAGCCGACGACTGGACATGGGACGATATGCTCGAATACGCCAGGGCGCTCACCAACGCGGATGAGAACCAGTGGGGCCTGCATATGAGCCCGATCAACGTACCCTATTGGAGCACAAGTTTCATTCACGGCATGGGGGGCGCCGTGCTCAACGAGGCGGGTGATCAGTGTACGCTCACCAGTGAAGAAGCCCAGGCAGGCCTGCAATTTCTCGCCGATTTGATCTTTGTCCATAACGTGATGCCGTCGCCCACCGCACTGGCGGGCCAGGAGAACCCCTTCCTCACCGGCAAGGTGGCGCTCTATTTTGGCGGCACCTGGCAAGAAGGGCAGATTCGCGAGGCCGGCTTTGACTGGGATTTTGCCCACATGCCGGTGAACGCCGAAACGGGCATCCGCCGCGTACAGATGGGCTCGAACGCCTGGTCAGTGCTCAGCACGTCCCCCCACCAAGAGGAAGCGTGGCAGGTGGTCAAGTTCTTGATGGGCGAAGGCGGGCAGACGGGCATGATGAAGAACGGTGTGCCCGGCTTGACCAGCGTGGTGGAGAGCGAAGCCTACCGCGAACTGCACGCGCCGCAAGACATCAGCGTGCTCTGGAGTGATTTTGCCAACTACGGCCACGACTATTACCCTACACCCGACACCGATGAATGGTGGACCGCGGTGGGACAAGAACTCTCGGCCATCTGGTCAGGTGAAGCAACGGTGGAAGAGGCCACCGAGCGAGCCTGCGCCGCGCTGGATGAGATCTTCACCCGCCGCCCGGCGGAGTGGGCGCGCTAGAGTGTGGCAACCCCAGAACCCATCGCTTTGCCGACGCCAACATTGTGGGTTCAAAGCAGAGCAACGTGATCGGTTGGCAACCAGTATGAAGTCTTGAACCAGTTCGGCAGGCAAGCCCGACCATCCCTTCCTTGTCAGTCAGGTTTGAATCGGGTTTGCCTGCCATTCCTTTTTGTCTCACCGGCTGGCCCAATCGCCCATCATGGAGGTGTTTGTCATATCTAGAGCTTACGCAAGCCTTGACTGATGATTTGTTCGTTGACCAAGTTGGCTCTCTTGATAACCATCAGGTTCTCCGTAAGTCATGGTATTAACAGCCAATATCAATGTATTATTCGGCAATTAACGTCAATATGATACATAGAGAAGCTGAGATGTAGAGAGCAGTAATGACAATCAAGTAATGACAGTCAAG
>JAHDWG010000108.1:12083-16491 GCA_023384495.1 Caldilineaceae bacterium
TATTGCAGTCAAGTATTGCAGTCAAGTATTGCAGTCAAGTATTGCAGTCAAGTATTGCAGTCAAGTATAAAGAAAGGTATATCCTCTTGTTTGAGATTATCCAGGCCATCATCTTAGGCATCGTACAAGGTTTGACCGAGTTTATCCCCGTCAGCAGCAGCGCACATCTCGTATTGACCCCCTGGCTCTTGGGGTGGGACAAGCCCTCATTGCTCTTCGACACCATGCTCCACTGGGGAACACTGGTTTCAATTCTGCTCGTCTTCTGGCGCGATTTTTGGTTGATTGCCGTGGCGACCATCCGCAGCCTCCTCGTCCGTTCGCTGGCCGACTCTAATGCGCGGTTGGGTTGGTTTATCGTCGTGGGCACCATACCGGCGGCTGCCCTCGGCCTGCTCTTTAGCGATTTCTTCGAGGAGCTATTTGACAGCCCCACCGCCGCGGCCAGCTTCCTGATCGTCACCGGGTTGTTGCTGATCGGCAGCGAACAGATGGTTCGTCATCTCCGGCAGCCACGCAACCTGACCCAACTTACGTGGCTCGATAGCATTGTGGTGGGGCTGGCGCAGGCGTTGGCGCTCGCACCGGGCATCAGCCGTAGCGGCAGCACGATTGCCGCCGGGCTGGTGCGTGGCATCCGTCGCGAGGATGCGGCCCGCTTCAGTTTCTTTCTCGGCACACCCGCCTTTTTTGGCGCGGGGCTGCTCCAACTGGTCAAGGCGCTCGGTGAAGAGCGGAGCGCGCTGATTGCACAGGCCCCCCTATTGCTGATTGGGCTTGTCGCAAGCGCACTATCCGGCTATATGGCAATTCGCTTTCTGTTGGCGTATCTCCGCACTCGAACGCTTTATCTCTTTGCCGCCTATTGCCTGATTGTCGGCCCGCTGGTGCTTGTGCTGACCCAGCTTTGGCGATGACCGGTGGTCGAACGACAATCGCCCCTGTTTGGTTCATGTGGAAACGAGCGTCAATGGTTCGCATAATTACCCTGTTAAACTGCGGTCGCCTTGAAAACGCGCGTTGGACTCGACTAAAACCGCAAAGATGTTTTCGTTTTCAAACAGCGCTGACTATTGGATGCCTGCTGGTGGTGAGCATAGCTGGCTGCGCCCAGGTGACGATCGCAACCCCAACGCCCATCAATCTCACCATCGCGGGGGCGACGGCCATGCAGCCCGTCCTCTATGAACTCACCACCGAATTCACCCGACAACACCCCAATGTCCGTTTTGACCTGCGTGGGGGGGGCAGCACATTGGGTGAAGAACGTCTGTTGGCCGGGCAGATCGACCTGGCCGCCAGCACCCTACCTCCCCCTGACACGAGCAATGGCCCCGCCGCGGGCAACGCGCGTTTGGTCCGCATCCCCATTGGGTTGGATGGGCTGGCCGTTGTGATTCACCCGAGCAATACGACGCCGGCGCTGACCATGACGCAGCTCCGTGACCTTTACAATGGTAAGATCATCGACTGGGCGGAAGTGGGGGACACAGGCGGGGAGGTCTTGCTGGTGAGCCGGGAAGACGGCAGCGGCAGCCGCGTGCTCTTTGAACGCCGCGTCATGGGTGATGAGGCCGTCTCGCTCACTGCGGTGGTAATGCCCACCAGCGCCGATGTGGTGGCCTTTGTCGCACGCAACCCACAGGCGATTGGCTATGTCTCGCGCGCCTTTGTCTTGCCCTGGTTGGCGGATCAGCCCCCCGCCGCCACACCGCCTGCCGACCGTGTCCGCGTCCTCCCCCTGGAGGGGCGCACGCCGTCGGTCACAAATGTTAGCGACCAGAGTTACACCCTTACCCAGCCTCTTTTTCTGATTAGCCGTGGTGAACCGCAGGGCCAGGTCAAGGCCTTTATCGACTTCGTGCTCAGCCCGGCGGGCCAGACAATCGTCCGCCGCTACCACGCCGCTGTCCGCTGACCCCGCTTGAACCGGCGCACCCCCAATGACCCCAACTGTCCACTTTGTTGTATAATGCCCTACAACCCGATTTGAGAGATGAGAGTCGCGTCTTGCATGCGAAGTGGTTGTGAGGAGCAAACGAATTACGATGGAGGAGGCGATACGCCAGCGCGTCCGCGCACACGATAAATATCAAGTGGAATTCAAGCTGGACTATCCGTTGCTGCCCAAAAGGCGCACTCGCTACCAGATTACCACTTACCTATTTGTGCCGTCGAGCCTGGCAATTCGCAGCGATACGTACAGTAAGACAGAATTCTATCGGGACATCCAGAACTATGTGCGCCTCCAGACGCCGCTTGTTCCCTTACATGAGCTGCGCTGTGCGACAGACTCGCCGTTGCTGCGCCTGCAACAATTGGTTGATTCTCTACCGGCGCCGCAGCCACGATACGCGCAGCAATACACCCCCCAGCAGCACAGCGTCGATCGGCAGATTGTCAACTGCCTGAAGTTTATGCGCGCTGTTCTCAGGAGCAGTCTCCGGCTTGAACTTCGCTTGATCCGTCGCATCGACAGGCAACGCATCGATGCGGCTGCTCGAGTAACCCAGTTTCGCACAATGACTGCAAACGCCATCCAAGAGCTGCACGCCATCCTCGACCACTTTCGAGAGCTTGGCGCACAGCTCGGGCGCTTGTGTAACAATCCGCAAATTCAACACGCGTATCGTCTGGCAGACGAATCGATCAGCCTGGTGGTGGAAGAGTTCCTGGTCAACCTGTTCCGGCTGGTGAGCCAAACACCCGAAAGCACAGTGCGGACTGACCTCGAACGGCAAATCGAGAAGGAGATTGAAGCCGAAATCGCGTATCGGCAGCGTGTGCGCTATCCCGCGCTGTTGCACCCCGACAGCGATAACGAAGTCTTTCTCAACCGCGCATCAACCCTGAAGAAATACGCGTCCAGCGTCCTCTACCTCTCGTTGACTATCCACCGGGAAGGCACCGCGCTTGAACACGTGCTCTTTGCGCTTGCCGCCGGCCTCTCCATGATCTTTGCAACCATTGTTGCCTTCTACTTCCAGGGTCGATACGGTTATTTTACCTTCCCCGTCTTTGCCGCCCTGGTCGTGGGTTATATGTTCAAAGACCGCATCAAAGAGACGGGGCGAACACTCTTTGCCCACGTGCTGCGCCGCTTTCTCTTTGACCGGCGCGTCACCATCCGCACGCTCGACGGCAAGCGCCGCCTTGGTTTTCTACGCGAGAAGGTGACCTTCGTCGAAGATGGCGCCATCCCCGCCAATGTGCTGGCTGTGCGCAATCGGCGTTTTGCGCCCGAGCTGGATGTCGCCGGCTCGGGGGAAAATGTCATCTGTTACACCAAAGAGGTTGTGCTCCACGCCGATGCGTTCCGGCAGATCGCAACCGGCGGGCCAGCCATCGCCGGCGTCCACGACATCATGCGCCATGATGTACGCCCCTATCTGCGCAAAATGGACGACCCATACGAACGCCGCTATTATGTGAAAGACGGTAAGCTTTCTCTGGCGCGCTGCCATCGGGTCTATTATCTCAACGTGGTCACGCTCTACACTAGCGAGGGTAAACATCGATTTCAGCGACTCGAACGCACCCGCATAGCGCTCACGCGCAAAGGGATCGAACGAATCGAGCAATTCGCCTGAGGGTTGACAATTGAGGAGATCATGACTGTGAATGCATTGTTAAAAATACTACAAATAGGGCCAATCAATCCCGGCGCCTGTTTCGGCCCCGACGGATGGCTCGAAGAAGCAAATGGCGTGCTGCTGGATTCGATCAACCCAGCCACGGGCGAACGGTTGGCGCAGGTGCTCCAGGCCGGCCCGGCCACCTATGATCAGGTGACCACACAGGCGCAACGGGCGTTTGCCCAATGGCGTATGACCCCGGCCCCCAAACGGGGATTGCTCGTGCGCGACCTGGGCGCCGCGCTGCGAGAGCTTTGCGAGCCGCTGGGCGAGCTGGTGACACTGGAAATGGGCAAAATCCGCGCCGAGGGCATCGGCGAGGTGCAAGAGATGATCGACATCTGCGACTTTGCCCTGGGGCTGTCGCGCCAACTCTATGGCCTGACCATGCACTCCGAACGCCCCGGCCACCGCATGTATGAGCAGTGGCACCCCTTAGGGCCGATTGGCATTATCACCGCCTTTAACTTCCCGGTGGCGGTCTGGTCGTGGAACGCCGCCATTGCCGCCGTCTGTGGCGACACCATGGTCTGGAAGCCGTCGCTCACCACACCGTTGGTCTCCATCGCGGTGCAGCACATCTGCAACCGGGTGATGGCCGACCATGGGCTAACCGGTATTTTTACCCTTGCCATCGGCCCCAATGACACAGTTGGCGAACGCATGATCGCCGACCCCCGGCTGCCGCTGATCAGCTTCACCGGCTCGGTGCGCACCGGGCGCCACGTGGCGCAGGCGGTGGCCGGGCGGCTGGGCAAAACGATCCTGGAGTT
>JAHDWG010000108.1:16501-19156 GCA_023384495.1 Caldilineaceae bacterium
GCAACAACGCCATCATCGTCGCCGCCGACGCTGATCTGGATCTGGCCGTGCGCGCAATCGTCTTCGGCGCGGTGGGCACAGCCGGCCAGCGCTGCACTACCACGCGCCGCCTCATTGTCCACCACGAGATTGCGGGCGAGCTGACCGAACGATTGGTGCGCGCCTACCGCTCGGTCCCCATCGGCAACCCCATGCAGCCGGGCGTGCTGATGGGGCCGCTCATCTCGGCGCAGGCCGTCGAACAAATGGCGACCGCGCTCCAGCAGGCGCAGACCCAGGGCGGTGAACTCCTCGTCGGGGGCGGGCGCCGGCCCGACCTGGGCGAACACTTTGTCGAACCTGCCATCGTCAAGATGCCGGCCCAGACGCCGCTCGTCTGTGAAGAGACCTTTGCGCCAATTCTTTATCTCATGGAATATGAGACGCTAGACCAGGCTATCACGCTGCACAACGCGGTTCCTCAGGGGCTTTCGAGCGCGATCTTCACCACCAATCTACTCACAGCCGAGCAGTTTTTGGCGCACACCGGCTCTGACTGCGGCATTGCCAATGTCAACATCGGCACCAGTGGGGCCGAGATCGGCGGGGCGTTCGGCGGCGAAAAAGAGACGGGCGGCGGCCGCGAGTCTGGTTCCGACGCATGGAAGGCGTACATGCGCCGGCAAACCAATACGATCAACTGGACGCGCGAGCTGCCACTGGCCCAAGGGCTACAATTTGGGTAAGCCGCCCTGTCGCGCCCCTCGCCATCTCATGCGCGTTCTGTTTGAAATCAAGTGTTTTTTTTCGAACAAAACGCTTGGTTTCAAATAACCACCAGTCTAGACCAACGGAGACCATCGTTCGATGCCGACTGACCGACCCCACATCATTCTGATCATCACCGACCAGCAGCGCTATGACACCATCCACGCGCTCGGTTTCCCCTATATGGAGACGCCCAATCTGGACCGTCTTGTGCGCGAGGGGGTGGCGCTGACTCAGTGTCACATCACCGCGCCGTCGTGTGTGCCGTCGCGCGCTAGCCTCTTCACCGGCCACTATCCCCACACCACCGGCGTCTTCAAAAATGGCGACCAGTGGCGGCGCTCGTGGGTGGAGCAGCTCAACCAGGCCGGCTACCACTGCGTCAACGTGGGCAAGATGCACACCGTTCCGTTCGAGACGCCGCTCGGTTTTCACGAGCGCTATGTGGTGGAAAACAAAGACCGCTATCTCGAAGGCCGCTACTATTTTGACGAGTGGGACAAGGGGCTGCGGGCGCGCGGGTTGGTCAAGCAGCAGCGCGAACTCTACCGGCAACGCCCCGATTACCGCGAAAGTTTGGGCGCCTTTCTCTGGGAGCTGCCCGAAGAGACGCACTCTGACATGTTTGTGGGCGACATGGCGACCTGGTGGATCGAGACCAAGCCCAAAAGCGAGAACCCCCTCTTTTTGCAGATTGGCTTCCCCGGCCCGCACCCGCCCTTTGACCCGGTTCCCCGCTATGCCGAACCGTACATGGGCAAGGCGCTGCCCCTGCCCCAGGTCAGCGAGGCGGAGCTGGCCGGCCAGCCGCCACCGTTGCTGGCCATGCGCCAGCACAACCATGAGGTGGACCACGACTCGGTGGTGCATCTGCTCAACCCCACGCGTGAACAACTTCACAAACAGCGCGCCTATTACTACGCCAACTGTGGCATGATCGATGAAAAGGTGGGGCAGATCATGCAGGCGCTAGCGGCCAAGGGCTATCTTGACAACGCAGTGGTCATCTTCACGTCGGACCACGGCGAGGCGCTGGGCGACCACGGTCACAGCCAAAAGTGGACCATGTACGACGTGGTCACCCGTGTGCCCACGCTGGTCTGGTCGCCGTGGCGTTTTGCCGGTGGCCGCCAGCTCGACCAGCTCTGCTCGCTTATGGACCTGGGGCCGACCATCCTCGAACTGGCCGGAGTTGCGCCGCCGGCGACCATGGAGGCCGAGTCGCTGCTGCCGGTCCTGCGCGGGGAGGCATGGGCCGGGCGCGACTACGTCTTTGCCGAGCATGGCCGCGATGGCACCCTGCAAGAGGCCGAGTTTATGACCATGGTGCGCAATCGTGACTGGAAATTGGTCCACTTCTTGGGCGAGCCATATGGCCAGCTCTTCGACCTGCGCAACGACCGTGGCGAGGTGCAGAACCGGTGGGATGACCCCGCCCACGCCGACAAGAAGCGCGAGCTGCTCGACGCGCTGCGCGAATGGCATATCCGCAGCCAGGTTCGCACGCGCGCCTGGGCTGAACCGTGGCGCTGAGGCAGCGCGCAAAAACGGAAAGCAACACAGGGGCTTGCCAATACGAATTCGATCCGCTATAATTCGCAAACACAAATGAGACTGTATCTCATTTGTGTCGGCAGATGACGAGCAAGTGAGAGGATGAGGGATATGCCCGGTCGATATGATGTGGTCATCGTGGGCGCGGGTGCGGCGGGCGTGGGCATGGGCGTGGTGTTGCAGAATCTGGGCATCACCAACTTTACGCTCCTCGACCGCTACGAGGTTGGCGCTTCGTTTTTGCGTTGGCCGGCGGAGATGCGTTTTATCAGCCCCTCGTTTACAAGCAACGGCTTTGGCCTGCTCGACCTCAACGCCGTCACCCTCAACACCTCACCGGCGCACACCCTGCGC
>JAHDWG010000685.1 GCA_023384495.1 Caldilineaceae bacterium
CAAGAGGAGGTCTCGATCCTGCGTGCGCTGTGGATCGGCAGCCTGCCCCCCCTCCCGCCTGACCCGTCGAATCAATATGCCGACGACCCACAGGCCGTTGCGCTCGGCCATCAACTCTTTTTCGACACCCGTTTCAGCGCCGACGGCCAGGTCTCGTGCGGAACCTGTCACCTGCCGGGTGAACAGTTCCAGGATGGCATCCCACTGGGCAAGGGTGTAGGCACAACCGACCGTCGCACCATGACCATCGTCGGCACGGCCTACAGCCCGTGGCTCTTCTGGGACGGACGCAAGGACAGCTTATGGGCGCAGGCGCTCGGCCCGTTGGAAAGCCCGGTGGAGCACGGCGCTAACCGCACCTTCTATGCCCACCTCATCGACCAACAGTATCGGGACGAGTACGAGGCGCTCTTTGGGCCGTTGCCGGCATTGGACCATTTGCCGGAGCAGGCCGGCCCGGTTCCCGACCCGGACGCAAGCGCAGCCTGGCAGGCGATGTCACCGGAAGACCGCGAAGCCGTGACGCACATCTATGCCAACATGGGCAAGGCCATTGCTGCCTATGAGCGGCGCATCCTGCCGGGGCCAGCGCGCTTTGACCGCTATGTGGAAGCTGTGCTCAACGATGATCAGGAAGCCATGCGCACGGCGCTCACCACAGACGAGGTCGCCGGTCTGCGCCTCTTTATCGGCAAGGCTGACTGCGTACAGTGTCACAACGGGCCACTCTTCACCGACAACGTCTTTCACAACACGGGCGTGCCGGCTGTGCCCGAACTGCCCGCAGACACGGGTCGAGCGCTGGGCGTAAAGCAGGTAATCGCCGATGAGTTCAACTGTCTCAGCCCCTATAGCGATGCCGCCCCGGAACAGTGCGCCGAACTGCGCTTCACCGTGGTCGATGACCACCGGCTGGATCGAGCCTTCAAGCCGCCCACACTGCGCAATGTCGACGGGCGCGGCCCCTTTATGCACGCCGGCCAGTTTGCCACACTGGAAGAAGTGCTGGATCACTACAACCGGGCGCCCGACGCACCCGCCGGCCACAGCGAGTTGGAGCCGCTCAACCTGACGCAACAGGAGATCGAGCAACTGCTTGCTTTCCTCAAGAGCTTGAGCGGCCTGCTAAACGCCTCGCCTGAACTGTTGGTCGCGACGCAGTAAACAGCAAAAAGCAGCAACACAGAGTTCACAGAGGAGGCACAGAGCGCACAGAGTTTTTTCTCCGTGTCCTCTGTGTCTTCTCCGCGTTCTGGTATGATGGATACACAGCGCCGCACTCTGTGTATCCCCGTGTTCCTGCTTTTCCCCTCCGCCTTTTGACGGAGATCGGCACTCCCCGCAAAGCCCGAACCAAAATGCGCCCGCTGGCCGATGCGGTGGCGGCAACCATGCGCTATCCTGAGCAGCAAGAGCGCATTTAACAACGGTAGCAGCAAAGGAGGAACTCATGCAAACTTTGACTCACCAATACTGGCTGGCCAAGGAACGACAGATGGAGCTACTGGCAGAATCCCAACAGCAGGCGCTTCTCCGTGAGAGCCAACTGGCCGGCAGCGCGTGGCTTTCCTACAATCTGATGACAACCACATTCTGGGAATTGGCTAGCTTGGCATCGAAGATCGGGCTGCGGTGGCGGCAAAGTGTTCAGGTGTGACTGGCGTCCTCGCTGCGGCTGGATCGCAGAGGGTTGATTGCCAGCTTGCCGCCCGGTCGCTATACTGGCGAATAGCTGCCAACGGATTCCTGAGAGCAGATTGAACGGATTTGCGTAGCGTCACCAGTTTTGAATCGATCAAGTGGGAACAGAGGAAGGAGAGCGACATGTTTCAATTTCAAGAGCCGTACGCCGCCCGCCCCATCCGCTGTCTCGAACTCTGGCAAGAGGGCGAGTGGCGGCTAAAGGTCTACGGCATCGCGTACCGCCAGCCAGCGATCCGGCCCGAACTGGTGGAGATTGGGAAGGAGCTGGCTCGCAAGCGCCTGGCCGAGTCAGCGACCGGGAAGCCACACTACGAGGTTGGCTTCTTGGGCATCCACGATGGCCGGGGCGCCGTCTTTATCTTTGTCGATTTCTGGGCCGATGAAAACGAACTGCATCACCACGTCTATGTCTCGCCCAAAGACCAGATCGACCAGTTCAGCTATAGGACACCGACCGGGCTGGCCGCCTGTGTGTGGGACCTGCGGGTGCTCTGCTTTGAGCGCCAGGCATGGCTCGAAACCATGCTCGCCAATCCACAAGGCCCAGACCTGGATGCCTATCTGGCCCGGCAGTTGAATGAGG
>JAHDWG010000686.1 GCA_023384495.1 Caldilineaceae bacterium
TCCTCGATCCGTTCCTTTGTCTCGGCTTTGGACGAGGTGAGGTGGAACTTGCGCACCAGCATGTTCAACACACGGTCGATGCGGTAGAAGGGATTGTAGGTGGAATACGGGTCTTGAAAGATGGGCTGCACCTCGCGGCGATAGTTGTGCCACTCCTCTTTGTTCATGGCGTGGATGTTTTTGCCCCGATAACGGATTTGACCGCCCGATGGGTCTGTCAACCCCAAGATGCAGCGCGCCAGCGTCGTCTTGCCGCTGCCGCTTTCGCCCACGATGGTGAGCAATTTGGGCTTGTCTCCCTGGATGGCAAACGAGACATCATCCACCGCCACCACGTCCCGCCGCGCCAGGACGCCGGCAGTTGTAAAGATCTTGCGCACATTTTGAACGTCGATCAGAGGTGTACTGGTGCTCATGCGACGACCGCCTTGCTGTCAACGTGTTGCTCGGCATCGCCGTCGTAAAGATGGCACGCCGTCTGATGTCCCGGCCCCTGCTCGCGCAATTTGGGCATGACCCGCTTGCAGATGTCCATCACATGGGGGCAGCGAGGGTGAAAACGGCAGCCGCCCGGCCAGGCCAGCGGGCTGGGCGCGATGCCGGTGATGCTTTCTAACCGGGTGCGCGAGCCGCCCAGTGTCGGGATCGAGGCGATCAGCCGTTGCGTGTAGGGGTGTTTGGGTCGTTCGAAGATATCGTAGACCGAGCCGACCTCCACCACATCACCGGCGTACATGATGGCGAGCCGGTCTACCAGTTCAGCGTGGACGGCCAGGTCGTGGCTGACAAAGATCACCGTTGCGCCGGTGCGTTCCTTGACCTCGGCGATGGTTTCGAGGACGGCGCGCTGCACGTTTACATCCAGCGCCGTGGTTGGCTCATCGGCCACGATCAGTTGCGGGTTGAGCGTCACCGCCATGGCGATGATGGCCCGCTGTTTCATGCCGCCGCTCAGTTCATGGGGATAGGCGCGCTCGACGCGCGGGGAAAGCCCTACCGTTGCCAGCACCTCAATCGCCCGCTCACGCGCCTGAATCTTGGTTAGTTCCGAGTGCTGGACAATCACATCGATCATCTGGTCGCCGATGCGCATGACTGGGTTGAGCGAGTTCATCGAGCCCTGGGGGATGTACGAGAGATAGCGCCAGCGCAGATAGCGCAGGTCGTCATTATTTACTTGAAAAAGGTCGATACCATCGCCCAAGTTATCTCTGCCCGGCGCGCCTGCGGGCTGCGTCGTCGCCAGCGCCCGGTTGATTGGCTCTTGCGGATAGAACATGGCTCTGCCGCTGGCGATCCGACCAGGCGGGCGTATGAGCCGCATGATTCCTTCCACCAGCGTCGATTTGCCACAGCCCGATTCGCCTGCCAGACCGAAAATTTCGTTACGTTCGACCGTTACATCCACGCCATCCACGACCTTGTATTCGCCATGCACACTCTTGTAATAGATACGGACATCAGTGGCTTCGAGGAGAGGTCTATTCATCGTTACTGTCCTGTTGTCCCTTTCAAACGGGGATTAAAGGCCTCTTCCAGGCCAATGTTCATCAGGTTGAGCGCAAAGAAGAGGATGACCAGCGCCCCTGCCGGCGCGGCGATGAGATGCCACTTGCCCAGGCTCATCGCGCCCCAGCCAATCGCCCAGTTGATCATCAACCCCAGCGTTGCCACGTTGCCCGGCCCCAGGCCGATCAACTCCAGGCCCACGGCGGCGAGGATCGCACCAACAGTGCTCACAGCCAGACCCACACCGAGATAGGGCAAGAGATTGGGGAGAATATCTTGGAAGATGATCTCCATGCTGCTCAGACCGGACGCCCGCGCCAGGTCGACATAGCCCCGTTCTCGCAGGCTTAACACCTGCGAGCGGATGGCTCGCGCCGAGAAGGGCCAGCTAAAGATCGCCAGCAAAATAGCCATCGTCACCACATTCAGCCCGCGAATATAGGCGGACAACGTGACCAGGATCGGAAAACTGGGAATGACCAGGATCATGTCGGTGAACGAGCGCAGGCTGTTGTCTACCCACCCCCCTTGGTAGCCGGCGACAAAGCCAACGATGATGCCCACGGTCGTCGCCAACACACCGGCGAGCAGGCCAATCGCGAGCGAGTAGCGCAGCCCAATCAGCAACACGGAGAGGACATCGCGCCCCATACGGTCGGTTCCGAGCCAGTGCTCGGCGCTTGGGTCGCCATAGATTGGGAACGTGCCGACGGTCATCGCCGACACATCGCCCAGCTTCCAGCGCACCAACACCGGCTGCAAGAGGGC
>JAHDWG010000109.1 GCA_023384495.1 Caldilineaceae bacterium
AAGAGCCCAGCCAGATAGGCGCGGGTGTGGAGCCGGTCGGCGTAGGCCGCGCAATAGGACAACAGAGAACGGCTGCCGTGCGAGGGCAGGGTGAGGAGCGCGTCATGAAATTGGAGGGAGAAACCACCAAATAGAGAGACGATCAACATGGGCGCTCACTGTTACACCCAGCGACGAATGGACAGTGTGAGCGGGTGCTACGCAACGTTACAGCCGCAGGCTGAAATCGACAAGCATTGCCGGGGGGGCATAAAAGAGATGGTCGATGCCCATCGCCAGAAAGAGCAGGGCCAGATAGAGCAGGCTATAGCCATAGAGTCGCCAGATGTGTTCGGCGGTTGGGCGCCGCCAAATGGTGATAGCATACCAGAGGAAGAGCCCGCTCAACGCGAGCGCCGAGCCCAGATAGATCGGCCCCAACAGGCGCAAGAAAACCGGCGCCACGCTGATCAGCAGCAGCAGCACACTGTAGAGCACGATCTGCCTGTGCGTCTCGCGGTCGCCGACCATGACGGGCAGCATGGGGATACAGGCGGCGCGGTATTCCTGTTGTTTGCGTAGCGCCAGCGCCCAAAAGTGGGGGGGCGTCCAGTAGAAGACGATCATAAACATAAAGATTGGCAGTAGCGATAACTCATTGGCCACCGCCGCCCACCCGACGAGCGGTGGAATGGCGCCGGCCGCCCCGCCAATGACGATGTTCTGTGTGCTATTGCGCTTGAGAACGCGTGTATAGATGACCACGTAATAGATGATTCCACTGAGGGCCAGCAGCGCCGCCAGCAGATTGGTGGTAAGCCAGAGAAGTACGAAGCTGAGCGCGCTCAGCCCAGCGCCAAACGTCAATACCTGCCACGGCTGCATCCGCCCCCCCGGCAACGGGCGCAGCCGCGTGCGGGTCATCACATGGTCGATATCACGGTCGATGTATTGGTTGAGCGCATTGGCCCCACCCGCCGCCAAGAATCCGCCGAGCATGGTCCAAACGATCAACCCGACACTAGGGGGCGCTTCGCCAGCCAAAAACATGGGGACCAGCGTCACTGCGAGCAAAAGCGAAATGATCCGCGGCTTGGTCAGCGCGACATAGTCTCGCCACGTTGGGCTAGGCGCCGCGGTGGATTGCACAGCCGATGTGGATGTCAGATTCTCTTTCAGAATTGCGGTGCGCAATGGCATGGTTTACCCCTGGAGTGGAGCACCGGCAATGGGCGCTACACGTTCACAAGCGATTGAATCTGATGAGACCCTACACCTCGCGCGGCGCGGGGGGCAGGCCTGCCCCCGCGTCTTCGTGGCCATTCACCACCAGTGATGACCCGGACGCCACAGAAGCCGCCCGCTTGCGGCGCCGTTCAAGGTAGATGAGCAACGGGATATAGCCAAAAACACCAATGGCGGCAAAGCTAAACCATTGCATGGTATAGCCCATATGCATGTATTCGTCGGCTAAGGCGGGTGGCGGCGTGCGCATGGGTAGGTCGGTGGTGACGCGGCCTGGTTCGGGCAGCATGGCGAGGAAGGCCGGCAGCAACTCATAAGGCATCTGCTTCTGGATGGCATCCAGATCGACACGAAACCATTCTCGTTGTGGCCGGGTCGGTTCGGGCGCGCCCGCCAGTGTCTGCGACTCTTTGAGCACACCCACCACCGGGGCATTGGGGGGCTCGGCAAACCGGGTTGCCTGCTCTGGCGTGGCCTGATCCACCGGAACCCAGCCGCGCGCCACCAAAATGGCGCGGCCATCGGGCAGCACCAACGGGGTGATCAGGTTGACGCCGGACGCACCGTCGCGCACATCATTTTTCAGGACGATCTCGTGCTCGTAATCAAAGACGCCTGTGGCGCGTACACGGCGATACTCCAGCAGCGCCAAGTCCGCAGGTAGGCTCTCCTCGTTGAGGTCAAAGAGGGGCGCATCCCATCGTTCGACGATCTGCTGATTAAGCATTCGCTTCTGTTCACGGCGATCCATCTGCCAGAATGCGGCCCGAATACAGAGCGCCACCCCGACGAGCACGATCAACGTCAGCAGCCAATAGCGGCGGCTGAACATGGTTTTGAGAATCACACGGACTCCTTGGCTTGGAGGCGATTCCACATGCCGACCAAACCGATCAACGCAAACAACCCCAAACCGGCGGCAGCCACCACCACCCAGTCGACCCGACGCGCCGCAAGGACCTGACGTTGGAATTGCGCCTCACCGACCCCGGCTGCGCCCTCTGCGCGCACCGCAACACGCCAGATATCCTCGACGCCCAGCCGCGTCTCGATTTCGTAATAGAAACCGTTAAGCCCGCTCTCTGGCGACGCCATCACTTGCATTGCCTGGTCAGGATCGCTCTCGGGCGTAAAGGTAACCGTTACGTACGCATCGGTGACGGGTTCGACGAGAGCGTTGGCAGGCGCAGTCGTCGAGGGCGCCAGCGTCAGCGCAATGTCCAGATGGACTGTCCCCACGCGGGGGGGCACAGGCTGAATCCATGCAAAGACCCGATAGGGGCCGGCCGGTTCGTCTGTGAGCACAGGCTCGCCGCCGGCATGGGCCATTAGCGAGCCTGGCAGCAGTGCAAACATCAGGGCAATCAGCGAGATTAGGGCGACTGGCTTTCCATTTTGGGACCACGACCACCCACACCCACCGACACACCCAACTCGAAGCCTGCAACTCTTCATGATGCGTTTCGCGCCTGCAAGCGCGCTTCCGCCAGTTGCCGCCACCGCCTCTGCAAGACCCGGTGCTCCAGACCCGGCGCAATCATGGCCTCGTCGTCATCCCAGCCGGTAACCGGGCCAGCCGCGGTCTGCTCACGGCCGAAGAGTCCCCCAAGCAAAAAGACCGCCGCCCACACTATCATTTCGCTGCTCAGCGTCCACATGATCATGCCGCCAATGGTCTGGTCATCGAGAACGCTGACGCCCCAAAAGCGCGGGATGCTGGCATAATAGGTGTAGAGTAGTTCCGGCGATGTGGCGATGATGATGCCTGCAATCATCTGCGCCGGGATCACGGCGATCAGCATGATCAGACGCACCCAAACCGTTGTCCGCCCATGAATGTGGGGCGCCGCATTGGTGATATGCCACCAAAAGAGCATGGCTGAGACAAAGAAGGTCAGATGCTGAACGTCATGCACCCCCTTGTGATAGAGCGCCAGGTTGTAGAAACCAGGGTCGTGCCAGCCCATGTAGAAGGCGATAAAGACAAACCAGGCAATGCCGGGGGCGGTGGCCTGGCTAAGGGCGTGGCGGAAACGCGACCGTCGCCTAAAGAGGCCGGCTACCCAACGGCGCGCGGGGGCCGGCAGGCCCCACAGCATAAAGGGGAACGGATTCCCCAGACAGAGCAAAGGCGCCGCGATCATGATTTCCAGCTTGTGCTGGATCATGTGTATAAAGAAAAGCTGGCCGCCGAGCCGGTCGATAGGCGACATAAGCGCAATTGCCAGGGTCGCAAGACCGCCTACATAGGCTGCCAGCCGTCGTCGTTGCGCTAGTCTGCGCGTATTGCTGCGGCGGCGCAGGCGAAGCCAACCAGTGACATAGAGGGCGCCTGCGCCAAGCAACACAGCCGTGACATCAACGCGCCACTCCCAAGCTGAGAGCAACGCCTGGATCAAAGGGTGCATGGTGCATCCGACAATGGCTAATGAACCGCCTCACCAATCAGATAGAGCGCCGGGTAGAAGAAGATCCACACCAGGTCTACATAGTGCCAGTAGATGGCGCACGATTCAATACCCCAGTGGCGCTCGCGCGAAAAGCTGCCCTTGCGCGCCAGGTTCCAAATAAAGGCGATAAAGATCAGACCGCTGATCACATGCAGGGCGTGCATGCCCGTCATTAGAAAGACCACCGCCCCGAACGGATAGCCGTGCTCAGCGTCCCCCCACGGGGTCAAATGACCTTCATAGATGGCGGGGAAGAGACCCCACTCAAAGATCATGACGCCTAGCAAGAAGATCAACCCCAAAACAAAGGTGACCTCAAGCCCGCGCATGAATGTCTTGCGGTCACCATGCTCGATCGCGGTTTCGGCGAGATTCATGGTGTAACTGCTGATGAGTAGCACGACCGTGACAATGAGCCCGATGGCCTGATCCAGCTCGGGCCGATGGTTTCCCCAGAGGTAGAAGCGTGTGGCCAATAGGCCGCCAAAGAGAAACGTCTCGGAGAGGAAGAAGAGCCATAGCCCCATGCGGTTGTTGCGCCAGGCAACGGCGTAGTTGTCGCCGTGCCCGTGCGCATCATGTCCGTGCGCATCATGGGCGTGGTCTGCCGCGTGGCCATGTTCAAGCGTTGGAGTCGCAACGGTCATGAGCTAGTGTCCCCCATCTGTGCGCCAGAGACGTGAAATGTGCATAAAGAAGTTGACGACGAAATAAGCCTTCCCCAGCGCCAGCAAGAACATAATAGCTGCGCCTGCATGATAGAGTGCGGCAAAGTATTCGATGGCTGTCAGGACCGCTAGCACCAGGGCAATGGTTGTACTCAACCGATATGCTGCTGCTCGTTTTGAATTCATTCTTCCCCCTAGACACAATCAATTGCCAACGATCGTCGATCACTGGTCAATTGCGAATGAACGCCTCAATCCCACCAGAACGATCAGTCATCACCTGCGGTTGCCGACGCCACATAACTGCCAGGCAGCCCGTAGTCATAGGGTTCCCCCACGACAGCAATCGGCTTGGCAAAGCTGTGTTCCGGCACAGGGGATGGGATCTGCCATTCCGGTGAGCGTGAGCGCCAGGGGTTGTCACCGGCCACTTCACCCACCTCGGCGCTGTTGAACAAGTTGTAGATCATGAGCAGAATCCCCAGTGCAATCACATAGCCGGCAATGGTCACCACAATGTGCCCCACCTCGACCGCGCCGAGGTTACTGTTCACCATGCCGCCCATGGCCTGCTCATAGTCGGCAATGCGCCGGCGCATGCCCATGGTGCCCACCGTCATCTGGCCAATGCTCATGGCCCAGAACGCCGGCGTCATTAGCCAGAAGTGCAGCTTGCCCATGGCTTCGTTGTACATCCGGCCGGTGATCTTGGGGAACCAATAATAGATGGCGGCAAAGAAGGGGAAGACAAAGCCGCCAAAGATGGTGGCGTGGAAGTGACCTACCACAAAGTAACTGTCGTGCAGCGGCAGGTCGGAGGCCACGGTCGCCAGGATGGGGCCGCTGAGGCCGCCGATGAGGAAGACCGAAATCGCGCCGAGCACAAAGAGCATGGGGGTCGGGAATTCAAGTTTGCCGCCCCACAAGGTGCCCAGCCAGCTAAAGAACTTGACGCCGGTGGGCACGGCCACCAAGAGCGTCGAGAGCATGAAGAAGACGCGCAATGTATCGGCATAGCCCGAAGTGAACATGTGGTGGCCCCAGACGATAAAGCCGATCAGCGCAATGCCGATGCTCGACAGGGCGATCCAGCGATAGCCAAAGAGGGGCTTGCGGGCAAAGACGGGCAGCAACTCGCTGATGATCCCCAGCCCTGGCAATACAAAGACGTAGACAGCCGGGTGCGAATAGAACCAGAAGAGATGCTGGAAGAGCAACGGCGAACCATGCTTGGCCGGGTCAAAAAAGCCCATGCCCAGCAAGCGCTGGAGTGAGAGCATCAAGAAAGCCTGGCCGATAAACTGGGTGGCCGTCAACTGGATAAAGCTGGTCGCCAACACCGCCCAACAGAAGATGGGCATACGAAAGAGGCTCATGCCCGGCGGACGCATGAGCAGAATGGTGGCTATGATGTTGAGCGACCCCAAGATTGACGAAAAGCCCAGAAAGAAGACGGCCCAGAAGACGAACTGATAGCCCACCGAGCCGATGGTGCTCAGTGGCGGATAGACCGTCCAGCCGCCGTCCCAGCCAAAATAGAGGCTGCCCATCAACAGCGTGATGGCCGGCACGTTGATCCAGTAGGCGAAGGCGTTGAGGCGGGGAAAGGCCATATCTTCGGCGCCCAGCATCAACGGCACGATGTAGTTGGCCATGCCGCCGATCCCAATCAGGATGCCAAAGAGGGCGGCCCAGCCGTGCATACTCAAGAGTGTGTTATACGAATTCTCGGGCAGAAACTGTAGCCCGGCGCGCGCAAGCTCGGTGCGAAAAATCACGGCAAACGCGCCGCCAATCATGATCATGAGCAGGCCCGTCACGCCGTACTGAATACCGATAACCTTGTGATTGTAATCGACGCCAAAGTAGCGCGTCCATGCGGGCTTGCCCTGCGGCGGCCCATGAACAAATGGCGTCTCCTTGCCGACCCACCACTTGGACCAATCGGTGATTGCGCCAACGCCGATGAGAAAGCCGATGCCGCCCAGCACAATCCCGGCGGTGAGGGCCGGTTCTTGCGCCCAGGCTTCCATCCCGGCAACCAGGCGAATGGCGGTCACGAGCGCAATGCCGGCCAGCGTGCCGAGCACCTGACCTACCAGCCCACGCACCAATCCCAAATCCATCAGCGACATTGTGTTTGTCTCCTCGTACCGCTGCCGTTCGTTTGCATAAAAACGTTGCATAAAAACGTTGTCTCGCGTCGCCAATTACTACTTTTGCGCCACAGAGGGTGTCTGTTCGGCCAGTTGCTCATCAAGCCAGGCCGTGTATTCCGCTTCGGGTACGATCTTCACCGTCGAATACATGCTCCAGTGGGCGCGGCCACAGAGTTCGGCGCAGACGAGCCGGATTTCGCGTCCATGTTCCGCCTCATATTCGGCGCTGGTCATGGTGGGCGTAAACCAGAGGTGGGTCGTCTGCCCCGCCAACAAGTCAGACTTCACCCGAAATTCGGGGATCCAGAAGGCATGGTTGACATCCTGGGTCTCCAGATCCATGCGAACACGACGGTCAACCGGCATGGTCAATTCTTGGCTAACGACGCCGTTGGGATACTCAAAGCGCCAGCCCCACTGGAATCCCACCGCTTTGATGACCACGGGGTTTGGATCTTCAAATGTGACGCGGCGGAGGGTGTCAATGCCATACCAGGCAAAGATGACGACCAGCACCAGCGGCGCCGCGGTCCAGATGATTTCCAGCATGGTGTTGCCTTCAAAGTGCTCACCCTCGCCCTCATCGCCATCGCGACGGCGGAAGACGACAATCGAGTAGAGCATAAAGACAACCACCAGCGAAAAGAGAAAGGCAATGATCCAGACGTGCCAACCGATCAGCTCGTCGATCACCAGCGACTCCAGGCTGGCTTGCACTGGCAACGGCAGGGCCGCAGAAAGCAGCCAGTTCAAGAGCACGGTGCTGATCACAACCAACACCGTCACAAGAATAAAATGTCGTCGGTCGTTTGCAGACTTCGGCATATTTGTTGGAACTCCTACACCTTGCAATGCGTAAGATCCTGCGTGATGTTCACAGCAATTATCGATCCGTAAATACTGCCCGCAAATAGTGGGTCAATCAGACACGCAGCGCGTACATCAGCATGATCAACTGAGCAGCGTATCGGCCGCCGCCACCATTTACGGATAGACTCTCCATCTATACTGAGTTTAGAATGGAAACCAGACCTTTGTGCTCCAGGCGGTTCCGTGAACCGCCGAGTCACGGACTCGGCGTGAGCATTTCAGACTCCGGTTTTCATTCTGATTTGAGTATGGTTTGCTAACTTCTGGCATCCCCCACTTAGGATATTATATGCCAGTCTGCGCGAGAGGCGGAAAGCGTCGCCCCGTCAAATGCACATTTGCACAGCTGCCATACTGCCTATACTGTGTCCCGTTTGAAAACGTAAGACTTTTGTTAATTGGGCCAACGGTCGTTCACGTCTTCAAAGCAATTGCATTCAAAGCAATTGCATTCAAAGCAATTGCATTCAAAGCAATTGCAGTCAAAGCAATTGCATTCAAAGCAATTCCATTCAAAGCAATTCCATTCAAAGCAATTGCATTCAAAGCAATTGCAGTCAAAGCAATTCCATTCAAAGCAATTCCATTCAAAGCAATTGCATTCAAAGCAATTGCAGTCTAGTTCCCTACACTCAGCCAGGTCTGATAACTGAGAAGAGCCAGACCGATTGTCATCACCAACGGCAGCGCTGTCCAAAAAAATTCCGCAACTAGACGAACTCGCGGCCCAGATTCCGCCTGGCGAATGGGTGACAGGCGCGACGTTGACCACAAGATGAACAGCTGTATCAATACAAAGAGGATCAACCCGGCCAGGGCCAGGGCCTGCAATAGCGCGCCTGACCAACCCGCCTGAAAGGTGAGCGCCGGCAGCGAAGGCATCCCTGGCGCGTAACTAAAGGCCAGCCAGAAGAGTACAGCCAGCAAGCTGACAATGGTGAGCAAATAGCGATTCACAGGCCCTCATTGGTTGAATATGCCAACGCCGGGAGATTGTACCAAACTTCACAAGGCCTGTCAAAACGACAAACGGAGTCGACAGGGTTGTCACCCGTCATAAGCTCGAACCCGCATAGACGTATCACGGTTATGTACCCTAGATATATTGACTAGATGAGCAAGGTGTGATATTCTTTATTTAGAATGATTCTAAATAAAGCGACTCTGGAATGAGACTTATGTGCCCCAGGCAGTTCCATAAACTGCCGAGTTAAGTCATGCCTGCACAACAGCGTTTTCAAGATGCTCTCCGTGGCGCCGGCCTGCGCCTGACGCCCCAGCGCCGCGCCATCTGTGACTATCTGGCTCAGGTCACAGGCCACCCAACGCCGTCGGCTGTGTTTGAGGCGTTGGCCGCCGAATACCCTGGGTTGAGCCGAGCCACTGTCTACAACACGCTCAATACGCTTCATGCGCTGGGGGCGCTCACGCAGATCGAGCTTGGCGATGGGCATACCCATTATGAGACCAACCTGACACCCCACGTCAATCTGATCTGTCGGCGCTGCAATCGCGTCACGGATCACGGGAGTGATGCGCCACTCGACCCCCATGATCTGAGCTGGGTCAATCTGTCCCATGCCCGCCAGTTTCATGCCGAGGCGCTCCACATTCATGTGATTGGGCTGTGCGATGACTGCAAGCAACAGGCCAATGACCTAAGTCGCGCTCAAGAGGCTGGACAGGGCGACGAGGATGCCTGGTGAGCCGGCGTCCGCAAGCCGTTGTGGGTTCGTCTGTCCGCAGCGACCAGCGCACCGACAGGGGCCGGCGCGTGGCTGCCCCAATGGCAATTCGTATAAACAGCCACGCGTGAACTTCTTCGCGTGGTAATTTTGAGGAAATCATGACTACACAAACTGCACCATCAACCTATGCCCCGACATCGACTGCCACCGCAACGGGTGTCGGCTCACTCTTCTCCTATTGGCGCAGCAACGTCGAACTCTGGCTGGCGCTGATTACCTTGGTTGCTTTGCTCGCCGGCTGGTGGGGTGGCAGCGTCACAGAACGCCTGCCGGCCTGGGTGGCGACAATGCTGGCCGTGATCGCCTACGCGGCTGGCGGCTATTCGGGGCTGATGGGCGCCATTGAGGAGGCTAAACGGGGTAAGCTGGATATCGATTTTTTGATGATCACTGCCGCGTTGGGGGCGGCGCTGATCGGTGAGTGGAAAGAAGGCGCGTTGTTGCTCTTCCTCTTTACCCTCAGCGGCGCCCTCGAAACGTTTGCCATGGAACGAACGCGCAAGGCCATCCAATCGTTGGCGGTGTTGCGCCCTGAGACGGCCCGCGTGCGCGTCGGCGATGCTGAAATCCAACGCCCGATCGACGATGTGCAGGTCGGCGACGTGGTCCTTGTTCTCCCCGGTGAGCGGCTGCCGGTGGACGGCCGTGTGCTGCGCGGTGACAGCACGCTCGACCAAAGCTCGATTACAGGCGAAAGTGTTCCCGTCTTTAAGCAAGTGGGGGATGCGGTCTTTGCCGGCACAATCAACGGCGCTGGCGTGTTGGAAGTCGAAACAACCAAGCTGGCGGCAGAGAGCACATTGAGCAAGATTATCAACCTGGTGGAAGAGGCTCGCCAAGACGCCACACCCACACAGCGCTTCATCGACCGATTTAGTGGCCCATACACCTACGCCGTGATTGGCGCAACGTTGCTTGCCATTGCAATCCCCCAGCTCTTCAGCCATGAATCGTTTGGCGATACGCTCTACAGGGCGATGACGCTGTTGGTGGTCGCCAGCCCGTGTGCGCTGATCATCAGCACGCCCGCCAGTGTGCTGAGCGCCATCGCGGCTGCCGCGCGCGGGGGGGTGCTCTTCAAAGGGGGCGCCTATATGGAAAAGCTGGCGATGGTGAACATCTTTGCGTTTGACAAGACCGGCACGCTGACCAGTGGCCACCTGGAGGTCACCGACCTTCGTCCGCTCAATCAGTACAGCGAAAGCGAATTGCTCCGTCTGGCCGCCAGCGCCGAATTGCGCAGCGAACACCATGTGGGCCGCGCCATTGTGGCACGGGCGCGCGCGGCCGGTCTCGACCCCGAAACGCCCGATGACTTTCGCGCCATCCCCGGCCACGGCATCCAGGCCGCCTTTCAGCGCGAGAACCACCGCGAGACCCTCTATATCGGCAATGACAAGCTCTTCATGAGCGAGGAGATGGATCTGTCGCCGGCCATCCGTATGATCGGTGAGGCGCTGCAACGTAAGGGCAAGACGGCCATGTTGGTGGTGCGGCGCAGCACGGTGGAAGATACGCTCGGCGCCGACCGGGATTGGGAGGTCGTCGGCTTTATCGCGGTCGCGGACTCCCTGCGCCCCGAGGCGGTGACAGCCGTGCAGGAACTCCGCCAGCAGGGTGTGAACCATGTGGTCATGATCACCGGCGATAACAAGAACGTGGCGGAGAACATTGGCCGCGCGGTTGGCGTCGACCAGATTCATAGCGACCTGCTCCCCGAGCAAAAGGTCGAAATAGTGCAAGATCTGGTCGCCAAAGGCAAGGTGGCGATGGTGGGTGATGGCGTCAATGATGCGCCGGCGCTCGCTACCGCGCATGTGGGGGTGGCGATGGGCGCCGCCGGCACCGATGTGGCGCTGGAGACGGCGGACGTGGTGCTTATGGCAAGCGACCTGAGCAAGCTGCCCTTTGCCATGAAGCTGAGCCGCCGCGCCGGTGAGATCGTGAAACAAAACGTGGTTATTTCGGTGGGGGTGATTCTGACTCTGGTGACATTGACCGTCATCGTTCCGCTCTTTGCACCCACTTTCCGGCTGCCCTTGCCCCTGGGCGTGGTTGGCCACGAGGGCAGCACGTTGGTGGTTGTGCTCAATGGCTTACGCATGTTGGCCCTGCGCCCACCCCGGCGTTAGCCGGTCGTGCTCTGCTCAGCCAGCGCATATTTACGGCGTGGGGGCAACGCCGACCCTATGTCCGCGGCGGCTGAGCACACAGATCGCTGCTCTCGGCGGTCGGGGCCAGCATTGCCACCCTATGCCCTATAGCGCCTGACGCCTGGGCAACAGACTTGCCTCGTGTTGCAAGGGGGTGACGGAGGCGCGGTGGCCGGCACTACAAAGCATCCGCCGTCAAAAAAAGAGCATCTGTTCTATAGACAAAGTCAGTGAACAGGAGTATCATTCTTATGTCCACTTGCCCCCTTTCCAGACCTCACAGATTGGTCGCCCCTCACCTAAAAACCTCTCAATGTCAGTCGTCACACTGAAGTTCTTTTCCGTCGTATATCGTATAGCCGTGGCGCAGCGATTTTGAGATCACCGAATAACATCCTCGAACCGCCAACACAGTGTTCTCGTTTCGTTGTCACCGCTGCCCGTTGTCCGTTCATTCTCCCTGCACAGCCATGAGTCAAACCGCACCGGCCCCGATTTATGCGGCCTTTGATCTGCTGATTGGCAACCGTACATCGAAGGGCTACCTGGTAACCATCATTGAGTCTCCCGCCGGCGACGGTGAGGCATTTTGCACGATTCACATGGATGCAAAACGCCAGGACACACTGCGCGCCCTTGAACAAGACCCGGTGGATGCACACGCCTTGGCCGACTTTGGCGCCTTTCTCTTTGGCGCACTCTTTACTGGCGATGTCGCCACCCTATATCGCACGAGCCTGGGCATGATCCGCAGCCAGGCAAGGCGGCTGCGCGTGCGCCTGCGGATCACGGCACCCGAACTGGCCGCGCTCCCATGGGAATATCTGTTTGACCCCGACGAGCAGTCCTTTTTGGCGATCTCACCCGAAACCGCGCTGGTGCGCTATGTGCCGATCACGCTGCCTGTTCGCCCAACGACCGTCCGCCTACCGCTACGGGTGTTGGTCGTAATTGCCAGCCCTCATGACCTGCTGCAATTGGATGTCGTGCGTGAAGAGGCGCTGCTGCGTGAGGCGCTGGCTAGGAGAGTCGAGCAGGGACAAATCCAGGTTGAGGTGCTCACACATGCAAACGCACCCGCAATCAGCCAGGCGATGAGACAGTTTCAGCCCCATGTCTTTCATTTTGTCGGACATGCGCGCTTCGAAGATGAAACGGCCAGCGTCGCCCTGGAAGACGAGGCCGGCTATACGCAATTGGTGGATGAACGTTCCTTTCGTGAGTTCTTCAGCGGCAGCCAGGAAACTCGACTTGTGCTGCTCAATGCATGCCAGACCGCGACCGTTTCCAGCCGTCAATTGCTTGTAGGGCTGGCGCCGCGCCTGTTACAGCGCCAACTCTCGGCGGTGGTCGCCATGCGGCACGGCATGAGCGACAAGGCCGCGGCAATCCTAACCCGAGAATTCTACCGCTGCCTGGCGCTGGGTTTACCGGTAGACGCCGCCATCTCTGAGGCGCGCAAAGGCATCTTTCTGGAATTTGGCGCCCGATCCTCAGCATGGGGCGCGCCAGTGCTCTTTCTGCGCGCCGGAGATGGGCTTTTGTTCCAGGTGGCCAGCCTAGAGGCCGAGCCATTGGCGATTCCGCCACCACCCGAACTTGCTCGACCACCGGAAATTCCTGGTTTTGTCGGTCGAGACGCCCATCTGGCTTATTATGGCGAGAAGCTGGCCGAGGTACATTTGGCCGTCATCGCGGGTATGCCCGGCGTCGGCAAAACGGCGTTAGCCGCGAAACTGATCGAACGCACGGCGCGCGACCGCGACCGGGTCTTCTGGCATTCGTTCCACGAAGGCGAAGGCGTTGACGCCGTCCTGTCGCGGTTGGCCGGATTCCTGGCGCGTCACGGGCGTGATGACTTGTGGCGGCTCCTGCAAAGCGCGCGCATGACTGGGGGCAAACCACCACCGAGTGAGACGCTCTTTGACTATGTGTTGCAACAGGTGCAAGGAGGCGGTTTTCTTTTCTGTTTTGACGACTTTCACCATGTGGATGACGACCCTGTGCTCAACCAATTGGTCGAGCGCCTGCGCAGCGCCCTGGTGGCGGGTGAATTGTCGATCATTCTTACCTCGCGCCGTGCGCCTGATTTTGTCACCCTGGCTCAGTTTGATCCACTCCAAGGGTTGAGCGAAGCGGATACTCGGCGCCTGCTCACCGTTCGCAATGTGACGCTGAACGACGCCCAGATTGAGCAGCTCTACCAGTATACAGCCGGCAATGCCCAGTTCCTTACGCTGGCAATTGATGCCTTACACCAGACCAAGGACTCAGCGTCGCTGGTCCGTCGACTAGCTGAAAGCGAGGACATTGAGCGCTATCTGCTTCAGGAAGTAGATGCAGTGCTGACGGGCCAGGAGCGCGGCGCCATGACCGCGCTGGCCATATTGCTTGGCTATGGGGGAACGCGAGACGCCATCGAAGCGGTGCTCAACGGCGGCAACCTCTTCCGGACGCTACGCCGCCTGACCGAGCGCCATCTGCTTTTTGTCCGTGACGGTGAATTGGGGCGTGAGTACGGGCAGCATGCCATGTTTCAGGCGTTCTATTACGAACAGACGAGCGTGCGCGAGCGTCGCGCCCTGCACCATCGAGCCGGAGAATATTATGAGACTGCCGAGACAGACTCGCTCCGCGCAAGCATTCACTTTGAGCGGGCAGGCGATTACGAGCATGCCGCCCAATTGGCCACGGGGGACGTTTGGGCGGTGATCAACCAAGGGCAGGCGCGGGCGCTGCGTGCATTGCTGGCGCGATTTCAGCGTGAACAGTTGAGCACCGTCACCTGGGTGGAGGTCAACCTGGCCCGCGGGCAGATCTATTCGGTGCTGGGTGAGCACGAGCCAGCTAGCCGGAGCTATCACGAAGCGCTTGCTCAACTGACGGCCCTAACCGATGGTGCAAAAGCGTCCGCTCTCCATGCGAAGATTTGTCATGGCATGGGTGAGTTGTTGCAGCTAGAAGCGCCGCAGCAGGCATTGGCCTGGCTACAGCGCGGCTTGGCCAATGCCGCGCAGGATAGCCCACTGGAAACCGCCGCGCTCTATATTCGTTATGGGTTTATTCAAATGAAGCTGGGGAATTATGGAGAGGCACAGACGGCTGTTGAAGCCGGTCTTGAACGATTGCCGCCTGGTCCAAGCCAGCTCCGCGTTTTTGGTTTGACCCAAATGGGGTCCATTCTCAGCAGCCAAGGCCAAACGAGCCGTGGCATGGGTTTTACCTTGCAAGCATTGGCGATCAGTCGCCAACTTCATGACCATTTTTGGACCATGCTGCTGCTCACCAATCTAGCGATTGACAAATTGCATATTGGCGATTGGCAGGAAGCGGTGGATGAGCTCAAACAGGGATTGAATCTGGCTGAACAACTGGGCGCCCACAAACAGCGCGCCTCTCTCGAGGCCAATCTGGGTGAGGTAGCCATGTATAAAGGCGATTTTGGCGCGGCGGAAGAATATCTCGAACATGGCCTCGCTCTGGCGCGCCAGACTCACAATCGAATGTTAGAACTCTACATCCATCGTTGTCAGGCAGAATTGCACCTTAGGCTCACCCACTGGGAAGTTGCGGCCGCCGAGCTGGATCGAGCGGAGTCGATGGCGATCGCGATGCAGGCAAACGTTGACCTGATCTACGTCTATGTATTGCGTGCTGATGCCGCCCTGGCCAAACACCAAACGGACGAAGCGCTCGAACACGCCCAGAGGGCATTCGAACTGGCGCGCAAACTGGGCGAGGGTGACGCGCTCTGCGAGGGTCTATGTAGCTTGGGTCGTATCTATCTGGCGATTGGTCGCGTCGATGACGCATTGAACGCCTTTGAGCAGAGTCTTGCCGGCTTAGGTGAGCAGAGCGCTTACCAGGCAGCGCGCACCAAAATGCACCTGGGAATTGCGTTGATTTCGAGCCATGAAGTGGGCCGCGGTGTCACCTTGTTGCAAGAGGTGGAGACGGTGCTACACCGACTAGGGGCTGAGTACGATCTCTCTGCTGTGCGGTCAGTTCTCTCAACCTTATCGCTCCCAGAGCAGAGCTATCATCTGGGATGATGCGCGCAGGTGTGAACGTTATGATAAAAGGGGGGGGTATGTTTCGCAATCGGCGTTGGTCCATTGCTGTACCCATATTGATTTCCGTTGCTCTACTGTTCCCAGATCAAGCCGTGCAGGCGTTCCGTGGGTTCCGAGTCGATAGCCCGATCCTCAATCTGATCGAGATTTGTCCCGGCTATATCACTTTTGCGTTTGGGCAGGCAGATACGATATTTGGACCGGAAGACGCGACTGAAACGATTAGGGAACTGTCAGAGCCTACAATCGTCATCACCGCCACGGTTGCTGAGCTTGTCTTCGACCGCCAGCCCGCTGTGTATAACACTCAGTTTCCTGCCAATCGGATCCTCGATGCAAATCGCGCTCCGATTGGTGAGGAGGGCGCCAGGATCGATGTCGTCCGCGGAATCGACCCAGCCACAGGTGAACTGATCATTCTTGAGGATAGCATTTACTACGCAAAGGGCAACTGGGGCGACTATACAGGAGTTATTGACCAAGTGCTGAAGGAAGACTTCAACCAGACTGGCCATGTCACGGTCGAGTTTTCGCCACCGTTGGAGCCAGGGGTTGAATTATCGTTGGTGTTTGACGTGGACAAACAAGATGGGACGCAGATTGCCAGTGTAGAATACCTTTCTCAGGATGGACTCAGCATGATCGTCCCAACCGATTGTGTATCCGAGAATCTGATCCAAAATTCTGGCTTCGAGGCGGGCAAGAACGACTGGGGTTTCTTTACAAACAGCCAGGGGCACTTTACCACCGTAGCCCCTGCCCCTGAAGGTGAGCGCGCGGCGCGTGTGGCAATCACGCAGCGCGGCAGTAATGTGCAACTCTACCAGCGAAACATTACGCTTGAACCCAACACCCCCTATGAGTTGCGCTTCAACGCCCGCTCCAACAGCGGGCATGACCTACGCGTCTTCATGCACCAGCATGACGCGCCGTACGCCCACTATGGCCTTGCGAGCGCTCGCGCCGACCTGCGACCTGGTTATCAAACGTTTACCGTTCCGTTCACCACACCAGACCTTGTCGGCCCCATAACGAACGCCCGCCTACGTTTTTGGTTCGCTCCCTTTGCCCATGCTGGTGACATTTACCAGATCGACAATGTCCGCCTATTCAAGCTGAGTGAGATTGTGGCTGCTGGTCAAGCTGTAGACGCCGCTTATGTCGTCGGGCAGGTCGTGTTTGACGATGACGGCGCGGGCCTCTTGGCGGGCGGCCCCGCGCCGGAGGATGGCTCCACAACGCCCACCCAACAGATCTTTTTGCCATTTGTGATCAAATAGACAACCCTGGCGGCTGATAAGATTTCGCGAGTAGGTCGGGGAACTCCACATTTCGGGAAGGAGTCCAATTGCATCACTCTGGTACAGGCTGTCGGTAATTTACTGCCTATCCTCGGCCCCATCCGAGCCAGACGGGGCCGGATTGGGGACGATGGGTTTCGACCCGGACCCGACACGGGTCAGGATCAGGTGGCTGTCGCCAAATTCATGCCAGAAATATCCCTGTTCGACCGCCTCAGCATAGGCGTCCTGAACCAGCGCTTTGCCGCCAATCGCATAGAGCATAGCCAGATGACTGGCGTACGGGTCGTGGAAGCCGCTGAGCAGGCCATCCACCGTGTGTACGCCGCGCCGTGGGTGGATATAACACCGCGTAAAGCCGCGCGCCGGGCGCACCTGGGCGCCGTCCCAGGCCGATTCCAGCGCGCGCGCCACGGTGGTGCCCACGGCAATCACGCGGCGACCTTCACACCGCGCCTGGTTGACGGCGGCGGCGCATGATGCCGGTACGCGAAAGGGCTCCGCATACAAAGGCTGCTCCTCCACTGTATCCGTCTCGACTTCGAGGCTGGATACGCCGGTGTGGAGGGTCAGGCCGGCTACCTCCACACCTCGCTGCGCCAGCGCTTCCATCACCCGCGTGGTGAATGGGCGCGCCGCCGACGGCATTTCGGCGCTGCCCGGCTCATGGGCGAAGATCGTCTGGTAGGCGTCGAGCGGCAAGTGGCCTGTCACATAGCCGTAGCGGATGGGGCGGCCTCGGCGCGCCATCTCGACCCGAAGATCGCCGCACGCCCGCAGGAACCAAAGCCGGGGCAGGCCCGGGTGGGGGCCGATGAGCCGGGCAGAGACGGCGCCGATCCCAATCGTTTCGCCCGGCTCCAGCGGCAGCGGACCGGGTTCGCTGGTGCTCCAGCGTGGCTCCGCCAACCAGACGCCGTCGCCATAATGCGTCGATAGGTTCACCAAGAAGGCCCCAATCGCACCGGTTGCGGCCAGGCTCGCCGGCAAGGTGGCGCTCTGGTTGATCACAAGCAGGTCGCCGGGTTGCAGAAAGTCGGCCAGGCAAAAGAAGCGCGTATGGATGTGGCGAACGCCGTCACCGGTGGGCTGGCTCACCAACAAACGCACCTCGTCGCGCGCCAGCCCACGGGCTTCTGGTGGCGCCGTCGCCTGCAATGCGGGGGGGCGATCAAAAGCAAGGTCGCTTCGCGTGATCACTGGCATAACTCCTTCTGGCTCTACACTTGTGGTTCGTTGGTTGCTGTGAAAATGGCAGCGTACAGCAGGAACACAGAGAACACCGAGGAGACACAGAGCACACAGAGGTTTTTCTCGGTGTTCTTGGTGCACTCTCTGCGCTCTCTGTGTCACGCTGTTTTTTAATTTTCAGAACAATCGTCAAAGACCGGTTGCCAGGCTCCATTGTTCAGCCTGCGCTTGAAAGCGGCCACCGGTGACTTCCATCGAAGGTTGGCCCAGCAGCCAGGCCCAAAACGGCAAGGTGACATCTGGCGTGGGGCGGTCGCGGATGTCCTCATCGGGAAAGGCTTCCTGGTGCATCTGTGTGCGCATGTCGCCAGGGTCCACGCTGACTACCGCGACAGCGGCCTCGTGCAGTTCGTTGGCCAGGGTGCGGCTGAGCAGGTCAAGCGCGGCTTTGCTGGCCCCATAGCCTCCCCAGCCGGCATACCCGCCCACGGCGGCGTCGCTGGAGACGTTGACGACCATTCCGCGGGTCTGTCTGAGCAGCGGCAGCGCGTGTTGAAGCAGCCCCAACGGCGCCAATACATTGACGGCAAAAACCTGCTCCAATGTCTCCAGCGGATAGTCGGCCAGCGCCGGCTGTGGGCTGGGGCCCAGGATCGAGGCGTTGTTGACCAACAGGTGCAGCCCGCCCAGCGCCGCCGCCGCATCCACCAGCCGGCGCTGGTGGGTTGGGTCGCTCACATCACCGGCAATGGCGACAACGCGCCCGCCCCATGTTTCCAACTCACCGGCGGCAGCCGCCAACCCCGCCGCGCCGCGCGCCGTAATGACCAGGTCGTCGCCGCGCCCGGCGAGAAAGGCGGCAAGCGTCTTCCCCACACCTCGGCTGGCGCCTGTAATCAGGGATACTCGCTTCATATGTCTCTCCTCTTGACGATTCGCTGATTACAGTCTACCAATCAAAAATGCCCGGCGCATTGATCGCCGGGCGGGCATGAGCCTGTACAATGGATCAGATCAGGCCCTGCTGCTTGGCGAGCGCAACCATCTCGGTGCGGTTGCTGGCGCCGAGTTTGCCCAGCAG
>JAHDWG010000687.1 GCA_023384495.1 Caldilineaceae bacterium
AGATCACGCTGCGGCTCATGCCCAAACCGGCGCTCTATCGCACCGTGCTGGCCTCGTATGGCAGCCTGGAAGCGGCGGGCGACGCCGTGGCGCAGGTGGTCGCTTCGGGTCTGTTGCCCGGCGCCATGGAGATCATGGACAACCTCGCCATCCAGGCCGCCGAGGCTGCGGTCCATGCCGGCTACCCCGACAAGCCGGCGTTGCTGATTGTCGAACTGGAAGGCGAACCGGTGCAGGTGGAGGCCGAGTTTGCCCATCTGCTCCAGGTCATCGAAGCATCGGGCGCCGACGAGGTGCGGGTGGCGCAGGATGAGGCCGACCGCCAGCGCATCTGGAAGGGGCGCAAGAGCGCCTTTTCGGCGGTGGGTCGCCTCAGTCCCGATTACATTGTGCAGGATGGCGTCGTGCCGCGCGGCAAGCTGGGCCAGGCGCTGGCGCAGATCGACCGGCTGAGCGCACAATATGGCATCCGCGTGGCGAATGTCTTTCACGCCGGTGACGGCAACCTGCACCCGCTGATCCTCTACAACGGGCGTGAGGAGGGCGCGCTGCACCGGGCCGAGGCGCTGGCCGGCGAAATCCTGCGCATGTGTGTGGCCATGGGCGGCTCGATCACGGGCGAGCACGGGGTGGGCATGGAGAAGCGCGACTATATGCCCGTCATGTTCAGCGAGACCGATCTGGAGGTAATGAACGAGATCCGCCGCGCCATCGACCCGCACGAGCTGGCCAATCGGGGCAAAAAACTCCCCCGCGGCGAAGCGCCGGCGATCCATTTGCACGGCCCGCACCCGCTGGAGAAGGCGGGCGTGATTTCGCGCGAGTAGGGGCGGATTACGTCCGTCCACTGAGTTCAATCTGCGGCCTGGCAGAAGAAGGTGGTTGAAACCACCTTCTGGTATGGGAAACCGGCTTCTCATATCAGACCGATATTTCAATGCCGGGCAGCGGATTATTCTGACAACTCTTGTTCGCACTCGCCCATATGTGGGTTTGACACAAGAATTATTTTGTATAAAATTGCGTAAGAAAGTATGCGTTTCTATACAAAAAAATGGAGAATCCCCATGTACTACGCGCCCCAGATCGAACCGGTCACAAAAATGACCCGCGACCACAAACGGCTCCTCGAACAGACCGCAAAGGGTCCCGTTCACCTGACGCAACATGGCGTTGAGGCCGCAGTTCTGCTCTCGGCAGCCGAGTGGCGCTCAATCGTCCAGCGGTTGGGACGGATGGAAGAGTTACGCCGCCAGGTCCGGCTTGAGCGGTCAAATCGGGCGTACGCCGCCTGGCAGGCCGATCCAACGCAGGCTGTCAGCCAGGTCGAATATGAACAAATGCTCGCTGCCGCCGGGCTAGTCGAATGAGTTCTCAACCCGCTTACTGGACGGTGGAACGCCGCCGCGCTGTCGTCCACCACTTGATCGGCTTGCGGGAAGTGGGCGCTGACTTGCGGCGAGCCATCGACTCGCTCCACCAGGGCGTGCCAGAAGACGCTCGCAAGCTGCAAGACGACCCGGAAACCTGGGAGTGGCTGGAGGCGCGTCACTGGATCGCCTTTGTCGCTGACCGCAACCGGCGCTCGATCTTAGTGACGGATCTTGAGTCGGCGACCGTTGAATAGCATGTTTTTGTTGGACAAGCGTAGCGGATTAGTGAAGCACTCCGCCTCCACAGTTCGCTGGAAAGCATCGTTCTTCGGATCAATCGACTGCGAACATAAGCTTGAGAAGAACAGCAACCATGTCGCTACGAATCGATCAAATTGCAGTCGAATCTATCACTCATTTGCAGCAACTCGTATCCGCCGGTCACCACATCCACCCGCGCGGCGGGGGGAGCAAACCGGCGCTGAGCACAGCCGCCGAGGCCGCCACGCCGCTCGATCTGCGCGGCCTCACCGGCATCCTCGAATATGACCCCGGCGAGTACACCATTACGGCCCGCGCCGGCACACCCGTGGCCGAGGCGCAGGCCGCGCTGGCCGAGAATGGGCAATATCTGCCCTTCGACCCGCCGCTGGCGGAGGCCGGCGCAACGCTGGGTGGAACGGTGGCCGCCGGGCTGGGCGGTTCCGGCCGCTATCGCTACGGCGGCGTGCGCGACTTTCTCATCGGCGTGCGCTTTATCGATGGCCAGGGGCGCGACGCGCGCGGGGGTGGCAAGGTGGTCAAAAACGCCGCCGGCTTTGATCTGCCCAAACTCATGGTCGGCAGCCTGGGCTGTTTTGGCGTGCTCACCGAGGTGACCTTTAAGGTCTTCCCCAA
>JAHDWG010000688.1 GCA_023384495.1 Caldilineaceae bacterium
TACGTCGCAAAGAGGCGCGCCCGGTGCGCTTCAGTCATTCGTCGATTCCTTATAGAGATCACCCATAAAAGTCGCACATACCCTCTCATGTGCAATCGCGTGTAGTTGTGCGACTTTTATATGGTTTATCTATTAGCGCCTGGTCCAATAGAGATAGCCGACGCTACAAAGCAGCATGAGCGAATAGGCGACAACGGACGAAAGCGACGCCGCGCGGATACCCAACTGGGGCAACAGCCACCAATTGAGCGCCACATTGACCCCCGCCGCCAACGCCGGCGCATAGACCGCGATCCACGGCATGCCGCTTGCCGCAAAGTAATTCATAAAAATTGTATTCACCGCCAGCGCGACGATGGCGGGCGTCAACCAGACAAAGGCCGGCGCCGCGGGCAAAAAACTTGCGCCATACAGGAAGTCTATCACGGGTTGGGCAAAGAACCCAGCCACCAAGACGACCCCGCTCATCAATCCGCCCAGCCCCAGCGCGAGCTGGCGTACGGTGCGCCAGCGTTCGGCCAGGTCAGACATGGCCGCCAGCTTGGGGAAGAGCAACGCCCCAATCGAGGTGGGCAACAGCCCCATCAGGTCGGCCATATTGGCGGCCAGTGAATAGTAGCCCGCCTGCTCAGCGCCCAGCATCTGCTTCACCATCAACAGGTCGACGCGCAAGACAAGGTAGGCAAAGAATGCGGCCAGATAGGCCTTGAACCCATAGTGTAGCCCCTGCTGAAACAGGGGCCAAGACCACGACGGCGCTGCCGTGAGTTGAGCCTGCAATCGCCCACCCACCAACAAGATGCCCACTGCAAACGCGACGAGACTCACCCCCACCACCCGTTCCGGCGTGACTGCCTGCCGCCAAATGATCCATGCGAGGAGGCCAACCGCCATGATGCGGGTGGACAACTCGATGGTGTTGTAGGCGCGCACGGCCTGGATACCCAGCAGCAGGTTTTGCAGCAGCAGGTAGGCCAATCCCAAGGGAATCCACATCAGCGCGAGCAGCAGCAGCCAGCCATGCACAGGGGCCAGCGCCGGCCACCCCTGAAACACCAGCCAGGCCAGCGCAAGCGCCGTTCCCCCAAATCCGATGCTGACCACCAATGTGTTGCCGAGCAATTGCGGCAGCAGGCCACGATTCTGCGCCACATAGTAGGTGTTGGATGCATGCAGCCCCAAGTTGCCGAACTGGACGCCAATGGCGCCAATCGCGGCCGCCGTGGCGTAGAGACCACGGCCCTCCGGCCCCAGCGCCCGAGTGATGAGCACGCCCGTTACCAGGCCAAGCGCCAAGAGAAAAAGCCGCGCGCCAAATGTTTCGAACACGTTGCGGGCGAAGTCGGAGGCAAAGAGACGGCGGCGCCAATCCGCCATGTGTGTGCGCCAGGCCATGGGCTGTTATTTTACTGCCGTAGTCACCAGATACCACCCCAATCGCGGCTCCAGCGGTCGTTCGATCCACGCCGGCAGCCATTTGCCTACTTTGGGCAGATGGTCGCGCTTGAAATGGGCAACGGTGAATTCGACGTGCGAAAAATCGGCCAGCATGGTCGCCACTTGGCGCTTGGTGTAGGTCTTGACCAGCGGCTTGACGTTGACGCCGTCGGCGCCATACTCAACCGTGGAGAGCAGCCCGGCATAGCCCAGACGGCGCAACTGCCCGCGCAATAGCCCGCGATAGAGAAGCACCGAAAGGAGATGAAACGCGCTGTATGTGTAATACAGGCTAAAGACAAGCCGCCCGCCCGGCTTTAGCACACGGTAGATCTCCGAGATGCAGCGCACGGTGTAGGGCGTGTGATGCAGCACCCCATTGGAGTAGACGACGTCAAAATACTCGCTCGGATAGTCAATGTCGGCGCAGGTGCAGAGCTTGAGTTCGGCATGACGATTGTGCAACGCAAAATTGCGCGAGGCCAATCGATAATGTTCTTCGGTAATGTCGATGCCATAGACCTCGGCGCCCGCTTCGGCAAAGGTGAGCAGATCGCTGCCCATACCATAGCCCACCTCGAGCAGCCGTTTGCCGCGCGCCATCTCAAAGTCGATGACCTTTTTCATCCACTGATCGGTCACCTCGTAGCGGCTGCGGCGAACCTCATCAAAGTAGGCGAGCGAGCCATATTCCAGGCCGTCCAGATAGCTGCCGCTGCCACACGGGTTGCGGTTCCACTGCGTCTGCGCCGCCTCGGTATGTTCATCGACCCATTGCGTCTGTGTCATGATTGTTTGCTCAACGTTCAAACCACGCGCCCGTTGTCCAT
>JAHDWG010000110.1 GCA_023384495.1 Caldilineaceae bacterium
GCCGGTCTTTGTTGCGTTGGTACGCTGGAAGGTGAAGCGGTAGATGCAAAAGCCCTGGATCATCATCCGCACCCAGCGACCCAACCTCTCCTTCAAGCTGGACCGCCGTGTGCCCTGGATCACCGCCGTCGCGCTGGCGTTGACGATTGGCGTGATGGTGTGGAATGTGGGAACGGGTGAGTACCCCATCTCGCCCCTCGAAGTGATCCAGACCATTGTTGGCATCGACACGGGCAACCGCGACCATTCATTTGTGGTCAACACCTTGCGGTTACCGCGGGCATTGGTAGCGTGGCTGGTCGGCGTGATGCTGGCGCTGGCCGGCGGGATCATGCAGAGCCTGACGCGCAATGCGCTGGCCTCGCCCGACATCACCGGGGTGACAGCCGGGGCGAGCCTGGGGGCGGTTGTGCTACTCATCGTCTTTCCCAAAGCGGCGCTGATCTCGCTGCCGGTGGCTGCGCTCGTTGGCGGGTTGGTCGTGGCCGTGGTGATCTACCTGCTGTCCTGGCGCGCCCAAGGGGCCCCCGGCGATTCACCCATCCGGCTGATCCTCGTGGGCATCGGGCTGACCGCGGTGTTGAGTGCGGCGCAGGCGATTTTGTTATTGCGCGCCGACATCGAGCGGGTGCAGCGGGCGCTCTACTGGCTGACGGGCAGCATCTACGCCCGCTCGTGGGACCACCTGGCGGCGCTGCTGCCCTGGTGTCTGGTGTTGATCCCGCTGGCGCTCTTTTCGGCCCGGCACCTCAACGCGTTACACCTGGGTGAAGAAGTGGCGCGTGGGCTCGGCAGCGCGATGCGGTGGCAACGAGGGGTGCTGCTGTTGATTGCCGTCTGCCTGACTGGAGCCGCGATCAGCCAGGTGGGTGTGATTGGCTTTGTGGGCCTGATTGCGCCGCACCTGGCGCGGCGGCTGGTTGGCCCGGCGCACGAGGGATCGCAGCCGGTGGCCGCGCTCATCGGGGGGCTGCTGGTGCTGGCGAGCGACTTTGTGGGGCGGACGCTCTTTGCGCCAGTGGAGGTACCAGCGGGGATCATCATCGCCCTGGTCGGTGCGCCCATTTTTATCTATTTTGGGCCTTTTCATAGCCACCGCATGGGCTGTGGAAAAATGGCCGTAAAATGCTCTTGATCCGGCGCGCTATCTATGCTACCTTGTGTCCCGTGCTTCAATTGTGAAGCCGGGAATAAGTGACCCAAATCAAAGCCGGCCCTCGCGGGTCGGCGGGAAAGCGGTACAACACTCACGTGTGCGCCTGGTGGCACAGGCATACGCACTAAACGTGCTGAAATAACGCACAGTATAGTCCACGCGGTTGCTGATTCCTTTCTGCGCCTGGTTCAGCGTTATGGCAGCGTGAAAATGAGCAACAACCCATGTGCCAACATGCTATTATCCTGGCTGAACGCGCCGGGCGGAGATATATCAGCCAGTGCGAACATGGCATGGTTCATCTGGTCTGGAATGCAATTGGCATCCATTTCCCGGCATCCGCGTTTGCGGAGTAAGCCACCCATGTCCTCCAAACCTCCTTCCAACTGACTATGCAAGAGAGCAACCACAACACGGTCATTGCCGGTTGCAGGTGGGCCGGCTTGCCGTCGAACTGCCATTGCAAGAATTTCGAACCCTGGCCGAAATGGTGGGCGATGCGCTACCCCAAATACACTTGTCTGGGTATAACTATCTTTGTCAGAAGATTCAACCGTCCTCTTCACAACTGAGCTTTACTCCCGCGCTTAACTGATCGTCATGACACAACCAAATTCGTAACCATGCAGACACCCGGCGTCAAGCAAAAAGTGGTGCAGGAAGCGCTGCGCTTGCTCAAACCGGGCGGACGCTACGGCATCCACGAGCTGTGCTTGTAGCCAGACAACCTGGGCCGGCCCCAAAAGGAAGCGATCAGCCAGGCCCTCGCCCAGGCGATTCATGTCGGCGCCCGCCCGCTTACCGTGGCCGAATGGCGTGACCTGCTGGAGGGCGAGGGCTTCACTATCACGGTCCAAGCAACATCGCCCATGCATCTGCTGGAGATCAAACGCCTGATCCAGGATGAAGGCTGGGGTGGGACGCTCCGTGATCGATTCCCCGCTGGTCAAATCGCTGGCGGCCACTTGCACCGGGTAGATATTTGTCCTTGACGGAACCAAGGCTGTGGGCGCCGCCTGGACGCGGATGGATGCCTTCCTCGATGAGCTTGAGCGCATCTTTCTCGACCCGAAACTTGACACCGGCGTGGTGGAGGAATAGACACCCCTCAACTTTATTGTCGATTACCAACGGCCGATAGGCGCCCCCGCGGCCGGCGCTGCATCCGGCGCCGAACAAGCCGCGCCGGACGCCCCTGTCTTTCCTGTCACTATCGAGCACAAGTTTGGCGCTACGACCATTACCGGGCGCCCCGAACGCATCGGGACGGTCTCCGAGAAAGCGCCAGAACCCTTGCATTGACCAGAGCGTTTCTGGCGCTTTCACAAAATGTATTGGGTACGTTCACTCGACCCCACTTTCGGGTGGCTAGGCATACGGGTGGGCCGGCTATGGTAGCGCCTCCGCAACCGCCGTTCGCAACTCTGCCGGTACGGCCACATGAACTGCCCCCTCAACCGTTGCCTCGGCCAGCAGCAAATGCAGCCGCAGGCGACCGAGGATCGAGGTGGGGAGATGATATTGCCAGAAAGGAGATTCCTCGTTGTCGTCGCCATAGGCTGCGACAAACTCAGCCCTGGGCATGGCGCCGCCCCGCGCCATCACCGCCGCCAGCGCGGCGCGCTCGCCGCCGGTCAACGCCTCAATGACAATATGATGGATCGTGGCGCCATCGCGCAGGAGATCTTCCAGACGCTCCAGCACCTTCGCCTTACGCAGCCCCGACCAAGCATGGCCCGGCGCAATCGCTCGCCCCATGGCCTTGAGCACCTCTGCCGAGAATAAGCGTAGCACATCGTCCAGCGCCGGGGCCAGCGAAGTGAGCTTTGCCTGCTGACGGGCGCGGGTGGCTTGATTGCGTTCCTGTTGGCGTTCCATAAACAACTGCCAGCCGGACTGAAGTTGCTCAATCGCGGCGCGCCGTTTCAGCCACTCTGACAAATCAACAGCCGGTTGAAAATCAGGATCGAGCGCAAGCGACGAATCGAGCGCGCGCTGAGCCGCCTCGAACTGTTCCTCCTCAATCGCGATGCGCGCCTGCAGATAGAGATAGAAGGCAAATTCCCTGGGCTGAAAATGGGTTGCGCCGGCCAGTGGCTCCAACATGGCTTTGGCGCCAGCGATGTCATCCTCATTGAGCAGATAGAGCGCCAGATTGAGCCGCGGGTAGGCATAGGCGGGTGCGACTTCAATCGCCTTGCGGTACATGGCCCTGGCCGCCTCATGGTCGCCACGTCGCGCGTAAAGGCTGCCAAGATTGTTGTAGCCTTCCTGAGCCGTGGGGTCCAGCGTTATGGCGCGGCGCAAGAGACGCTCAGCTTCGTCGGCGCGCCCCTCCCGCATCGCCGCCACGCCGCGGTTTAGCAAGTCCGCCACATCTGGCGCATAGGCGCGATCTGATTCTTCGGAGAGAGTATACGTGCGCAATTGAATCTCACGCCACTCGCCCTGGCTCCAAAAACGGAAGTGTTCGTCCAGTTCAGCGCCCCCACTTTCGCTCAACGCCTGGAGCGCGGCCATACGTTCCTCATCCGAGCCAGCCTGGCTTAGAGCAAAGCGACGCAGGGCTGCATGCGCCTCAGGCGTCGCCAGCATTCCAAGCAGTTCGACGCCGACCTGCACCAGCCCTTCATCCCAGATCTGTTTTTCGGCCATAACCACCAGTTGCGGAAAACGCGGCGCCATTTTGCTGAACATGCGGCGCGCCCGTTCCCCGCTTTCTGGTGTGGTCTCGTCAGTCATCTCCTGAAGCGCCCGCGCAACCGGCGGCGGCAACAGGGTGACGCTGGGATGGTATGAGAACCTGCGCTTGAAGCCGAGGCTCGATCGACCGGCTTCAAGCGCCGCAAGAATGCTGCCGGCATACGCATCATCCAGCCCGGCCACTTTGCGCAGTCGTTGTAGGGCCGCCTTGCGCCGGCCCAGATTAGCCTCGGCAATGGCCAGATGGCGCTGCACGTAGCGACTCACTTCGTCCTCTGGCGCTTCCCTGCTCGACAAAGCCTGCGCCGATTGGTAGACCATCTCATCATCTTCAAGAATGGCCGCAGCCTCGATCTGCTTCATTCGATCGAGCGGTTCTTGCGGAGATAGCGCCTTCAACCGCGTCCAATATGAGCTCGCTTCATTTCGATTACCGCTCCAGGCGAAAAAACGAACCAAGTTGGCCAATGCGTGAACATTCTCAGGATGAGCGGCAATCACCCGTCTGGCTTCGACGACTGCCTCTTTCACGCGGCCCACCATAAAGAGCCCATACGACAAATTGTTGTGGGGTGGCGGCCAGTCGCCGAGCATGCGCGCCGCGCGGCGGGCCGCTTCGATGGCCTTTTCGGGTTCCTGCGCCTCGATGAAGCGCTGCCCCCGCTCCAGTTCGTGCAACCCCTCCAACACCTTGGCGCGTGGTCGGCCAAGCGTCTCGACAAGGGTCGCAACTTCCCTATCACACTCGGCCAACGCCTGGCGCAACGATTCGGACAGCGCCACATCGGCGCGCTGCGCCTGACGCCACGCATTGATGGCGTGCGCGTTCATATTGCGGTGTAGATAAAGTTCAGCCAGCAAAGGCCAGAGGTGTGGGTCTCGACTCAGTTGCCAGGCGCGCTCGAATGCATCCAACGCGCCTGCCACATCTCCACCGCTCATCCGTGCGCTGCCTAACAACTCAAAGACATGCGCATCCTTGGGCGATTCGGCGGCGAGCGCCTCCAACTGAGCGTTCGCCTCACCGATCTGACCACGCTGCAACAATGAGAGTGCGTGCTCCTTCAACATGGGGCGCGTACGGTCGTCTCTGCCCTGCTGTGCGCCTTTGATACGCGACCCACGCTTGCCAAACCATCTGCCCATTGGGAACCTCCTGCTTTAGCCTCCATTTAACAACCTCGTGCTCCGTCCCCAACGCCAGTAGTACCCGGCTGTAGGGATTCTGCACAAGGGATCCCTTGTGCTTGTCACTCAGGCTGAGTGACAGCCACGTCAGCTCACGCCGATCACGGTTCAGCGGATTGGGCTGCCATACGCTATACTATACCGCAATTTGGCCTTTCATCCGTGAATTCCGTACAACCCATGTTCGATTTTCTCCGCGCAAGTACAGATATGCAGCCTGCAACCTATCCACAGATCGCGCAGCGAGTGGCCGCCAAGCGCCGGGCCGGCGCCGAACAAGGAAGGTGGCGCAGCACGTGAGCGAACTCAGGCCCCGCGCCGCGCTCATCACTCTGGCCGCGCTGGCGATCCTGGCGAACGGCCTGATCTTGCTCGAACCACCCCTGCTTGTCAAGACGGCGGCGGTGGTGGCGCTGACGGTTCTGCTGCCCGGCTCGCTGGCCGCACGCCTCTGGATCGGCGGCGCGCGGCAAATGGACGGAGCGGAAATGGCCGTTTACGTCACAGCTGCCGGTTTTGGCGTCCAGACCGTGATCGCGTTGCTTTTGAGCTATTGGCCCGGGCCGCTCGGCTTTTGGCAGACGCTACTTGTCTTCGACCTGCTCTGCGCCGGTCTCGCCATTGCCCTCTGGGTCACCGGCCCGCAACCGCCATCCGGCGCAGTGGACCTGTCTGGTCCTACACTGCACGAAGGTTGGCGCCCCGTGTGGGCGGTGGCCGCGCCGGTGATCATTATCGGCGTCGCCGGCTTTCTACGCTTTGCCAATCTCGACTATGCTGAGTTCCAGGGGGACGAGGGCCGCGCTGTGCTGCGCGCCACGGCGGTGCTCCAGGGGTATGACAATGTGCTCTTTTTGCACCGCAAGGGCCCGCAAGAGATATTGACGCCGGCGGTGACCTATGCGCTCACCGGTCGGCTCACCGAGGCCGCGGCGCGGTTGCCCTTTGCCGTGGCCGGCGTGGCGGGTGTGTTGGCGATCTATTACCTGGGCCGGCGGCTCTTTGGCCCGCTGGCCGGCTCGGCTGCTGCCCTGTTTCTCGCTGTGGACGGTTATCTGATTGGCTTTGCTCGCATTGTGCAATATCAATCGATCGTACTGCTCATGACGGCCACTGCGCTGCTGCTCCTGGTTCGCATGGGCGAAAGCCCACGGCGGCAAACTATGGACGTGGTGCGGCGCCTCACCCTTGCCGCCTTTCTGATTGGCGCCGGTGTGTTGGCGCACTATGAGGCCATTGCAGCCGCCATTCCGGCCCTCTACCTCGCTTGGCGGGCGCGTAGACAAGTCGCGCTCGCCACGATTGGGGCGGCAATAGTCGTCGGCGCGCTGCCGATTGTGCTCTTCTACATCCCCTATGTAACCAGCCCGATCTTCGCCGACACCCTGCTCTATCTCACCGATGAGCGGATCGGCGGCCAACCCCCGTACAACCATCTGGCCGACTTCTTCATCCGCACCACCCTCTATAGCACAAGCTATGCAGTGCTCCTTCAGATTGGCCTGGTTCTGGCGGCAATCTTGACCATCTATCGCCGCGCCTGGCCGGCGCCCTGGTCGTGGGTGGCGATGCTGGGGTTGGTGGCCGGCACAGTCTTCACGTTCGTAAATCCGTCGTGGCTCACCATTGGGGGTCAGGACTATACCGTGATCTTCTTTGCGGCGCTCTTTTGTGGAACGTGGGCGTTGCCGGGCGTGGACAAGCCGGAACGAATGCTCTGGCTCTGGTTTGGCTCGCTTGTGCTGCTAGCTCTCTTCCTCATCGCCAAGCCGCGCACCCATGTATACGTCTTCATGATCCCGTGGGCGCTGCTCAGTGGCATGATGATCGCCCGCATCGCCATGCGCCTGGCCGCCGCCATCGGGTCGGGCCTGGCACACGCCCTGACTGCAACAGCGCTGACCGGGTGCTTGCTCCTCTTCGGCGCCTATGCCTATTGGTACTTTGTCTACAATGATGTTGAAATTCTCGGCACGTGGGACGAAAACCGGCCCGCCGGTTATTGGGCGCCCTACAGCCAGCCCGATGACCAGTCGATCTTTGGCTTCCCCAATCGGAGCGGCTGGAAGGCGGTGGGCGTGCTCTATGATCAGGGCCTGTTGCAAGGGCCGTACGCCAGCCGCAACACAGACGCCTGGGTGACCGACTGGTACACGCGCGGCGCCGAACGATGTCTGCGCAACCATCGCTATTTCATGGTGTCCGACCGTCTGGGCCATCGCGAAACCGAGCGCCGGGCCGCGATTCTGAATGAGCTGGCCTCCAGCCATCACCCCATTGCCACGATCTCGGTGCAGAATCGCCGCCGCCTTCAGATCTGGCAGGCCGGCGAAGAGGCCGAACCTGATCGGATGCTCCCCATTGAACAATTTATCGCCGAATTTGACACCCGGCTGAGCGGCCCTCACTTCCCCCTGTATGCGCCAGCCGTAGAGCCTGTCATTCAGCATCCGCTGGCAATTGCGTTTGGCGATCAGATCATGCTCAAGGGCTATGCGCTAGACCGAGCAAACGCATCGCCTGGGGATACGGTACGGCTCACCCTCTTCTGGCGCGCCAACCAGCCGCTCGAAACCCGCTACATCGTCGTCAACCTGTTGCGCCGCGACACCGATGGCGCTGTGGCGGCCCAGGCGCAGGGTGAGCCCGGTTGTGACGCCCAACGCACCACCGATTGGGGCGTCGGCGAGCTGATCCAAGATGTACATTACCTCGCCCTCGCCGCGGATGCTGCGCCCGGGCCCTACTCGATTATCACGCGACTAGAGGCGCGCGACACCGGTGACGTCTTGCCATCGGCGCAGGGCGAAACAACAACCATCGGCGCACTGGAAATCGAGAACTGAGCCATGCGCAGCCGGAACCGTGTGGGTAATATCCCTGTGGCAGTAGCCGGTGTGTTGCTGCTGGCGCTGCTTTTTGCGCTCAACTTTGCCCGCATTATGGGCCGCAGCCTTGACCACGATGAGCATCAGTTCGTCACCGCCGGGGTGATGCTGGCGCGATATGGGCTGTTGCCCTATGTGGATTACGCCTATTTTCACGCGCCCACGCTCGTTTTTGTCTACGCGCTGCTCTTTTCAGAAACCACGCAATATCTACTCATCGCGCGCAGCTTCTCAGCGCTCTGTAGTTCGTTGCTGGTGCTAACCGTCTTTCTCTTTGCCTATCGGCTCTTTGTGGGGAACGCGCCCTGGCGACGGCTCTTGATCTCGGTTGCCGCCGCGCTAGTACTGATGGCGGCGCCGCTCTTTCTCTACACCAGCGGCCGGGCATGGAACCACGATTTGCCCCTCCTGCTGGCGGCGCTGGCCTTTCTCTGCCATGCGCGGGCGTTGAAACCCGAAACAAGCGCCCACTGGTTTGCAGCAAGTGGGCTGCTCGTTGCGTTGGCAGGCTCCACCCGGCTAACGTTTGCGCCCATGGGGCTGCCGCTGGCGGCGGCAATTTGGTTCTGGCCGGGGGGGGCAACGCGACGGACACGGGTCTATGGCTTGCTCGCCTTTGGCGCCGGCGCGCTGCTGGGCAGTCTCCCTGCCCTGCTCTTCTTGGTGGCCGACCCGGCCAGTTTCTGGTTTGGCAATGTCGAGTACGCCCGCCTCAACACCCTTTATCGCCAGGCCACGGGCTATGACCAGCGGATGAGCATCGTGGAGAAATTGGCAGCCTTTGGGCAGAATCACTTGCTATACGAACCAGGCAATCTCTTGATTCTAGCTGCCTATCTACGCTTTGGCCTACCAAGGGGGACGCGCGACCGTCAGACGAACGCCTGGCTCACGCTGATGGCGGGCGTACTCGTGACATTGCTGATAGGCGCCCTGGCCCCTACGCCGGCCTGGCCCCAATACTACTATGCGCTCATTCCCTTCTTGCTGCTTGGCGCGCTCTATGGGATGCGCCATTACAGGCAGGGTTGGCTGGCGCGGCCCGCCTTTCAGTGGGCCGCCGTGACGGCGCTTGTGTTGGCGATATGGCTCACCGGCCCCGACTATATGCGCTTGCCGCGCCTCTTTGAACCAGACAAGTGGAACCCTGTCCAGTTTCACAAAACCGGCGAACAGGTTGTAGCCCTGGCTGGCCCCGATGCCCGCGTGCTGACCTTGGCCTCCGCGCTGCCTCTCGAAGGGGGCGCGCAGATCTACCCCGAGCTGACCACGGGGGCTTTTGTCTTACGCGCCGGGCGGTTAGCGGCAAAAACGGAGCAGGCGCGCCTACGCCTCGTCGACCCGGCCAGGCTGGATGAGTGGCTGGCTCCACTGCCGCCCCACGCCGTGCTGACTGGGGTTCACCGCGGTCAGGTGGTCGACGAAGAGCCACTGGTCGATTATGCAACACAGCATGGTTACATCCCGCTACGCCTGGATGAGGAAACATTGTGGCTCACCCCGCGCGCGGTTTGGGACGATGCAATCCAGCTCGTCACCGTCGTTGATGCGCCGCCCCAACTGAGGGCCGGGGAGATCATCACGCCAGTGCTCTTGCTGCGCAACATTGCGCCGCTGCGCGACGACCTCAACGTGACCGTGCGCATAGTCAACCGGGGGAGCCAAGTGGTGGCCCAAAGCATGGGGTGGCCGTGGGGCAGGCCCACCTCGACCTGGCGGCTACACGAAATCTGGTATGATGGCCATGCGCTGCACATCCCCCCCGATACCCCTCCCGATCTCTATCGGCTAGAGGTTGAGCTCTACAATCCGGCGCAAGCGCATCTTTTGCGCGCCACAGACCTGCGTGCGCAAACCGCATCGGATTCGCCCTATGTGGTCACCTATCTGATGCTGGGTAAAGCACAACCGCCCGCCTTCCCCATCGCGCCCCCACCTCGGTTTGGCAACGCGGTCGCCCTCACCGGCTATGATATTGCCGCCTCCACTCCGCTGCGTGGTGGCGAAAGCGTGACGGTTCGCCTTCACTGGCTGCCACTGGGCTCGCTGCCCGGCAACTACACAACATTTGTCCATCTGGTTGGCCCCTCAGGTGAGTTGGCCGCCCAGCATGATAAGCAGCCGCTGGGCAGCTTTTTCCCCAGCGGCGCCTGGCAGCCCGGCTTTGCCTTTGTCGACGACTTTGTGCTCACGCTGCCCACGGCGCTCGCGCCGGGGGACTACACACTCTATGTCGGCTTCTATCATCCCGACACGGGGGAGCGCCTGCGGATTTCGCCCGCAGCGCAGACGGGCGATCATTTGCGCGCCATGGGCAATCGGCTCTTCCCGGTGATGTTCGACGCACCGCCGCCGCCGCCGCAGGATGCGTGGCCATTGACGACGATCCGTTGAGTACGCTGTAAGCATAGTTGTGTGGTGTCTTCAATGTGGCCCGTTGCCGTAGCAGCGGTTTCCATACCGCCGTTACGGCCATGAAGGCCATGAAAATTTCGGGAAATTTGATTTACAGTGTACCGAATCTGTGCAGAAAAGTTTGTGAAGGAGGAACGATGAATCAGAGCATTCGGAATGACAGGCCAACCGTCGGCATCGTCAGCCCCGGTGATATGGGTCATGCAGTGGGCCGTGTGCTGCGCGAACATGGGCTGCGCGTGATCACGGCGCTAGATGGACGAAGCGAGCGCACCCGCACCCTGGCGGCGCAGGCTGGCATCGAGGATGTGGGCGGATTTGGCGAACTTGCCGCCACCGCCGATATGGTGCTCTCCATCTTGGTTCCAGCCGAGGCGGTTGCTGTTGCCGAGCAGATGGCGCATGCGTTACCAGTGCGGCCCGCGCCTTTGCTTTTTGTCGATTGCAACGCGATTGCGCCAGCCACCGTACGCCGGATCGAAGGGATCATCACTGCCGCCGGTGGTCGCTTTGCCGACGGTTCGATCATCGGCCCGCCCCCGCGCAAACCCGGCGCAACCCGCTTCTACGCCTCGGGCGAACACACTGCCGATTTTGCCCGGCTCAACCAGTTTGGCCTTCACGTCCTTGTGATCGACGGCCCGGCGGGCCAGGCGTCGGCGCTCAAGATGTGTTATGCCGCGGTGACCAAGGGATTCACCGCGCTCTGCACCGAATTACTCACCGCAGCCGAGGCGCTGGGCGTCGCCGGCCCGTTGGCCGATGAGTTTCGCCTAAGCCAAGCGGCCACGCTGGAGCAGATCAACCGCGCGCTGCCGGGGATGCCGCCCAAGGCGCGGCGCTGGGTGGGCGAAATGGAAGAGATCGCGCAGACCTTTGCCGCGGTGGGCCTCACGCCACAGATGTTGGCCGGCGCCGCGGATGTGTACCGGCTGGTGGGCGAAACCACGCTGGCCGACCGCACCCCCGAAGAGCCCAGCCCGCCGCCAACGGCGCAAGAGATTGCCCAGACGCTGGCGCACCATGTCTATGCAACACACAAGAAGGAGCCATCATGAACACAAACGCAACCTGGAAGTCCGGCTATGTACAGGCCAATGGGATCAAGATGCACTATACACGCACGGGGAGCGACAAACCGCCGCTGGTCATGGCTCATGGGCTGACCGACAACGGTCTCTGTTGGACGCCCGTGGTCGAGACGCTGGCCGCCGACTATGAGCTGATCATGTTCGACGCCCGCGGCCACGGCCTGTCGGATGCGCCGGAAACGGGCTATTCAAACGCCGCCCATGCCGCCGATTACGCCGCCGCCATCCAGGCCGTAGGGTTGGCCCGCCCGGCCTTGATTGGCCATTCTATGGGCGCGGCCACCGGCGCCCAGTTGGCCGCGCGCTACCCCGACCTGCTCGCCTGCCTTCTGCTCGAAGACCCGCCCTGGCGTCCGTTGGCCGAAGCTGCGTCTCCCGATGACCAGCGCGCCATGGCCGAGCAGTGGCGCGCCACAGTGGTCGCGCAACAGCAGATGAGCCGCGAAGCGTTATTGGCCGCCGGCAAGCGCGATCGCCCCACCTGGTCAGACGCCGAGTTTGCGCCGTGGCTGGAGGCGAAGCTGCAAGTCTCGCCGCGCGCGCTGGACTATGTCAGCGCCGGCAACGACCACTGGACGAGCTACGTCCCTCGGATCCCTTGCCCCACGCTGCTGATTACGGGTGATGTCGAATTGGGGGCGATTGTCTCGCCCCAACTGGCGCGGGAAGTCGCCTCCCTGAACCCGCGTGTTGCAGTGGCGCATGTTGCGGGGGCCGGCCACAGCGTTCGCCGCGAGCAATTTGCGGCCTACGTGGCGGCGGTGCGCGACTTTTTGCGGCGGTCTTATGGATCGTGAGCAGATGATCCAGATCAGCCCTTGATCCCGGTAAGGGTGATGCCTTGGACAAATGTCTTCTGGACGAAGAAGAATAGGAGGATGATGGGCATTGTGATCAGCACGGAAGCCGCCATCAGCAGACCCCACTCCCGGCCATACTGCGAGCTATATTGATACATGCCCAACGAGAGAGTATAGAGCCGTTGATCATTTAGATAGATCAGAGGGCCGAGGTAATCGCGCCAGCGGGCGATGAACTCGAAAATTGCCACCGTCGCCAGCGCCGGCCGCACAAGTGGGAGAATGACCGACCAATAGATGCGGAATTCACTTGCGCCGTCGATCCGAGCAGCTTCGGATAGTTCCATGGGGATCGTCATAAAGAACTGACGCAACAAGAAGATGTAGAGCGCGCCGCCAAAGAAGTGGGGGACGATCAATGGGCGAAAATCCCCCACCCACCCCAAATTCTTGAAAACCAGAAAGAGCGGGATCAAGGTCACCTGGAAGGGCAACATGAGTGTAGCGACAGTGGCGATAAAAAGAATATGACGCCCAGGCCAGGGGATGCGCGATAGGCTGTAGGCCACCAGCGAGCACGAGATCACCGCGCCGACGGTGGCAGCCACGGCAATGATTAGGGTGTTGCGCAAATACAAGAAGAAGGTGATATAGGTGACTGCATTGGGATAGTTGGCCCAGTTGAGCGGGTTGGGAATCCAGATCGGCGGATAGGCGTAGAGCTGGGCATCCGTCTTGAGCGAGGTCGAGAGCATCCATAGAAACGGCAGCATAAACACAAAGGCAGCCGGTAGCAGCGCCGCGTGGATCAGAATGCTACGGATTATCCCCTGCACGCGCTTTTTGGTCAGCCAGGGCTGGCGCGTGGTGACGGTGCGTGGGGCTTGTTGTGCTTCGACAGTCATAACGGTTCTTCCCAAAGCTTTACGTCTGATCGCCGCCGGCATAGAAGACCCACAGGCGAGACGAGCGGAAGATCACGAGCGTGATCACGAGTGTCACCAGAAAGAGTAGCCAGGCCATGGCTGAGGCGTACCCCATGTTGAAATATTGGAAGGCGTTCTTGTACAGATAGATCGAATAAAAGAGCGTTGAGCCTGCCGGAAATCCAGTGCCGCCCGTCATGATGAAGGGCACTGTGAAAAATTGCAGCGCGCCGATCACCGACGTCACTAGATGAAAAAAGACCACCGGCGTCATCATCGGCACGGTGACATGGCGAAATTTGTGCAAGAAATTGGCGCCATCCACATTGGCGGCATCATAGAGATCCTGCGGTACATCTTGCAAGCCGGCGAGATAGAGAACGATCTGTTGGCAGATAATCCAGAGCGCCAACAGGACGATCGTTGGCCGCGCCCACTCGGGGCACGTCAGCCAACAGGGGCCGCGGATGCCGAGCCAGTCAAACGGAAGGTTGATGATGCCGGTGCCCGGCGTAAAGAGATAGACCCAGACCAACGCCAGCGCCACCTCAGGAACCAGTGTGGGCAGAAAATAGATTGTCCGATAGACGACCTGAAACTTGATCTTGGCGTTGAGCATCAACGCCAGCCCAAACGAGAGTATGATCGCGAGCGGAATAGAAACAGCGGCAAAGTAGAATGTATTGTATACAGCAAGGCTAAAGTCCCGGTCATTGGTAAATAGCTGCCGGTAGTTTGCCATGCCTACCCATTGAGGGTTCTGAACAGCATTGAACTTTGTGAAGCTGTAATAGGCCGACGCCAACACAGGGTAGATCCAGAAGACCGTAATACCCACAAGCCACGGCGAGGCGAACAACAAGCCATTGATGGTATTGCGAGCCCAAGGGGAAAGGCGAAAGCGAGGCGCCGAGGCCTTTGCGGTCATAGCAGTCATGTGTCGATCTCTTTGCGTGGAACTCACGGGGACCCGTGACGCCGAGGGGGCATGCGCCTCCTTGCATCACGGGTCATGCCTGTGCCAGACACGGCATTAAACGCTGCCTACACCAGACCTAAGTCGCCTCAAAATCGCTGTGGCGATCTCTGCGAGCAACACAGGGTTGAGATGAGATGACAGTCACTTCTGAAAGTGACTGTCACCTTGCAAGTGCTCGGATGCACGAGGCAAGCTTTAAGAGAAGAAGCCGATGTCTTCCAGCTCTTGGTTGATCGTTGTGTCGATATCGACCAATGCTTGCTCCGGCGTTTTGGTGCCGTTAGGGATCTCTTCACGGAAAGCCCTGAACTGCATATCCCACAACTTGCTGCCCAGCGGGATCGGCGGGCGGGTGTGCGAAACGGGCAACAGGTCCATGAAGACAGCGTGGAGCGGATCTTCGCGGAAGAACGGATCCTCGGATGCCTTGATGTTCGTGGGGATATGGAACGTATCCTTGTTATACTTCAACTGGCCTTCAGGGCCACAGAAGTAGTTCAGCGCGTCAAAGGCAGTCTCCACATCCGTCGTGCCCATGGGGATCGCCCAGCTCCAACCACCGGCCCAACTGGCATGGGGCGCCGGACCATCGGGGCCGGGGAAGGGCGCCACGCCATAATTGGTGTCGGGTTTGTAGCGATGGGCCTGGGCAACCTTCCAATTGCCGCTCACCGTCATCGCTGATTGGCCGGTCCAGAAATAGTCGTTGGCGTCGTTGCAGGCGCCGCCAGCGCAGGCAGCCAACATGGCGTTGATGTCTTCGATGCCAATTTCATCAATCCATGCTTTGAGATCTTCCATCGCCTTGATGTTGTTTTCGTTGGCGAAGGTGATCTGGAGGGTCGCCGGATCTTGGAACTCGCCCCGATATGCAAAGCCCCACGTATAGAGCCAAGCCTGGTCGTAGATGGGATTGACGCCGTGGCGGGTGATGCGCCCATTGCTGTCTCGCACAGTCAAGGCCTCTGACGCAGCCTTCCACTCTGCAAGGTTGGTTGGCGGCGTCTCTGGGTCGAGACCAGCCTCCGCCATGATGTCCTTGTTGTACCAGAGCGCCCGCGTGTCGGTATCGAAGGAAAGCGCATAGATACCGCCCTTATAGACCGTCTCTTGCCACGCAAACGAATAGTAATCGGCTTCCGAGATGCCGGCGGCTTGCGCCAGGTCCGTGATTTCGGCAAAGAAGCCTTCGTGCGCAAACTGGGGCACCGTAAAGCGGTCGGCATAGTACAGCGGCGGCGGGTTGCCACCCGCTACGGCTGTGAGCAGCTTCTCATCGGCCTGACTACCCTGCGTTTGCGCGATGAAGACAAACTCGACCGTGGCGCCCACTGTATTGGACGCATTGTAGTTGTCAATGATCCCTTGGAGGGACTCTTGCGCAAGGCCCGTCATGCGTGACCAGGCTTCGAGGGTCTTTGTTTCGGCGGCAGGCGCAGCGCCACCGCCGGCTGGCGCCGCCACCGGCGCTGCGCACGCAGCCAACGCTGCCGCACCGACCGCCATACCCGTGAACTGCAAAAACTGGCGACGGGAGAGGCTCATCTTGCTGTGGTTCATCGGTATTCTCCTTGTGCTTTGCACAGACGAACAGACTCGAACAGGAAGCGGTTCAGGATCAACGGCGCGCAAAGAGGGGTGGCGCATTGAGGCTAGAACCGTGGAGCGAACAGTATTTGTAATGCGTAGGGACTTGCGCACAGAATCAGCGCCACTCCATCATAATCGCGAGCCTTGGTTCTGTCAAAAGAAGACGGAACGTGGTGTGCGACCCTGCATGGCAGGTTCCGCCGGGTGCGTCCCAAAGCGGAGATCTTCCCAGAAGGGGTCGAATGCTGGTTCGTCGTCCAGCGCCTGCCTGACCCCTTCCGGGAAGATGACGGGGATCCAAAAGTTTGGGCTCCCCCCGATTCCGCCCAGACGTTTCGCAACCGGCGGACCCTTGTGGTATGATGAAAGAGCCATTCACAATCGAAGCACAATGCACACGCAGCGAGAACAAATCATTATGAAAGCACTCGTCTATCAAGCGCCCTGGCAAATGACGCTGGAGGATGTCCCGGCGCCCACACCGCAGGCCGGCGAAGTTGTGATCGCCGTCAAGGCCGTGGGGATTTGCGGTTCCGATGTGCACGGCTATACCGGCTCCACCGGGCGCCGCACGCCGCCCATGATCATGGGGCACGAGTTCAGCGGCGTCGTGGTGGCGCTGGGCGAAGGCGTCCAGCGCGCCCAGCCCGGCGATGAAGTCATTGCGAGCCCCATCTTCCCCTTTGGCGGGGTGGGCCAACGCCGAGTGCTGGGCGTCTTTGACACGCCGGGCGCCTTTGCCGAACAGGTGGTGGCGCACGAGTCCATGCTGCTGCCCAAGCCCGGACATGTCTCGTGGCGGCAGGCAGCCATGGCCGAACCGCTCGCCGTTGCGCTCCACGCTGTCAACCGCACGCCGATCCCGCTCATGGGCGCGGTGGCGATTGTCGGCGCGGGGACGATTGGCCTGCTCACCATGATGGCGGCGCGGCTGGCCGGTGCAGGCAAGATCATCATGACCGATCTGAGCCCCCACCGGCTCGAAATGGCCGAAGAACTGGGCGCAGACCTGACTATCAACGTCAATGAGCGCGACCCCGCGCAGGCCATCCTCGACTATACAGGCGGCATCGGCGTCGACTGCGCCTTTGAGGCGGTGGGGATCACGCCGGCAGTGCAGCAGGCGCACAAGATCACCCGCAACAACGGCCATGTTACCTGGATCGGCAACAGCGCGCGCATGATCGAGGTGGATATGCAAGAGGTGGTGGCGCGCGAGCTGACGGTCGCCGGCACCTACGGCTTTGGCAGCGAGTTTCCGCTGGCGGTGCAAGCCATTGCCAGTGGCCGCCTCAGCCTCGATCCCATGATGGAGCGCGTCGTTCCGCTGGAGGAAGGGCCGCGCTATATGGATGACCTGGCTGCCCACCGCACCGACATTGTCAAGGTGATTTTGGAGCTATAGCGCCCGAAAGGAGATACACGATGACGCTCGTGGCGACGCCATCGATGGAAGCCCAGTCGGCTCAGCCGTCACAATCACAGCCGTCCCAATCGCAAATGGACCCAAACGCCGGCACGGCGACCCCGTCGCTTCAGTTTCCGCGGCAGGGCGAGTGGGGCTATGAGCACTGGGTCAACTTCCCCAATGACGGCTGGAAATACGAAATCATCGACGGAGTGCTCTATGTGTCACCGCCACCTTTGATTGACCATCAACGCATTCTAATCATGCTCGTGACTCAAATGCATGAACATGCCCGGCGCCGGCGGTTGGGGACAGTGCTCTGTGCGCCCTGTGGCGTGCGCCTGCCAGGGCAGCCAGTGCCGGTTGAGCCGGACATTCTGTTTGTGCGCCGGGAGCGGCTGTCGATCCTGGCCGAGCGCTATGTCGAAGGCGCGCCCGACCTGCTGGTGGAGATCCTCTCGCCCTCCAACGCAACCTATGACCTGGAGACAAAGTACGCGCTTTATGAACGCGCCGGGGTGGCCGAGTATTGGGTGGTGATTCCGTGGGAGAAGCTGGTGCGCGTTTATGCGCTGGCTGAGGGGCGCTACCGGTTGGTGGGAGAGTATGGCCCAGGCCAGGCCGCCAGCTCCGCCGTCCTGGACAATTTTTCGACCGCTGTCAACAACCTGTTTGAACTCGAAATGGGGAGCGAAGATGTTTAAGAATCTGAACACGGGCGCCCTGGGCGTCAAGGCGACGCTGGCCGAACAGATTGCCCTGGCCCAGCGCCACGGCTTTGCCGGCATCGATTTTTCGATCACCGAGGCCCTGGCCCTGGCCGACGAACAAGGCGCTGGCGCGGTGCAGGAACTGTTTGCCGCCGCCGGCGTCCGGCCCGGGCAATGGGGCTTCCCGGTGGACTTCCGCAGCGACGAGCAGCGCTGGCGCGACGGGCTCGATGCGCTGCCCCGCCAGGCCGCGCTGGCCGCCGAGTTGGGCTGCTTCCGCACCTGCACCTGGATTTTGCCGGGCGATAACGAGCGCACTTTCTGGGAGAACTTTGACTTCCACGTGAGCCGGTTGCGGCCAGCCGCACAGATTTTGGGCGACCACGGCCACCGCTTTGGCCTCGAATTTATCGGCCCCAAAACGTTGCGCGATACGCGCAAACATCTCTTTGTCTATACGCTCGACGGCATGTTGGCGCTGGGGGCGGCGATTGGTACAGGCAACATGGGGCTGCTGCTCGACAGTTGGCACGTTTACACCTCGCACGGGACGCATGACGATGTGCGCAAGCTGGCCCCCGAGGACATCGTCGCCGTCCATGTCAACGATGCGCCCGCCAGCACAGCGGTGGACGAACAGATCGACAACGTACGTACGCTACCCGGCGAAACCGGCGTGCTCGACCTGGCGGACTTCCTCGCCGCGCTGCGCGAGATTGGCTACGATGGCCCTGTCACGTCCGAGCCCTTTAGCCAGCGCGTCCGCGAGCTGCCGCCCGATCAGGCCGTCGCCGAAACGGCAGCCGCAATGGACAAGATTTGGGTGAACCCAGAACAGTCGTGATGACCTGCGGACACCGATAACGACGAAAACGGCAGAGTACAGCAGGAACGCAGAGAACACAGAGGGTTGTATCCACCGAACGAGCCAGCGCGTTT
>JAHDWG010000111.1:0-8383 GCA_023384495.1 Caldilineaceae bacterium
TCATGGTAGCCATCGAGTCTATAAGACGCCCTGGGTTGGAGACCCACGAGTCAATATTCAGAATGACAAAGGCATGGCAAAAGCCTATCAGGTTCGGCAAGTATTGAAGGCGATAGAGCGATTGGAGAGTACAAGTGGTTCTCGAGCATGACAAATACACATATCGGGTAATTGGTCGGAAGAAGATGGTGAATATCTCGGCCTCTGCATCGAGTTTCCCAGCCTGAGCTGGTTAGCCCCAACGCCCAAAGAGTCACTGGCGGGCATTCGTGCAATTGTTGGCGATGTAGTGGCCGAGTTACAGGCGAGTGGTGAACCCGTTCCCGGACCATTGGCGACAAGACAGTTCAGTGGTCGGTTTGTAGTGCGGATCCCCCCCGAACTGCACCGTCAGTTGGCAATCGAGGCCGCTGAGGCTGGGGTAAGCCTAAATCGGTTGGCGAGCGCACGGCTCAGTCAATAGGTAATCCAAAGAAAGATAACCCTATGATCGTCATCAAAGTGGGCGGCGGCCAAGACTTGAACATCGACGCCATTGTGGCGGACATTGCCAGCTTGCGCGCGGCCGGCCAGGAATTGCTCCTGGTCCACGGCGGCGCCGAGACGACCAACGAGGTGGCCGAGGCGTTGGGCCACCCGCCCCAGTTTGTCACCAGCGAGAGCGGCTATGTCAGCCGCCGCACCGACCGCCGTACGCTGGAGATCTTCGAGATGGTCTATTGCGGCCAGCTCAACAAGATGTGGGTGGAGAAGTTTCAGCGCGCTGGCGTCAACGCCGTTGGCCTCAGCGGGCTGGATGGCCGCATCTTTGAGGGTACGCGCAAGGACACGCTGCGCGTCCGCGTGGACGGCAAGCGCATGGTGTTGCGCGACGACTGGACCGGCACGGTCGAGCGCGTCAACACGGGCCTGCTGCGCCTGCTGCTCGATGCCGGCTATCTGCCCGTGCTCACCCCGCCGGGCGCCTCAGACAAAGGCGAGGCGGTCAATGTGGACGGCGACCGCGCCGCGGCCATGGTGGCGGCGGCCTTCCACGCCGAGGCGTTGGTCATCCTCAGCAACGTGCCGGGGCTATTGCGCAACTTTCCCGATGAATCCACCTTGATCCGCCAGATTCCACGGGCCAAGGCTGATGACTATATGCAATATGCCGAAGGGCGCATGAAAAAGAAAGTGATGGGCGCGGTGGAGGCGATTGCCGAAGGGGTGCAAAAGGTCATCTTTGGCGACGGGCGGGTCGAACAGCCGATAACCAGGGCGTTGGCGGGCGAAGGGACGCAGATTGGGTGATGGAGAGCTAACCGAGGTCAAGCGCCAGCCTCAGTCGCTTGTCGACTTCGGCGAGATCAGCCGGGTGCAGCGCGCCGACAGTGTGGATGACGCGCCGGGGATCGAGCGTAAAGAGCACAGGCTTCAATGCCGAAGGAAAGCGTAAACCCGCCGCTTTCCAGTTCTGGATCGGGTAATCCAAGCTGCCGATTGCTGCGCTGAGGTTGGATGTAATCGCGGCAAGGAGCAGATCGGGCTCAGCCTGGTGGTACATGGCGCTGCTGATAACAATGGCCGGGCGCACCTTGGTCGTACTCAAGTCGCTAAACGGGAATGGAACGAGCACTATCTCACCGCGCTGATATGCCATACAGCGTTCTCCAATCATCGTAGGCAGCATCTTGCGGATTGTCCCAAATACGCTGCAATGATTCTTCAGAGAGCGTGGACCAGATTGCGCGTTCTTCTTGTCGGTAGCTTGCCAATTGCATTACCTGCGCAACCATTTCGTTATAGGCTTCGTAGCTGATCAGCACAGCGCTTGGACGCCCGTTTTGTGTGATCACAACCGGTTGTTTGCTTGCCTGTTTGAGGATCTCTTTGGCCTGCACCCGCAAATCACTGACGGGTAGAATGGGTGGCATCTTTTGCATCTTGAGTTACTTCCTATAGCTAGCTTAGAAATACGCTTCGACGTACATGATAAAGTGTATCATCGAGTGGCTCTTGAGTCAAGCCATAAATAAATTGTGACATAGGGCAATCGAATACTTCAACGAGAGATGATGCGTATGAATCAGTTTGGTGAGCAAACGCTTGCCCAAATCGAAGAGGCTCTGCTCGGCGGCGCGACGGCGCGACGGGGCGACATTGTCATTGCGCGCGGGCAGGGTTGCTGGCTGTGGGACACCGCCGGCAACCGCTATCTCGACCTGGGGTCGGCGCAGGGGGTCGCCATGCTGGGCCATTGCCACCCCGCGCTGAGCGCCGCGCTGGCGGAACAGGCGCAGCGCCTGATCAGTTGCCCGAACTTTCTCTACAATGATACGCGCGCACATTTTGCCGCCGCGCTGGCCGAGGTGTTGCCGCCCCACTTGCAGCACATGTTTCTTGCCAACAGTGGCGCCGAGGCGATGGATGGCGCGCTCAAATTTGCCCGCCTGGTCACCGGGCGCCCAAAGTTTGTCGCGTTTACGCGCGGCTTTCACGGCCGCACCGTCGGCGCGCTCTCGGTGACCCATGACCCCAAGTATCGCGAGCCGTTCAACCCGTTGCTCGAGGCGAGCCATGTCCCCTACAACAACATTCCCCGGCTCGACGCCGCGCTTGACGACCAGACCGCCGCCGTGGTGCTGGAGGTGGTGCAGGGTGAGGGTGGGGTAAACCTGGGCAAGGTGGAATTTCTCCAAGCAGCGCAGACGCTCTGCCGCGAGCGAGGCGCATTGCTGATTGTCGACGAGATCCAGACCGGCTTTGGGCGCACGGGCAAGTGGTTTGCCTGCGAGCACGCCGATCTCCACCCCGACTTGATCTGCATGGCCAAAGGGATCGGAGGCGGCTTCCCCATAGGCGCCGTTGCGTATAGCGAGCAGGTGCAGGCCGCGCTCTTCCCCGGCGCGCACGGCAGCACCTTTGGTGGCAACCCGCTGGCCTGCGCGGCCGGGTTGGCCGCGCTCCAAGTCTACCACGAAGAGGGGCTGATCGAGCGCAGCGCGCGCATGGGGGAAGGCCTGCGCCAGCGCTTGGCTGAAGCCCTAGCGGGGCGGACCGTGGTGCGCGAGATCAGGGGGCTGGGCCTCATGGTCGCCATCGAACTGCGCGAAAAAGTGGGCCCCCATCTGAAGACGCTGATGGAGGAGCACGGGGTCATCGCGCTGCCCGCGGGGCCGAATGTGCTGCGCCTGTTGCCGCCGCTGGTGATCAGCGAGGAAGAGATCGAGATCGGTGTGCGGGCCATCGCCAGCACATTGCCGGGATGAGCGAGTCAAACATGAAACGGTAAGCGAGATGCGCCAACAATCGCCCGTCACCCAACCTTCCAATCACCCGATCAACCGTTCCGCAGCCGTAGAGCTGTTGCGCGGCCTCGTCGCGATCCCCTCACTCTCGACGCAAGAGGCCGCCGCCTGCGCATGGTTGGTCGAGCAGATGACGGGTCTCGGCTACGAGCGGGCCTATGTGGACGAGGCCGGCAACGCCGTCGGTGAACTGGGCCCGGCTGACGCCACGCAGACCATTGTCCTCTTGGGGCACATCGACACCGTGCCCGGCAACATCCTCGTGCGGATCGAAGAGGCGGCCGATGGCCCTGTGCTTTATGGCCGCGGCAGCGTGGACGCCAAGGGGCCGCTGGCGACCTTTGTGGCGGCGGCGGCGCGGGTGGGCATGGCCTGGGCGCACGCACACCAGGTTCGCCTGGTGGTGGTGGGCGCGGTGGAAGAGGAAGCCGCTACGAGCAAGGGTGCGCGCCAGATCGCCGCCCGCTTCAACGGCGAAGCAGAGCCAATCCCGGCGGCCTGTGTGATCGGCGAGCCAAGCCACTGGCGGCGGGTGACATTGGGCTACAAGGGCCGCCTGCTCCTTGAGCTGGAGGCCGCCCAGCCCATGGCCCACACCGCCGGGCCTGACGCCGGCGTCGCCACCGTGGCGGTTGACCTTTGGAACTGGATTGTCGCCTATGCGGGCAATTTCAACCGGGGGCGCGACAAGGCGTTCGACCAGCTTTCGCCCAGCCTGCGCGCCATCCACACCAGCACCGATGCGGCCATGAACGAGCGGGTGACCGCGGCCATCGGCCTGCGCCTGCCGCCGGACTTCGACCCCGAAGCATTTGTCCGCGATCTGCTCGATTGGGCAGCCGAGCGCACTGGCGCCCAATCTCCAGTCCCCAGTCTCCAGTCTCCCCCCCCGCCCGGTGCGCAGACGACTGTCGACCTGGCCGGGCCGCTCACGCGCCTCACGTTGCGGCTGCATGCCCACGAACGCCCCTGGCGCGGCGAGCGCAACAACGGGCTGGTGCGCAGCTTTCTCGCCGCCATCCGCGCCGTCGACCCTGAAGCGCGGCCCGGCTTCGTCGTCAAGACCGGCACCAGCGATATGAATGTCGTCGGGCCGGCGTGGGGCTGCCCGATCCTGGCCTATGGCCCGGGCGACAGCGCGCTCGACCACACGCCAAACGAGCATCTGTCGCTGGATGAATATTGGCGCGCGGTGCTTGTGTTGGAGGAGGCGCTGCACAACCTGCCGCAAACGCTCAACTCCACCGGGCTCAGGTGAGGCCGCCGGTATTCAGTCGAACAGTGGGTTGACGGTTCATCCTTCCCCGTCTCCCTCCTTGACATAGCGCGTGAGCTCGCTGACGCCCAGGTCTTCAATCCCCAATTTCTGCACGGTGCGGCCGCTTCTCCAATAGTTGGTGCGGTGGAGGATGCTGCCCAGCCGGATGATGCTGTCAATTCCCGAGGTGGAGACGCCGTGCCGTTTGCCCAGCGAAGCAATCGGCACCAGGCTCATGGGAATGTCTTCGCTGATGTAGCGGTGGTTGAGGGTGTTCGGCGCCATGATGCCCCGATAACCAGGCTGGTGCTGGATCGCGTCGTACAGGTCTGTACCGCGCGCGGCATAGGCCATCTGCAGCCACTCGACCGCTGTCCGGGCGCGAATGCCCAGCGCGGCGGCGACAGTAACGCGCTCGCGGTCGAGCACCTCCAGTACATGCGCTACCGATGGCGTCACGCCCTCCAGGTAGAACTCGAATTCACCTCGCGTCGCCTCGATGCGGCTGGCGTTGAGGATGGTGAGCGCCGGATGGAAGATAGCGCCCATGTTGTTGAGGCCAGTGTGCAGCACGTCGATGCCGTCGATGAACTGCGGGTAGGCCGGGGCAAGGGCTTCCAGCGCCGGCAGGGTCGCTGTCGCCGGCAAGGCGGCCAACGGCACCGCCTCCTTGATGCTAAAGATGCGCGCCTCTGCTGGCCCTTCGGAACGGCTGGCGTAGATCAGCGTTTCGGCCTCGGTTACGGTAACCCGCGCCTGGCAATCATGGCGCTGTAACACATGGGCAAATTCCAGTGCGCCCAAGGTACGGCCAGGATGGAGAACAATGATCTGTCCATCGCGCAGATGGGGGGCCAGACCACGGGCCAGCTCGGCATGGGCCGTTGAGGGAACGACGATCATGATGATGTCCGCATGGGCTACGGCCTCGCCGAGCAACGACGTGGCGCCAGCGAGTTCTGCAAAGCCTTGCGGCCCGCCGACGTAGCTGCGCAATTCAATTCCCCCGCGGGCGGCGATGGCGGCGATATTCTCCCAGGTGCGGTTGTAGAGTGTGACAGAGAAGCCCATGAGCGCCAGATGCGCTGCCATGGCTTTGCCGCCATGACCTGCGCCAATCACTGCATATCGCAGATTCATCGATCTTTATACTCCTCGTTTGCATGTTCCTCGTTTGTAGATTCCTATACTGTTTCTGCGCCGGTTGGCTCGCCGGCCACCGGCGCGCTCATCAAGGCTGCCTTGATCTGTGTAATCCGCTCTGCCTCACACAAGGATCGGCCGCTCTCGGGATCGATGGCCACGCACGCGCCGCGCGTGTCGATGCGCGTTACGACCTGGCCCGCGGCATACCGGTTGTTGCGCAGGTGCGGCGCATCGAGCAGCCCAAGCTGCACAGCGCGCGCCAGCGTAGATGCATCGGTGAGCGGATCGGCGACGCCTGGTCCAGCCAGGCCGGCAATGGCGTCGAGTGTAACGCTGGCTTCGGCCACCAGCTCCCCTTTGCGCGCCTGCACTGCAGGGTCTTGTGTCATGTCGGGCGCGCCGTATAGGGCGTTTTCAATTGCCCGCTGCGCCATTTTCGCCGCGGCGATGACATCGCCAGCGGTGGCCGCATGGTCGGCCTCGGTGTGGCCCACAATGTGGACGATATGTGGCCGGAGCGCCATCTGCAAGTAGATGCTGGCCGATAGATGGGCGCGGGCGGCGTCAAGGTCGAGCGGGTAGCTGAGCAACCCCGTGCGCGTCTGCTTCCAAATGCGAAAGTCCTGACCAGCCAGCGGCTCGATCAACTCAAGGATGGCTAACATCTTGGCCAGGTCCATGGCGCCCGAAAGCCCCGGGGGGCTGTTGAACATGAGCTGGGCGATGTAGTCGCGCACGCCGTAGGCTTTGGCGTTGTAGGCCGACAGGTAGCCGGCCACGACCGAGACTACATCGGGTGCGTCGCGCATGCCCCAGTGATGCGGCTCGTTGAGCTCCACCGGGATGCGCCGCTCGCCATACCAGGCCATCACCTTGTGATGTTCGCCAATCGAGCCTGCCAGGTCCCAGGGGCCGCGGCCATCCATGGCGTTGAACCAGAAGAGGGGAATGGCGCACCAGGCAAGGTTGATCGTCTCCACGAAGAGTTCCGCCTGGCGGATAAAGTCGTCGGTGCCGGAATAGGTGCGCAGCAAGGGAAAATTGCCGCTGCGGCTGGCCTGGTAGAGCGCCCGGTAGTCATCCGGCGTGCGAACTGGAACACCACCGGCGCCGGTGCGCTGTGGGTTCTGCCGGTCGGGGTGGAAAAAATTCTCTTGCGCGTCCTGATCGACGCCCAGAGAGACCACATCCAACACCTTTGCCTCTGCAATCTGGGCAATACCGGCCACGGTGGCCGTCATGGTGGGCAGCCCAAAGTGATGACGCAGGAGCGGGTAGGGCGCCTTCCAGCGGATGCGCTCGACGGTGGTTTGGGGGTAATCCTCTTCGGTCAATGCCATGTGGGTTTGGCCCCGTAGGTAGGCGAGCAGCGCCTCGATAGGCTCGCTGCCGTCGAAGCAGCGGTCGAAGAAGCCGATGGCCTCGGCCTGCTCGACGACGGGAGGCGTGCCGCCGAAGATAAAGTCTACGCCCTGGGCGCGCAGATCATCGGCGGCCTCGGCAAAATCGCCAAGCAGGCGGGCGCCCGTCTCCGGCGTCAGGCGGTACGAGACGGCGGCTAGTGAAGCCTGTTCCCGGCGCACGGCGGCGAGAAATTTATCGACCGGGACCGCCGGCCCCAAAAAGAGCGTGCGCCAGCCGGCTTCTTCCGCCAGGCGCAAAAAGTTCATTACCCCAGCGACGTGGACACATTCGCCCAGCGCGCCAGCGACAACGGTTTTCATCGTCAAACCTCCTTTCCAAGATCACCATTTTGCAGGGGTAGCCCCCAGCGTTGCGGCTGTGATGACGAGCTGCCGGCTGAAGCGTAAACGGGCGCCGTCTGTTTAGACGCAGAGCGTTGCCGCCCCGGAACAGCAGCCGGCTGCTGGGTGGACAGGTGTGAGCGTGAAACTTCGTGTAGTGAAGAGGACAGAGAAAAAAAAGCCTGCGAGCCTTGATCGCAGGTGCAGTCAGCCGCCCGACAAATATTCGACGGGCACAGTGCGGTCAATCTGGTCCCCGCCGCACCCTTGCTTTGCGCAATTCAAACGACTCTGCGTGATGGCATGCTAACCAGGCTGTTGGTTCAGCCCGCAACTGCTCTTTGGAGGGGTTCCTATTACTCATTATGTGCGGCCCCTGCAAGAATGATGTGAGAGTGCTTCCATTGCCTTTCCTGGTCATTGCGCATTTGCATCGCGTATCCGTATCGCGCATCCGTATCGTAATGGAATTCGGAGCGGAAGGGGAGCTATGCACTTGCAGGGCGCGGCAGACGGCCCCAAGGAGGATGGTTCGCATATTCATCGTGGCAACGCAAAATCACAAAATAGAGACGGAGCGCCTCTTCGGATAGCCATCGATCATAAAGTTTTGTTGAAAAAATTCCCCATTGCGCACTCAAAAATGTTGTGCTATGCTCGTGAGCATGATCAGACGCCTGACCTGGCGGCAGGCGCATTTCCCAGTTCGTGCTCCGTTGCAGCAAGGAGGGTGCATTTATGTTTACTCGTACGAAGAGAGTGGCGCAGCCGTTGCGCCGTTGGTATGGCGGGCTTGCCCGCGGACGCCCGCATCTGCGCCGGGCGCTGACCGTGCTCCTCGCACTCGTGATCGTCGCCGGCAGCTTTGTCGCCGCGAGCACCATGCAGGCTTCGAACACCAATGTGTTGGTCAATGGCAGTTTTGAGCAGGGCTTTACCCACCAGCC
>JAHDWG010000111.1:8393-18783 GCA_023384495.1 Caldilineaceae bacterium
ATGGTCGGTTCGGGGTGGGGCTGTTTTACCAATGGCGGCGCGGCTGTCTATGGCTTTTACGATGACCAGTGGACTTCGGTGTTGGCCGACGGCGCCCACAGCCAGTTGATCGAGATCAACACCAAGGGCATTATGGCGCCGGACCACGACCGCTACGCCGGCATCTATCAGACAGTGCGCGTGGTGGATTGGGCGCACTATACGCTCAACCTGCGCGGCATGATCCGCACCACCCATATGGATGGCGACCCCTGGCGCTACCGCGTCGAGGTGGGCTGGACGCCCGGCCCCCACGCCAACTGGAGCGCTGTGACCAACTGGGTCGATGTGGGTTGGGACAAATACTACGAGCGCACATCGCCCGGCGGCATGTTGGATTTCTCTACCCAGGTGCAGGCGCAGGCGGACCATCTGACGCTCTACATTCGGGTCTGGAAGAAGTGGGGTGTGGCAGAAGAGGAGATCGACATCAATCTCGATGCGATTTCGCTGACCGGCCCTGCGCCCTATGGCCACTACTGGCCGCCTCACCCGGCCAAGCCGGCGCCGCTGCCTGTCGAGCCACCGGTTGTTCAAAAGCCGGACTACCACAAGCCCGACTACCACAAGCCCGTACACCCGGTCTATCCCATTCATCCGCCGGCTGCCGACGCCTGCACTGGGCCGGAGCTGGTCTACAACGGCGGCTTTGAGCAGGGCTTTATCCCCACCGGGGTGGGCCACGTGGGCCGCAGTTGGGGTTACTTCACCAATGGCGGCGCGGCAAATTACGGCTTCTATGACGAGCAGTGGCCGCCGGTGGTGGTCGAGGGTAATCACGGCCAGTTGATCGAGATCAACACCTTTGGCATCTACCCGTCGGACCCAGACCGCTACGCCGGCATCTACCAGCGGATCGGCTATCTGCACCCTGGCGTCACCTACGAGTTGACTATCCACGGGCAGTTGCGCGGCCAGGGCAACGAGGATGACCCCTATCGCTTCGAGGCGCAGTGGGGCTATAACTTGGGCCACGACACCGACTGGAGCCGGGTGAGCAACTGGCAGGGGATGGATCTGGGCAAGATCCACCTGCGCACCGAGCCGGGCCCCATGGCGAAATACACCACGCGCTTCACGGCGCCGGCCCCCGACATGGTGATCTTCATCCGGGCATGGAAGAAGTGGGCCATCTCTGAAGTGGAGTTGGACTTCAACCTCGACGCCATTAGCCTGCGCAGTTGTGGCGGAACCGGCGGCCCGGTGGTCGTGCCGCTGCCGCACCCGCAGCCCTACCCGCCCGTGGTGGTGGACCCGTATCCCTCGTACCCGGTGACCAAGCCCTACCCGCCGGCGGCGCGGTGCGAATATGTGGTGCGGGCCGGCGACACGCTCAGTTGGATCGCACAGGAGTATGGCTTTTCCGTGCGCGACCTGATGCACGCCAACCGCATCCGCAACCCGAACTTCATCTATGTGGGGCAGACGCTGGTGATGCCTGGATGTAGCTACTATGAGAAACCGGTGGTCGAGCACCCGGTTGTCAAACCGGCGCCCCATGCGCCGCGGCAGCATGTGGTGCGCGCCGGCGAGACCTTTAGCTACATTTGCCAAAAGTATGGCACCGACCCCTACGCCCTGGCTGAGATCAACGGCATTACGAACTGGGATCTGATCTATGTCGGGCAGGTGTTGACAATCCCCTGGTAGCGTGGCCGGCGCCCGTGCGTTTTGCCAGGAACGCCGGCGCCGGTTGCCAGAGATGCTTCAACACCAACGGGTGCAAAAAGGGACGGGGCCAACGCCCTGTCCCTTTTCCTTTGCCTTCGCTGTGATGACAAATGACGTTCGGTAGTGGTGGGGTCGATCTGGTTTTACTGCGTTTCTGCATGGACCGTGATGACCACGTTGCCCCGTTTGCGCTCTGTCTCGACGTAGCGATGAGCCTCCACAATCTGCTCCAACGGATACCGCCGGTCGATGACCGCTTTGATCTGCCCCGCTTCGGCCAGGTCTCTGAGAAAAGCGAGTGTTTCCTTGTTTTGCATCAGACCGGCGGTGGCGAACTTTGCCTTTTTGCCGCCGCGGATGGAGGTCCACAGCATCGACCAGAGAATACCGAACGAGGGGACGGTGGAGAGATAGACGCCCCGTTCCGTCAGCGCGCCTTCACACTGGTTGAACGAGCGCTTACCCACGGCGTCGAAAATGACGTCGTACGTCTGGCCGGTGGCGGCGAAATCAATCTTCGTGTAGTCAATAACGGCGTCAGCACCGAGGGCTTTTACCATTTCGACATTTCGCCCGCTGCACACGCCAGTCACCCGCGCCCCAAAGCGCCTGGCAATCTGCACCGCGTACGCCCCGACCGCGCCCGAAGCGCCGTTGATGAGCACCTCTTGGCCAGGCTGAACCTTTGCCACATCCCTCAGAAAGGTGAGCGCGGTTGCCGCCCCGTCACAGATGCCCACGGCTTCTTCGTAGCTCGTATTGGCCGCTTTGACGACCACAGGCTTTGTCTCTGACAGACAGAGATACTCGGCGTGGGCGCCAAAGGTATCAGGACTCATGCCAAAGACCTGGTCGCCCGCTTTGAACAGCGTCACATCGCTGCCGATGGCCTCGATCTCTCCGGCAAACTCCACGCCCTGGGTGGACAATCTGGGTTTTGTCAGTCCATAGATCAGCCGGACGATAAAGGGCTTGCCTTTGCGAAAGGCGCAATCGGCAGGCCCAACAACGGCGGCATGGATGCGCACCAGGATCTCATTGCGCTTGGGCGCCGGCTTTGCCACTTCTCTAAGCGCAAGCACTTCCGGCGGCCCGTACTTTGTGCAAACGATTGCTCTCATCTGTTTCCTCCTTGGAACTGTCCTGCCTCGTATTCACTCATGTTATGCAGCAGGCGCTGCCGGCGGATTTTGGTGGGCGCCCTTTGGACGTGATTGAACGGATAGCTACGCAGCCATCCGTTCCTCGGCTCTCCCCACAGCAGATTCGGTGTCTCATGTCCGTTCAATCCGATCTGCAAATCCGCTGACAGTCTCCTCCCCCCTCCTGCTGCGTAAGGTGAGTTATTCACCGGTATTGCCAATAGTAGGCGAGTTGTTGTGCTGCGGCGCCACCGTGATCACGACCTTGCCACGCGCATGTCCCGTTTCCACATAACGGATGGCCTCGGCAACCTGATGCAGGGGATAGCAGCGGTCGATCACCGGCGTGATTTTGCCCGCATCGATCAGCTGGCTCAGCACGCCCAAGTCCTGTTGGTTGGGCGTTGCAAGCATATGACCCAGTTTCCGTCCGCCCCGTCTCGACAGCAGCGGGCCGAGGAGGATGGCCTGGAACATCTGCGCGTTCGCGCCCCCGCACATCACATAGACCCCCTGCGGGCTGAGCGCGCGCCGATAGGCCCAAATGGGATGATACCCATTCACAGCCAGGATCAGATCATAACGCTGCCCCATCTCTGTGAAATTTTCTTTCGTGTAGTCAACCACATGATCAGCGCCAAGCGCACGCGCCATCTCCATTTTACCGGTGCTGCAAACAGCCGTAACCTCCCCGCCCAGCGCCTTGGCAATCTGCACGGCAAAAGCGCCGACGCCGCCGGAGGCGCCGTTGATCAACACCTTCTGTCCTGGCTGAAGTTTGCCGTGGTCACGTAACCCCTGCAGGGCCGTCATCGCCGACACGGGTACGGCTGCGGCCTCCTCAAAGGTCAACCGGGCAGGCTTCGGCGCCAGCGCCCCTTCGGGCGCGGCGACATATTCGGCGAACCCACCAAAGCCGCACGCAGAGAGATCGCCATAGACGGCGTCGCCCGGCTGAAACTGCTTGACATTGCGGCCCACCGCCTCGACCCACCCCGCGACATCGGCGCCGAGGATTTTGTATTTGGGCCTGAGTAGCCCACTCATGAAACGAGCGATGAACGGCTCCGCGCGCAAGAGATGCCAGTCACCCGCGGCGACGGACGCCGCCGCGATCTTCACCAGGACTTCATTGTCGCGTGGTTTGGGTTTTGGTAACTCCTCCAACCGAAGCACATCGGGCGAGCCATAGTTGTGATAGACAATTGCTTTCATTTGATTTTCCTTTGAGACTGTCTGTTCGAAGCTGGCCCGAGTTCGGACCCACCATCCCGGTCGAGTGAACGCGAAGTAAGCGAGAGCAATGGCAAGCCCAGATCGCGCACCTTTCTCAGCAGACCATACAACGCAGCCTGGTCCGCGACTTCCCCGGTCAGTAGCGTATCGCCGTCGTCACCCCGTGTGATGGTGAACCCCTCGAACCATGCGGCCCATTGGTCGCTCAGGTGGCCCCGGAGCCGGACTTGATAGACCACCGGTCTGCCCGCATCATCCCCTGGGTTGCCTTGGTTTGGCCTCATCGAATACCTCCAACCTGAGTTCTGTGGCGCCAACTGCTTGGCATGCGCGAAGTATAGCGACCAAGAGGTATTGCCGTATAGATACGAAAGTATCGTTGTGGGTATTGTTGTGGGTATTGTTGTGAGGATACGGAAAAAAAGGGAGGCATGTGCGGCCAGATACGAATGATTCCTATTCGGTGGTTGTCGTCGTTCTCCTGACAAAAGCGGCGAATGTTCAGCGCAACTACCCAAACAATGTCACGATTCCCAATGGCGAGGGCGGTTTGACATTTGAATCCGTCCTGCTGGGCGGCCAGGTGCGAACGAGCTCAAAGTCGCGCCTGTTGCGCCAACGCGGGGCGCTGTCAACCGAGACGATGCAACAGGTCGACCGGGCGTTGCGGATCACGTTGGATTTGTAACTATTTGACATTTCATTGAGCAGATACTATTGGTTCTGTTGACAGTGCGCCAGAAGCGAGGCTTTTCCCTGGTGGAAGCGATGCGGATAGGTCAACAAAAGCCTCGCTTCTCTCCCCTGTGAGATCAACTGTCAACAGAACCAATTCCACTAGATTACCGGACGCCGCCGACCACCTTGCTCCGTGGCTCTGGGTCTTTCGGGCGCGTTCCGTCATCACAGCCACCTTCGCCGCTGGGGCGGAGATAGGGTCTGGCTAAATCTTCAAGTCCCTTCCAGGCGTACGGGTCCTCGCCTGCGATCATCACAATATCTCGGTAATCGGTCACTGCCATCCCCTCACCCTCTTTGGGCCTTCGCCAGGGCAGCAAAGACTCGGCACTCATATAATGATTGACCAGCACCCGCCGATAGCCACTTTGGGCGTAATTGGGCAATGAGCGGTGGAGCAGGTACCCATTAAAGAAGACGATGGCTCCCGCCTTCACTTCAACAGGAATGGCATCTTCATCTTGGTAGGGGAAACCAAAACTTTCAGTGCCGCAATCAAAGCGGGGATCATTTTGTTGCCCGAAGGGCCAGATGATGCCGCGCTTATGCGATCCAGGGATCACCCACAGACAGCCATTTTCAACAGTCGCATCATCGAGGGCAATCCAGCCGCCGGTTAAGCTGCGGTCACGGGTGGGAATGGCCCATTCATCCTGGTGCCAAGCCTGACCCGGTTTGCCCGACGATTTAATAAAGAGCATCGACTGCATACATTTCACGTTGGGGCCAATGATCTGGGTCAACACATCGACCATGGTTGGGTGGGCCAAGTGACGTTCCATGATTGGTGAAAGTTTGTGCGGAAAATGGATGCACAGATAGTTGTGCAACACCTCAGCTTCAGTGGCATTGGCTGGCGGTGGCTCGTAGTTGCGGATATCGGTTCCTCGTTCGCCCCGGCAAATTCTGGTTGTCTCCAAACGAAGCTCCTCGAGCTCAGTCGGGCTTAAGGCATTCTCAACAATCAGATAGCCGTTTTCAGCAAAAAAGGCGGCATGTTCAGCGGTAATTTCGGGATATGCGTGACTCATGATGAAATATCTCCTGTAATTGTCTATTAACACATGAAACGTTTGTCTACACCAGCCCCAACGCCCGCGCCCGCGCCACCGCCTCTGTGCGTCGTTGAACCTGGAGCTTGCCAAAGAGATTCCGATTGTGCCCCTTCACCGTGCTCAGGGCGAGGAAAAGCCGCTCGCTGATCTCCTGATTGGAGAGGCCCTCGGCGATAAGGGTGAGCACCTCCAGCTCCCGCTCGCTGAGCGGCTCGATCAGTGACGATGGACCGTGGACCGTGGACGGCGCCGCTTGTATCCCTGCTTCTCTGTCATGAGGCGTCGCTGAGAATGCGGCCAGCAACGTTCCAAGATAGCCGGGCATGATCCCCTGTGCGGCGGCGGTGGAGAGAAGCTGCGCCATGGGCGGCCCCTCGTCCACAAAGAGGCGGACATAACCCTCCGGCTCGGCCAGGGCCAGGGCCAGGGCCAACGACGCAAGCGCGCCGGTGACGTTACCTTGCGCCTGCTGAGCCAGCGCCTGAAGCAGCCGAATTTCGATGACGCTGCCGGCTCGGCCACCGGCCTCAGCCGCCCGGAGAAGGCGCGCCAATAGTCCGTGCGCCTGCTCTATGGCGCTCGCTTGCCCTGTCTGCTGAAATTGGGCAATGAGCACCCGGGCGAGGGTGATGTGTTCGAACTCGCGGAGGTAGCTGAGCTCGTCGCTGGCCGAGAGACCCCGCGCATGCGCCCATTGCATGGCTTCGGCCAATCTTCCCTGTTTCAACCACACCCGCGCCTTCAACGCGGCAACAGGGCGCACATTGGGGTCGGGACTTGGTAAGTACAGGCGCTCCGCCTCATCGAGGAGCCCAAGCGCGCCCTCCGGATCTCCCTCGGCTGCCTTGAGCCGGGCCATGGCCATTGGCCAGCGATGCCGGTTGTCCGAAATCCATCCCTGATATTCCACTTGTTTGCTTTTCAGCAAAGCCTGATGCGCCGCTTCCAGTTCGCCGCGCTCGTACAGTGTTTCGCTGAGGCCCACATAGAGGTCAGCGGTTGGCGGCGGCGCGGGATCGCCCTCGCTGATCGCAAGCGCCAATGCCTGTTCAAAGATGCGCGTCGCCGTTTGCAGACGGCCCTGCGCCATTCTGATGCTCGCCAGGATGAACGCGCCACTGGTGGACTGGATGATGTCACCGGTCATACGCAGGCGCGCCACGCCGTCAGAAAAGGAGTGGTAGGCCTCCTCCAAGTCACCGCTCGTCCATTGTGCCAGCCCTACGAGCGCCGCCGCCGCCCCGCGCCACAGATGGTCATGCTCTGGCAGGCGTTCCCAAGCCTGTTGCGCAAAGTGCGCGCTGCGCTGGGCATCCCCCGTCGCCCCGGCGAGGTAGGCGCGGACGATGGCGATGATCCCCGGCACGGAGGCCAGCGCCTCCTTGTCCGCCACGGCGACATTAGCGGATGGCGCGCCCAAATCAAGCAGCCGCTCCGCATCGCGCAGGCGGTCCTCAGCGGCGCGCGGCTCGATGGAGACCAGCGCCAGGGCATAGTAGACGCTGAGCACGGGCCGTGTGCGGACCAGCGCGTCGGGCAGCGCCTTCAGCCAGCCGAGCAGCGTGATGTCCTGCCTGCTGATGAGCATGGCCCTTGCCGCCAGCTCGATCTGCTCGGCCGCGCGCGTGAAATCCTCGCCGGCCAACGCGTGATGGATTGCCTCCGCCAGTAGACCTTGCTTCTCATGCCAGGCGCTGGCCCGTTGGTGCAGAGCCGCGGCCAGATCGGGCTGTTCGGCCTTCAGCCGCGCCAGGAGGACATCGGCAAAGAGGTGATGATAGCGATACCAGTGGCGTTGATCGTCCAGCGGCGCGATAAACAGGTTGCCGCGCTCGAGCCGCGCCAGCGTGGCATCACCATCACGCTGCCCGGTGACGGCACTGCATAGGGGGCCGCTCAATCGGCGGAGGATCGCAGTCTGGAGCAAGAAGCTGCGCACAGGGTCGGACTGGCGCTGGAGGACCTCTTCAACCAAATAGTCGAGCACAAAGCGGTGACTGCCGGTGAAAGCCTGGATAAAGCCTTCGCGATCCTGGTGGCCCTGCATGGAAAGGGCGGCCAGTTGCAGCCCGGCAATCCAGCCTTCGGTGCGCTCTTCCAGGGCGGCGACCGCATCTGCGGTGAGGCTGAGGCCCATCGCGTGGTTGAGAAACGCGGTGGCTTCGGCGGGCGTAAAACGCAAGTCGGCGGCGCGCACTTCGGTCAACTGCCCCTGGGCGCGTAGCCGGGCCAGGGGCAGCGGCGGGTCTTCACGGGTGGCGATGACCAGGCGCATCTGCGGGGGGAGATGGTCGATCAAAAAGCGGAGGGCATGGTCGACCGCGCCCAGCGGCGAGCGCCCTGAGGGCTCGGCATCGATCACATGATAGTCATCCAGCACCAGCACAAAATCTTGGGGGCTGCTGGCGATCTCGTTGAGGAGGGCTGTCAGCAAGGGCTCGACCGGCGGTCGCTGCGGCGAGTGCAGCGCCGCCAAGACGCCGCGGCCCAGCTCGGGCGCGATCGTCTGCAACGCGGCGACCACGTAGGCCAAAAAGCGTGTGAGGTCGTTGTCCCCTTCATCCAGCGACAGCCAGGCGACACGATTATGGATTGACTTTTCTGCGGGCGGGTCTGGCCCACCATCAGGGGTTGCAGCGCCGAGATGAGAAATCCAACTGCTGACCAGCGTGGTCTTGCCAAAGCCGGCAGGGGCGGAGATGAGGGTCAATCGGGTGTGCAGCCCCTGGTTCAGCCGCTCGATCAAGCGGTCGCGGGGGACGACATTGGGGCGCGGTGGGGGGATAAAGAGCTTTGTGGCCAGAATTGGCGTCGACATGGCGTGATTATATACCAAGGCCCGGCGTTCAAAAAGTATTTCGCAAGGGTGTCCCGCATTGAATTTTTCGTGTAGTAAAAACAATACAGACATCACACCCCGAAATCACCATCAACACATGCGACGCACCTTGCATGTGCGTCGCATGTGACCGTCTCGCCGCTCACTTTCATCCCTGATCGGTGTCCGCAGGTCATCATGACTGTTGGGAATTCTACAACAACCATCACCAACTTGCCCCTGCTCACATATCCCTGTAAGATAATGGGCGCATCCATTTCGGCGCCAATAGCCAGTTCCCGACTCCAACGTAACCACCCGTGGGCGCACGTGTTGGTGGACCTTGCCGATCATCCACCGCGCCTGTGGATTCGTTGCAACAGCCAAAAGGAGAAAAGACCATGCCAACCTGGCGTTCTGACCGCATCGCGGCCAATGGCCTCCGTATCCATTACACACGCACCGGCGGCGACAAACCCCCGCTCGTGTTGGCGCACGGTTTCTCCGACGACGGCCTCTGTTGGACGCCCGTGGCCGAAGCGCTCGCCCCCGACTACGACGTCGTGATGGTCGATGCGCGCGGGCATGGCCGGTCGGACGGGCCGGCGGAGGGCTATGCGCTGACCGACATGGCCGCTGACCTTGCCGGTGTGATCACAGAACTGCGATTGCACCGCCCCGCCATCCTCGGCCATTCCATGGGCGGCGCGACGACCTTTGTGTTGGCCGGCGCCTACCCGGAGTTACCCGGCGCCATCCTCATCGAAGATGCCGGCATGCTCAACCTGGCTGCGCCCGCCACACCCGAAGGCCAGGAGCGCGCGGCGCGCATGCGCGCGTGGATCATCGAGCTCAAGCGCATGACGCGCAACGAGATGATCGCCCATGCGCGGCTCCAGTCGCCTGCCTGGCCCGAGGCTGAACTGGGCCCGTGGGCGGATGCGAAACTGCGCTTCAGCCTCAACGCGCTCAGCCGGATCGGCGCCGCCGTGGTGGATTGGCAGACCATCCTCAGCACCATCCGCTGCCCCGCGCTGCTCATCACCGCCGACCCTGAACGGGGCGCTATGGTGGATGCTGACGGCGCCGCGTCCATCCAGGCGTTGGTTCCGCAATTGAAGGTGGCGCACATTGCGGGCGCAGGCCATAACATCCGCCGCGAACAGTTCACCCGCTATCTGGAAGTCGTGCGCGGCTTCCTGACTGAAACGTACCTCGGTCGTTGATGAGTAAACCACAGCAACACCGAGATGCACAGAGTTCGGCGCTGTGCATCCATCTTACCCGAGCACGGAGAAGGCACAGAGTGCGCAGTGATTTTCCAGTAATCAAGCTCCCTTTCTGTGTTCTCTGTGTCTCCTCTGTGCCCTCTGTGTTCCGCTTTTTATCTCTTAAGGAGGAGACACAACCCATGTCTGAAACGATCCAACTCTGGCCCAACGGCGCACCCGGCTCCGAAGGCTGGGCGCACCACGAGCAGAAGACCCACCACCACCCGCCGTTCAACATCACGGTTGTCCGCAATGTCACTGACCCCACCCTGAGCGTGTACCTGCCCGACCCCGCCATCGCCACCGGCGCGGGGGTCATCGTTTGCCCCGGGGGCGCATTCCACATTCTGGCCATCGACCACGAGGGCTATGACGTGGCCGATTGGCTCACCGCACATGGCGTCGCCGCCTTTGTGCTCA
>JAHDWG010000689.1 GCA_023384495.1 Caldilineaceae bacterium
CCATCATCGCCAGTTGCGCGCCGGGGTCGGGCACGATGCGGAAGATGAGCCGGTCGAGGTAGGGCTGGCCCTCCAGGTAGTAGTTCGGGTTGCGGTCCATGACGATGTTGTCGCCCGCATTCCACTCGCCGACAATAAACGGCCCGGCTGTAACCGGCTGGCGGTTCCACGCCCAGGTCTGCATCTGCGCCGGCTCGCCCGTGGCGTGGCGCGGCAGGATGCCAAACATAAACTGTTGCAAGTAGGCCTGGTTGATGGCGCTGTACCGGACCACCGCCGTCAGCGGGTCGGGTGTCTCGACATCGTCGATCATCTCAAAGCCCAGCGACAATACGGCCCCACTCTCGGGGTGCGAGACCGCCTCCCACGTAAACTTGATGTCGTCCGAGGTGAGCGGCTCGCCGTCGGACCACGTGAGGTCGGGCTTCAGTTTCCACGTCACGGTGAGGTAATCTTCCGAGACGCCACCGTTTTCCACCGTGGGCAATTCGGCGGCCAGCACCGGCGCGAAGTTGCCGTCGGCATCCACGGTCGTCAACCCGGCGGTGGTGGCGTCGGCCACCTGGCGCACAATGGCGGCCACGGCCAGGTATTGGTTGAGCGTCGCCGGCTCTTCGGGGATGATCAGCACGATCTGACCGCCGCCGGTCGCCGCTTCGCCGGTGTCGCTGGGTGCTACCGGCTCAGCCCCCGGCGCACTACACGCAGCGAGGACGAACAGACCCAAGGTGAGGATAGTCCACATACGTACAAAAGTAGGCTTCATGGTTCGCTCCTTACATCAGAATGAAGGTAGGAAGTCACAATTCACCATTCACAATTCCTACGGTCCCCCGCCCGTCGAATTGATCACCTGCCCCGTGATCCAGCGCGCATCATCCGTTGCCAGCCAGGCAATCAGCCGCGCCGCATCGTCCGGTTCGCCCCAGCGGCCTTGAGGATTGAGCGAGCGGATCATCTCATGCAACTCGGGCGTGGCATAGCCAGTGTCCGTCGCGCCGGGGTTGACTGTGTTGACCGTGATACCGCGTGAGGCCAGGTGTGCCGAAAGGCTGAGGGTTAACTGGTGCAGCGCCCCTTTGGACGCAATATAGGCCAGTTCGCCCCGCATGGGACCCAGGTGCTGCCCAGATGTCATAAGCACGACCCGCCCGCCAGGTCGCCCGTCGTGCTGGGCGGCAAATTCCTTGGCCAACAACAGACTGCCGCGCACATTGACCGCCATGTGCAGGTCGATCTGCTCAGCCGTCACTTCTTCCAGCGAACCCATGGTGCTGTAGGCGTGGTTTGCGACCAGTATGTCCACATGGCCATAGGCGGCGACGGCGGCGGCCATCACCCGCGCGGGCGCATCGGGGTCAGTGAAGTCTGCCTCGACCAGCTCCACGCGGCGGCCATGCGCCCGCAACATCTCGACCAGGGCGGGTGGGCCATCGGGGTCGGCGCCCCAGGGTTGCTCTGCGTCATAGCGGGCGTAGGCCTGGATCAGCAGGTCCGCCCCGAACCGCGCCAGCCGGTTGGCCACGGCAAAGCCGATGCCAATGCGCCGGCTGACGCCGGTAATGAGCGCCACACGGCCCTGTAGCGGCAACGTGTTCATCGTATGGTGCTACTCCTCTCCCGGTTCTTTGACCACAAGCCCAAAACGACCGGCCAGATAGGCCGCCTGGACAAAGGTGACCGTGGCGCCGGCCAGTTCTTGGGGGCCGGCCTTGATGCCGTCGATGGCGCATGTGCGCAGGTCGATGCCGGCTAACTTGACATGGGAACAATCAACGTTCGTCAGGTTACAGCGGCTAAAACGAACATTGGCCAGCGTTGCGCCGTGAAAGTCTGCTTCTGTGAGATCGCATTGATCAAACCATACCGAGCGAAAATCAGCAAAGCGAAAGCGGGCCAGCGTCAGGTGACAGTTCCGCCACTGAACGTCCTGCCAGTGGGACTCAGCGGCGCTGAAACCGATCAAGCGGCAGTCGCGCCACTTGATCCGCAGGGCGTCGATCCGTTCCCAATCAGCATTGGCCAGGTCGCAATCCTCGAATCGCATATCACGCAGGCGGGGGGAACGAAAGCAGGTCTGTTGCAGGGTGGTTGCCCGCACGGCAATCTGCTCAAGCTGGATGTTAGCGGCGCGCTGGCCGGCCAGCAAGGCGCCGATGAGCCTGCCGCCGGCATATTATTAGTCGTCGGTGAAGCGCCCGTCGGGCAGTTCCACCGCCGGCAGGTTGGAGGGGAGCAGTGGCGGCTGGATCGGCCT
>JAHDWG010000112.1 GCA_023384495.1 Caldilineaceae bacterium
GGACATAGATGAGCGTGTTTTGGTTGGCAATCGAGCGATAGTTGCGCAGCTTGGGCCGCTCAATGCCCAGTTCCTTGGCCTGGCTGTTGATTCGCTCCGTGGCGGTGCGCTGGTCGAAAAGGTGCTTGAACTCAGCGCTGTCGCGGTCGAGTTGGTGGCGAATGGCGCAACCCTGGCCACGCTGGCGGACAAACACGCCGAGACGCCCATGGCCGGGCGCACTCACTTGCAGCACGCGCTGCCCATCAGCTTTGGCTACAAATGTGCAACCTGGCTCTCAGCCATCGACCGCCACCGGGCGCGCTTGCAACAACTAAAGCCCAGGCTGCTGGTGGTGCAGTTTTCGGGTGCGGCGGGCAGGCTGGCTTCGCTGGGCAAAGATGGGCTGGCCGGACCGGCGATCACGTGGCGCGCCGTCCGCGATGGCTTTGCCCAGACGACCGGTCTGCTTGCGCTGATTGCCGGAACCATCGGCAAAATCGGCTATGACATCATGCTGCTGATGCAGACCGAAATCGCTATGCCTGCTGCCGCCAGGCGCTCGACGGGGAACACTCCTTCACCGATGCGTTGCTGGCCGAGCCGGACGTGGCTGCAGTCTTCCCGCGCGCCGAGCTCGAGGCGTTGACCGAACCGGCCAACTACCTCGGCGCCGCCCCGGCGATGACCAGGGCATAGCTCGCCCGGCGCGCGCCTTGAGTTCAACCGATGTCCTACCGAGGGCTGTCGCCCCCACGCGCCGGATTGAATCATTCTGTCTATCACAACAGATGTCACAACAGATGTCAAAACAGAAGTTATGGAGCACCGTAGCTGCTTTCCAGGTGCGCCTGCCAACCAGCCTCAAATTCTGTTGCCGACACGCCAAAGACTGCCGGAACGAGCGTCTCCCAATCGGCGTGTTGGCCCAGCCCTGCCACCAGCACCGGCAATCGCTCGCGCCCGTAAGTGATCACCGCATACTCAATGAGCGTCGCCAGCGCAACGGTATGACCGGGGTGGGGTGCATAGCTATAGCTCCATGCTACATTCTCACTGGGTGGTATCAACGGCGCAAGCTGATCCAGGCGCACCAGCGCATCGCGTGGGCTCACCGCTTTGAAAAGCCACTCTTCTTGATCGCGATCAATGCAAAACAAGGGGATTCCCCGCCAGTAAGGAGCGGGCAGCCAGAGCTGGTGCGCTGCGCAGAGCGCACGATAGCGTTCCGGCAGCATAATGTCCTGCCCAGCGTCGGCCCCAGGCCGGTGGAGATAGAGCCACGTCACCACGTCGTCTCGCCAGACCGATAGAGGTAGATCTCCATCCCATAGTTGCCACAAAGATAGACCGTAGAGCACCGGCTGCCAGGCTTCACGGACTGCAAACTGCGCGCGCGTTTCCATCAACACTTGGTCGAGCAGGGGGAAGGCAATCGACTGCGCCAGCAGCTCGGCGTCAGTCAGATCGACAGGCGCTACGAAGATCGCAGGCGATGGTGCATGGATACGGTACGGTGCGCCAAACCAGACCGATGCGTATCCAGAAGTCTGCGTTACACTCACATCGATCAGTAGCTTTTCGGCGCCAGGTGCGCCCGACAAACCGAAGTTCCGCCGCATGGTTTGATAGAGTGCATCCATCTGGGCCGAGATAGCGATGACGGCCCCTGCATCGTTCTGGCGAAAGTGATAGACGAAGTATGCGGTCTCCAGGCTGCGTTCTGGGCCCCAGAGCGTAACGTCCGGCTGTGTCTGCTGCCAACCTTCTTGCGTACGTTGATAGAAGCGCGTTTGTCGGTGTGCGACTTGTCCATACGCTGTGTACAGGAGTACGCTAGCCATTGCCCGGTCACCTTGGACATGGATCGTGTGCAAGGGCGCATCCGGGGCAGTATCTGGCTCGGATGCTTGGATAGTTGTGCGCAACTCGCGCGCCTCGCGCCCATGCTGGCGCCACCAAGCCACGTCTGCCGGTTCACGCAATGCGCTGCTGACAAAGGGGTTGGGAAGATCCGGCATCACCAGGGCTGCTTTGGCCTGCAGCAATCCGTCCTGTTCTACTCGCCACCACCACCCACCCACACCTACCAGCAACAGAAGTAGAATTACCCCACCCCAAGGGTAATGACCCAGGCGCACACAACGGCTGGCGTCTGGGGCGCCGTCCAGCAATGCTGCCGTGTGCAGGCGCTCCCAGTCCATATCATTCTCGACTATCATCCATTCGATGATCGGCGCTTGACTGTGCATTGAACTTTCCCCGCCCAAGAGCGACACATACGCTTACAGCAGTAGCAAGGGACGCCTACTACTGCGCCAGAAACGTTTTGGCATCTGCCGTCTCCGGGCGCTCGCTATCGGCCTGTGCGCCCAGCGCGACGAGTTGTTCGTAGTAGCTGCGCGCCTTCTCCATCTCACCCGCCAGCTCGGCGGCGCGGGCGGCGCCATAGAGACCGCGGAATCGGTTCGGTTCGATCCGCTGCGAAATTTCAAACTCCTCCAACGCGGCTTGCGGTTGGCCCAGTTCGAGCAGCATTTCGCCCAGCAGTTCGTGGGCCGGGACAATCGGACCTGGCGTGACCGGGTGTTTTTCCGTGGCATCTTCCAGAGTGGCGGCCTGACGCATACGTTCCAGCGCCTCCGCCTCCTCACCCTCGGCCAGCGCAATCCAGGCGGCCACTTCCTCGATCTGTATGCTGGCCTGACCCGCCCAGTAGCCTTGATTGGTCGCCACCAACGCTTGGTGCAGCGCCTCAAGGCGCTCTAGCTCCTGGCGGGCTGCCCCCACATCGCCCGCACGCGCAGCGCCCAAACCACGTGCGAAGACCAGCGCGGCTTCCGCCTGCGGGAAATGCTCCCAGGCCAGCGACGAGTGCAGGGCCAGCGTCGCCGCTTCGGCCCACTGCCCCCGTTCCAACACATAGCGGGCGGGCATGGCGGCCAGGGCGTAGGCCGAGCCCAGATCCTCCGAGTCTACCTGTTCGATGGCAGCGATCTCATCCAGCAGCGCTTTGGCGGCTTCATCCTGAGCCAGCTGCAAGTAGCCATACATCATGTAATCCATGGCATGGAGCGCATCCTCAAACCCGGTGTCGGGCGGGTAGCTGGCGGAGAGGGCCGCCTTGACCGCTTCGGCAGAGGCAAGATTGCTCTCAATCGACTCTTGCCAGTAGCCGAGCCGGGTAAAGATGTGCGAAGGCATGTGCAGCGCGTGGGGCGCTGACGGCGCAATTTCAGCATAGCGCAGGGCGGCATCTAAACCTTCGGCAGCCAGGGCCGGGTAGTCATTGCTGTGGATGAGATAGTGGGTCACACCTGGATGGTTAGGATACTGCACGAAGATCGGCTCTAGTATCTCGATTGCCTTGCGTTGGTTGGAATAGTTCTTGTCGGCGCGATCCGCCGTCATGTTGAGGGCCAGGGCATAGAAAATCTGGGCTTCAGTATCGTCTGGATAGTCCTGGGCGAGTTGGGCCATGGCCGTTCCGTAGGCCAGCGCCCGCGTCTGAAAGTCCTGCGTATCGGCGTCCTTGAAAAAGGCAGTGATGGCGTCGATATAGGCCTGTTCACGCGCCGTTTGCGCACCGGCCGCCGCCGCCTTTTCCACCGCCGCCCAGCCATCGACCACAGCTTGTTCGGGCGTAGGCGACCAGGGGATGCCGAGCAGGCTCATCGCCACGCCCCAGTGACCCATGCCGCAGGTCGGGTCCAGCTCGGTGACTTTGGTGAAGCTTTGGATCGCCGGCCCAAAGACGAACGAATGGAGCAGGGCCGCGCCGTGGTTGAACTCGGCCTGGGCTTCGGCTGTACAAGAGACGGGGAAGTCCACCGTGCCCAGTTGCTCGGGCATACCATGGTCCATGTGGTCGCTGAGCGGCGCTTGAACGGGCGCGATACAGGCGCCCAGCACCATCACCGTGACGAGCAATAACAGTTGTCCAGCTTTCATACCATCCCTCCTTTGGATTGTGTTGCGGTCTGCCAAACAAACGAACGTGCGTGTTGTGGGTCCATTGGTACCTCCTGTTTTGCGCAGAGAGCCAGCCTGATCGGGTCACCGCGCCGCGCTGTGCAAACCTTCCTGGATGCTTTGAGCATCCAGGAAGGCTTATGCGATACCACTCTGTGAAATATGCACTAGGGCAGAAAGGACGGCGGCTCCGCTGTCGAACTGTCGCCCTCCGCGCCTTGAGTGGTCTCAGCCCTGAGAAAGCTGAACAGCCGCTCCAGATCGGCAAAGCCCTGGCGTTGCCCCGCGTGCGGATCCTCCAGCGACGCCCGCCAGACGTAAACACCCGCCTGGCGCTCCGGCCACAGACGCAGCAGATAGGCGATGTAACGGCGCTTTGCATGAGCCATTATTCTTCCGTCGTGAGTACTCACTTGCTGAGACGATGGTCTCAGCTTAGCCCGCCAACGTGAACCAACCGTGAACAGCGCGTGAACTCGACGGAGTGAAGATTGAGGGCGAACGTCCCCGGCACAGGCGAGCGAATTGCTGCAAGCCCGAAGAATCTGTCGCCTGTGCCGGGGACGTTGATCGGCTCGCCCTATTTTTCGGATGCACCCACTCGACGCCCAAAATAGCGTTATAGGCGCCACGGGTGTATACTGTGTGCATGTTACGCTGGTCGTCCGCCAACCGGTAGTTCGGATAGGAACCACGGTTGCGGCTGCGGAAGTCTCCCGTCTCCCTACGCCATGTCACACCTTTCCCTGCGCGTGCTTGGCCCACCCCACATCACGCTGGATGGGCAATCCATCACCACCCTGGCCTACGACAAAGTATGGGCGCTGCTGGTCTATCTGGCCCTGGCCGCCGACCGCGCCCACCGGCGCACGACATTGGCCGGCTTGCTCTGGCCCGATCAGCCCGAACCCGTGGCGCGCACCAATTTGCGCCAGGCGCTGGCTCGTCTGCGCCAGGCCATCGGCGACGACCAGGCCACGCCCCCCTTCTTGCTGGTGGACCGCGAGAACGTTCAGTTCAACGCAGCCAGCGACCACGATTGCGATGTGGCTGAATTCAGCGCGCTGCTCGCCGCCTGCGCCACCCACACCCACCGCCAGGATGCAACCTGCGCAGTCTGCGCTGAATGGCGGTCTGCGGCCGTTGCCCACTATCGCGGCCCGTTGCTGGAAAGATTCTCGATCAGCGACAGCGACCTCTTTGAAGAGTGGGCAACCGTCGCGCGCGAACGGCTGCACCAACAGGCACTGGATGCGCTGGATGCGCTGGCCATCTATCACGAGCGGCGCGGGGACTATGGCGAGGCGTTGCGTTTCAACTTGCACCAACTGGAACTGGACCCCTGGCGCGAGGAAGCGCACCGCCAGGCCATGCGGGTGCTCGCCCTGAACGGGCAGCGGAGCGCCGCCCTCGCCCAGTACGAACGCTGCCGAGAGACGTTGGCGGCCGAATTGGGCGTCGAACCATCGCCGGAGACAACCAGCCTCTACGAGCGCATCCGCGCCAATAGGTTGGCTGATGGACACGGCAGCGATGACCCGCTGGCGTTGCCGACCACGCGGTCCCACAACCTGCCCGTACAGCCGACGCCTTTTCTGGGCCGTCAGCCAGAACTGGCGGCATTGGCCGCCTATCTGGCCAACCCCCAATGCCGGCTGATCACGTTGCTGGGCCCCGGCGGCATCGGCAAGACTCGCCTTGCGCTCCAGGCGGCCGCCGAGCACGTGGATGCCTTTGCCCACGGCGTCACCTTTGTCGAGCTGGCGCCGCTCGCCTCCGCCGAATTGATTGCTCCTACCCTTGCCGCCGCTCTCGGCATGACGCTGTCCGGCCCGGCCATGCCACAAAGCCAGGTGCTCACCTATCTGCGCCAGAAAGATGTGCTGCTCGTCCTGGATAACTTTGAGCATCTATTGACCCCGACCACCTCACCCCAACCCGGACAAGGAAACAACCCCGGTCTGGCGCTGTTGGCGGAACTACTGCGCCAGGCGCCGGGCGTGACGCTGCTGGTCACCACGCGCGAACGGTTGAATTTGCATGGGGAATGGCTCTTTGCGGTGGGCGCTTTGGAGACGCCCCCAACGGCGGCCAGCCAGCCAGGCGACGGCGAAGAAGCGCCGTTGGAAACCTACAGCGCCCCCGCGCTCTTTCTACAGACGGCGCGGCGCGTGCAGAAAGACTTCAACCCTACAACCGCGGATAAAGCTGCGATCGTTCAGATTTGCCACCTGGTGGAAGGGATGCCGCTGGCGCTCGAGCTGGCCGCGGCCTGGGTGCGGGTGCTCTCTTGCAAAGAGATTGCGCAGGGAATCGAACAAGGGCTGGCACTGCTCACGACCACCCTGCGCGATCTTCCTGCCCGCCATCGTTCGCTGCAGGCGGTATTTGACCATTCATGGAAGTTGCTCGGCGCCGAGGAACAGCGCGTCTTTGCCGCCTGTGCGGTCTTTCGCGGCGGCTTCACGCGCGAGGCGGCGGCGGAGGTGGCCGGCGCCTCGCTGTCGCTTTTGGCGGCACTGGTCGACAAATCTTTGCTGCGCCGGCAACTGAATGGGCGCTACGAAGTCCACGAATTGGCCCGCCAATATGCGGCGGCCCGGCTCGCCGAAGCAGACCAGGAGGTACAGACGCGCCACCGTCATCTTGACTTCTTTATGCGCTTTGCCGAGGCCGCCGAGCCGCAAATCCGCGCCGGCGAGCAGATCGTGCAGTGGCATAGGTGGGTGGAGAGCGAGCACGACAATCTGCGTGCGGCGCTCGACTGGTCGTTGAGCAGCGGCGAACTGGAGCCGGGGCTGCGCATGGTGGCGGCGCTGTGGGAATTTTGGATGAACCGTGGCTATGCACCAGAAGGACAAAGCCAGGCCGAGCGTTTTCTGGCGCACCCAGAGACGGCTGCCTATCCAGTTTTACGGGGAAAGGCGCTGCATACGGCTGGGGTCTGTGCCTTCTATCAAGGTCGTTATCGGGTCGCGCTCGCCTGGTTGGTGGAAGCCGCGGCCATAGGTCGCGCACTAGGTGCAAGCGGGAAATATGTTTTGGCCATGACGCTTATTGCACAGGGGTTTACACGGTCTAGCCTACAAGAGTTCGATGCCGTGCCGCCGCTGAGCCAGGAAGCGTTGCTGCTCGGCGAAGAACTACAGGTTGCCTGGGTGAAGGGTAATGCTTTGTATCAGCTTGCTGGCCTCGCCTGGCGGCGCGGCGATTACGCGAGCGCACGCCAGTATTTCCTTGAGAGCTTGGCGTGTGTTCAGACTCATGTTATGCGCGGGTACATTCTGCAAGGGTTGGGGACGATGCACGGCGAGCAAGGCGACTATCAGGCGGCGCGTGAATACATTCGCCAAACCCTGCCAATCTATGAGGAAATGGGCGATAGAGTCAGGAGCAGCAATTCGTACACGCGGCTGGCTCGCTTGGCCATGGCGCAAGGCAACGACGGAGAGGCAGAGGAACTCCTGGCAAAGGCGCTCATACTCATACGAAAGACCGGTCACCTGCGCCACCAAGTTGAGACGCTGGATGCCATGGGACGCCTGGCGCAGCGGCAAGGCGACGATGGGCGGGCGCGTACGTTGCACGAGGAGAGTCTTGCCTTGTGCATGGAGATGGAGGACCCGGTGTGGCTCGCCCATACTCTGGAAGCGTTTGCGTGTCTGGCGGCAAGGCAAGGGCAGGCGGAGGCGGCTGTGCGTCTCTTTGGCGCGACCGCTGCGTACGCAACACCGCCGGAGGCGACCTTCGACCCTGTCTGGCGTCGAGAGCATGATCATTGGGTTGCCACCGCACGCGCCCACCTGGGGGATGCAGCCTTTGACGCGGCGTGGGTCACGGGCCAGGCGATGAGCCTGGAACAGTCTGTGGCTTACACTGTGACGAGCCCATAAATCGTGTATAGCCCCCATCAAGTGGGACTATACGGTGAGCCAACCGGCCACTGAAAGCCCACCCCTATACCCCATGACCCAAGCACCCCACCAGCTGCTTCAGCCGTGGCTTGGCATGGGCAGTAGGTTCCCCTCACCCGGCCAGAGCTTCCGCCATCGCCCGCCCGCTGACCTGCTCGGCATCCTTGTAGAGGAAGCAGGCGACCGCGCGATCGGCATCTGTTTTGTACAAGGGCGGAGCCTGCTGGCGGCATTCCGCCATGACGAAGGGGCAGCGATTCGAGAACTTGCAGCCGTGAACTTCGGCTTTCGAGGCGCCCGTCGTGGTTGCCGTCTGTTCGATGCCGGCTTCTCCACCCCAGCGGATGTCTGGGTCCGGCAAAGGGATCGAACTGACCAACAGACGGGTATAGGGGTGTTGCGGGTCTTTGATCACCTTCTCCACCCCGCCGACTTCGGCGACAGAGCCGCGGTAGAGAATGTAAATGTCTTTGCTGATTTGATAGGCCGTGGTGAGATCGTGGGTAATGTAAACGAGGGAGATACCCAGTTCGCGCTTTAGCGTCATCAGGCTTTCCAGAATCGTCGCCCGCAGCGAAGCATCGACCATGGAGACCGGTTCATCGGCCAGAATGACTTTGGGGTTGAGCAGCAATGCCCGCGCCACCATAATCCGCTGGCGTTGCCCGCCACTCAACTGGTGCGGATAGCGCCCCAGGGTCTCTTCGGGTCGTAAGCCAGCGCGTTGCAGGCTTTCTTCGATGCGCTTCTGCTCTTCTTGCCTGGAACTTGCAAGCTGGAACTTCCGTACCGGTATGGTAAGAACCTGGTCGATTTTGTAGAAAGGGTTATAGGCCTCGTACGGGTCTTGAAAGATGGCCTGCACCTGACGGCGGAATTCCCGCCGTGTGCGCGAGTCCATTTGCGCCAGGTCTTGACCTCTAAATCGGATCGAGCCGCTGCTAGGCTGGATCACGCCCAAAAGCAGGCGAGCCAGGGTCGTCTTGCCGCTCCCACTTTCGCCGGCGATGGCTGTAATGGTCGGTTTCTCTTCGTTGATGGCCAGCGAAATGTCGTCCACCGCCACCATCCGTCGCTTGCCGAGCAGGCCGCTCTCAAAGACCTTTGTAACATTCTGCGCTTCTAAAAGCTGCATCAAGACAAACTCCCGTTATATATACTGCGGTTGCTTTGAAAGCCGGACTTTACGAAGATGTTTACCCCTTCAAGTAACTCCGGTTTTCAGACAGAGCTTAGTATAGATGGCACGCGACCCACCGGTCTGGTTTGATCTCTTGGAGTGGAGGGATCTCGACCGCACAGTGCTCCATGACCTTGGGGCAGCGTGGGTGAAACATACAGCCCGGAGGAGGTGCGAGCAGGGAAGGTGTCAGCCCTGGGATGCCCTTGAAAATCTCCCTCGAGTTTAGGGTCGGCAGGCTGCCGATCAGCAATTGCGTGTAGGGGTGGAGCGGGTCTTTGAAGATATCGCGCACAGGGCTAAGTTCGACCAGTTTGCCGCCATACATCACACCGATGCGATCGACAAATTGGGCCATGAGACCCATGTCATGTCCGACCAGGATCACGGCGGCGCCAAGCTCCTTTTGCACCCGCCCCAGCGTTTCCATGACCTGGCGCTGCACCACCACATCCAACGCGCTGGTCGGCTCGTCGGCAATGATGACTTTGGGGCTTAACAGGATACCCATCGCGATGCAAACCCGTTGCTTCATCCCCCCGCTTAGCTCATGGGGGTACGCTTCCATCACATCCGCCGCCAGATCAACCGAGGCGAGCACGGTGTGGATGCGCGTGTCGATGGTGGCTCTGGTGTCGGTGGCGCGGTGGGCGCGCATCGTATCGCGCAGTTGTTCGCCGACTTTCATCATCGGGTTGAGCGAATTCATGGCCCCTTGGGGGATCAGGGCGATGTCGGCAAAGCGGGTGCGGCGCATCTCTTCTTCCGAAAGACCCAGCAGCTCTTTGCCGTCCAACCAGACTTCGCCCCCTTCAATTACCGCCGGCGCCTGGAGCAAACGCATGAGGCTCAATGCGGTGGTTGATTTCCCTGAACCGGATTCGCCCACCAGCCCCAACCGTTCGCCACTGCGCAGAAAAAAACTGACGCCATTGACCGCCTGCACGGGGCCGCGCGGGGTGTGGTAGTGAACGCATAAGTTTTTCACTTCCAAGACATGGCCACCGACGTTTGCTTGTTCAACCGTACGCGCTTTATACGTTTCCGTCACCATTTGTCGCTCATCTATTATAGTGCGCTCTGTTTTTGGATGTTTGTTTTCATCGTGTTGCTGACCACTACAATTCATTCCACAAACTTGGGGGTCATCAGTTGCGCGTCGCGCCCCGAAGCCGGGGGTTCGCATATTTGTCCAGCGAGATGCTCATCATGAAAAGACCGGTGAAGATGGCGGCCAGGGTCACGACGGGCGGCCCCCACCACCACCACATCCCCTTGAAGAGCGCCGAGTAGTTGAAAGCATAATAGAGCGTGCGGCCAATGGTCGGGATATTCTGGGGGCCAAGCCCCAACACTTCCAACCCGACCGAGGCCAGAATGCCGCCGCTGACTGCGCCAACAAACGCCGCCGCCAAGAAAGCAGTCAGGTTGGGTAGAATCTGAAAGATGATAATCTCGAAGTCGTTCTGACCCGAAAGTCGGGCGACCTCAACAAAGAGACGCTCGCGCAGACTGAGCGTTTGGGCGCGAATCAGGCGCGCCGGCAACGGCCACGAGAGGAGCCCCACGATCATCGCCATGATTTCCACAGTGACCACCCGCACATAGGCCGAGACGGTGATCAGGATCGCCAGCGTTGGAATCACGAGCATCACGTCGGCAAAGCTACTGAAGATCGCGTCGGCGCGGCCTTTGTAGTAGCCTGCAAACAAGCCGATGAGCGTGCCGATGAAGACGCCCACGGCGCCGGCCAGGAACCCAATTTTGAAGGTATTGGGAATGCCGATCACCATCACTGCAAACATATCGCGGCCAAGGCCATCAGTGCCCAGCGGATATTCGGCTGAGGGGCGGAGATTGAGCGGCGCAGCCCCCATGTTGGCCATTTTCGGGCTGATCCGCTGGGCGCCGATCACGCCGAACAGGTAGAGCGCCAGCAGCAGCAAAACACCGGCTGTAAAGAGACGGTTCTCGTTGAAGAATGCCAACACACTGCGCACCGCAGCGCCGATTGGTGATCCAGACTGGTACGACGTGCGTTTTGAATCTGTTGCGATAGCCATGATACTACCCCGAACTTTCCGCCACATAAGTGACCCGCGGGTCGAGACGCGGGTAGATCAAGTCGATAATCAGCACCGCCAAACCAACCGAGAGCGCCAGGATGAGGGTGATGCCCTGAATGACCGTGTAATCACTGTTGACGATAGACATGTAGAGTTGATAGCCCAGCCCCGGATAGGAAAAAACAATCTCCACCAGGATGGCGCCGGATACAACGTACCCCAGTGCGATGCCCAGATGCGCCAACTGTGGCGGGATGGCGTTGCGCACCGCATACCACCACAGGATGCGCGATTTGGGCAGCCCCTTCGCCTCGGCCAACAACATGTAATCTTCGCCGATATTGTTCACCATCAAGCTGCGCATGGTCAGCGCCCACCCGCCCAGGCTGGTCAGGATGATCGACAACGCCGGCAGGGTGGCGTGGCGAATGACACTACTGATGAAGGGCCAGTTCAGACCCCTAGGCAGACCGCTCTCAAATGCGCCGCTCATGGGCAAGAGCCTGGTGGTGAAGGCAAAGACGTAGAGCAACAGCATCGCCATCAAGTAGTATGGCAGCACACCGCCGAACATGGTCACGGGGAGCAGCGCCCGCACCAGCGCCGGCGTTCCCTTCCATGCCAGCAAGGCGCCAACGAGAATCCCAAAGACAAAGGTGATGAGGACGCTCGTCCCGATCAACCCGATGGACCACCCAATGGCCGGCCCGATGATATCCCAAACCTCGGCCGGGTAGGCGGAGAGAGATTCGCCGAAATCGAAGCGTAGGGTGTTCCACATGTACTTGGCGTACTGGATGTAGAGCGGTTCATCCAGGCCAAAACGCTTGCGATAGGCCTCGAACAAAGCCTGACCATTCTCGATGCCGGCGCTGGCCTGCGACATGCGCGAGTTAATGGCGCCGATGGGGTTGCCGGGCGCCAGGCGCGGGATGACAAAGTTGAACGATGCCGCAACAAAGATGACCAGGAAAAACATGCCGATACGTCGTACAAAATAGCTGAGATTGACTCCCCGCATGGCGAACTGCTCCCTCACTTTAGGTGGACAGGGAAACAGGTAATGGTCGCCTGTTTCCCTGTCTACTTCTCTGCTTCGACAATTTCACAGTTGCGCAATCGAAACCGAGCGCTCTCCGGGTGGTGTCCACAGATATCTTTGTTAATCAGACTGATTCTGGACACGACCCGGAGAGTTTGGGGAAATGTGACGTTGTCGAACTACTTACAACTACTGCGCCGGCTTCAACTCGGTCAACACGCGCAGGAAGTGCTGCCAGTGGCTCGGCGGCTGGATGTAGTTATTATCCGCTGTCGGCCAGTTGGTCCAGTACGTCTCGTTGAACAGGATAAACACCGGGGTCTGCACCAGGGGGATGTCGGGCAGTTCATCGGCCCAGATCGTCACCGCCTGCTTCATCAAGTCGACGACCAGCGGGTCGCCCAACGGCAGCGCGCCCATCTGGTCGATGAGGGCGGAGTACTCTTCGTTCACCCAGCGCCCGCCATTATTGGTGTTATCCACATACTCGGTGCCGGGCGTGCCGATTGGGTTGACCCATTTCATGTGATAGCGCTGCATGCCAAACCACGGCTCGATGACGCTGCCACAGCCATCCCACTGGGTGGCGGCGGTGAACTGGCCGCGGCCGGTCTGGTCGCGGAAGACGCCCCACTCCAGAATGCGCAGCACGGCGTCGATACCGACATCATTCAACTGCTGGGAAACCATGCGCGCCCAGGGCTCCATAAAGGGCGGGAGGACGATGTCGAGCGAGAGCGTGTTTCCATCGGGGCCGACGTACATTCCCGTGCCGGCATCCAGTGTGTAGCCCTGGCTCTCGATCAATTCGCGCGACTTCTCCTGGTTGAACTCGCCAATGGGGGCGACGATGTCGTTGATCGCTTCCTGGTAAGGCTGCAAAGCATTATAGGCGGGAAAGATAAAGGTGGAGACTGCGCCGGCGCCTTCATTGACCACATCGACAATCTGCTGGCGGTTGATGGCATAGGAGAGCGCCCAGCGCATCTCCTTCTTGTCCCAGGGCGCAACCGTGGCGTTCACCGTGAGCATACGCGGGCAGGGGTCGATCCAACCCAGCGGCGGCACATCGGTATAGGGGATCAGCTTCGGATTTTGCGCCATCAGCGCCTCATTGGTGCTTGGATTGTTGCCGCCACCAATATCAGACCCGTTGCTGGCGAGCATCTGTTGTGCGGTCGCCGCATCACCCACCCACGGGCGGCGAATTTCCAGCGGCGCCGGCAGGTTGAACGCGCCCGTCTTGGCGCCCCACCAGTTGTCGTTGCGCTTGTAGACAAACTCGGTCGATGAGAAGCTCTTCACGACGTAGGGGCCGCTGAAGACAGGCGAGCCGGTTGCTTCGTCGTACTCGTTCTTGAAGGTGACCGGATCTTTCCCTTCCCAGACGTGCTTGGGCAGCGGGACGATGGCCTGCGAGGTGGTGCCGGCCAGGTTCTCCATGACAAAACGCGGGTTGGGGCCGGTCAAGGTGAACTTGATCGTGCGGTCGTCCACGGCCTCGACGGATTCCACCCACTGCGCAACGGCGCCCGACCAGTTGAGCTGCGGCGCGTACTCCTTCAACATCTCGATGGTGAAGACGACATCCTCAGATGTCAGCGGCGCGCCGTCGCTCCACTCGGTGCCAGGTTTCAGGGTGACGATCCATTCGTCCAGGGCTTCATTGGCTTCGTAGCTCTCGGCCAGCCAGCCATCAATGTTGCCGGTCTCATAGTTCAACATGAAGAGCGGCTCCATCATATTTTGGTTCATGCCCTGGAGGATGAAGGTGCCGGGGATGTAGGGGTTCCAGATATCCGGCGCCGGGATGTTGACGTTGGAGGGAATCACAAGGACATCCTTGCGTTCCACTCCGCCCGTTGTGCTCGCGGCCGCCGCTGGCGCTTCTGCCCCACCGGCCTGGGGGGCCTGGGCGGGAGCAGCGCAGGCTGTCAGCACCAGCGCGATCACACCAAGAATGGTTATTGCTCGTACAAGAGCAGCTTTCATAGTAAACACTTGGGTTCTCCTTTGTTCCTGGGTTGGGTAGTACATCTTCTCCGCACCATGCCATGGGGATAGAACAATGCCAGATCTGGACTACAAACGGCGCCCGCCAAAAGGGCCGTCCGAATGCACGGTCGCACAATCGAGGAACCTTGTGGGCGCCACTGTCTACGAATCGCAAACAGGCTCATTGCACAACCGGGTAGGCGTTCAGTGACTGTGTGATTGGGCTGGTAATGTTTGTAATCGGTAAACGAACTATAGCACCCAACCATAGGGGATGCAAAATTACTTCTCACGTGCAGACACTCTACGCTACCCATACGCTCCATGGTCCAAGAAGCCCAATAGCCGCTTCAACCGCGGGTTCGCGCCCTTGTACACATGCTCGGGCATCTGGTAGTTCATGAAGGGGTAATACTTGTGCCCGATGATGCGGCGGGCGTAGGTCACCTGGGTGATATAGCGCGTGCGTTCGCTGCGGTTGGGGCCGCCCCGGTGCCACACTTGGTTATTGAAGAGCACCACGCTGCCCGCCTTGCCCAGGTTGTAATGCACCTGCTTCTCCCACTTCGTCCCTTCGATGACGCGTGGACAGGGCGCGCCAAAGAGGTGCGACCCGGGGATCACCTCGGTGCCGCCGTGTTCGACCTCGGTGACATCAGTCAGGTAATAGTTGGCCGTGAAAAAGAGCACAGGCAGCCGTACGTTCTTGGGGGGCTGGCCTTCGGTCACCAGATAATGAGGCGGGTCGTCCTGGTGCCAGGTATCGATACCGGCGCCGGTGGGCGTCTTGAACGAGTTGTTGTGGATGACGTGACAGTTGGGCGCAATCAACGCCTCGGCAAGACTGACAATTGGTTCGAGATCAAACAGCCGCAGATTGGCCTGGCTGGTCTCAAAAAGCCGATGGGCCAGAATCAGCTTGGCGTTGCTGGCGTTGAACCCATTCGGGTTGTGTTCCAGCGCCCAATCCAGATCGGCGCGCAGTTCGGCGCACCACTCGGGCGGCAGCACATTTTCGAAGAAGAGAAAGCCGTCGCGGTGAAACTGGTCCACCCAGGCTTGAAGTTGATCGCTCCCTACGTTGGTCCCCGCAAGATAGGTTGGTGGATCTGCGATTGTGGTCATCGCATAGCCTTTCGCAAGTAGATGGTTGGAATTGGTGGCGCTACCGGCCCATTATAGCGCTGGCGCGGTGGATTCGCAATCCGCCCTTTTGGGGGCCATCGGGGCGGCTGTTGCCGTCGAGTCAATTGGGTTCGGTGTTGCAACGCCCAAGATGCCCGGATTGACAAGCCCGAAGGCTGTGTTATTATTGCTCTCGCCGCACAGGCTCCCCAGCGCGCAGCTCTCAGCATTGCGCGGCCTATCCCGGCGATAACCCTTTTGTCAAACACACGTACCACGCAACAGCACAATCACCACGAGAGGAGAGGGAAAACCATGAAGCAGAGAGCCAAAGGGCTGCGGCTGACAGCCCTGTTGCTCGTGTTGGCCATTTTGGCGGCCTGCACACCCACCGTCGCGCCCGCGGCCCCGGCGGCCAGTGACGGCGCAGCCCAGCCAGCCGCCGTCCGCGAGCTGGTAGTCTGGGCGGAGGGCAACACGGTCAACACGATTGAGTCTGACCCGGAAGGACAGGGGCTGTACGGCAAATACATCATCGAGAAATTTGAAGAAGAGAACCCGGGTGTCAAGGTGCGGCTGGAATACCACGGCTGGGACGAAGAGTTGCGCCAGAACCTGGTCAGCGCGCTGCTGGCTGGCACCGCGCCCGACATTGTGGTGGGCGAGAACTTCTTCCAACAGTATGCCGAGCTCGATGCGCTCATCCCGCTGGACGATGTGATCGTGGACATCAAGGACAACCTGATCCCCGGCACCTATGCCGCCGGCGTCTACCGCGACCAGGTCTACGGGCTGTCGGCCTTTACGGGCGTCTTTGGCTTTGAGCGCAACTGCGCCGTGGTGGAGGCCGCCGGCCTCGACTGCGACAACCCACCTGAAACCTGGGACGAGTTGTTGGCCCAGGCCCGGCAGATTACCGAGGCGGGCAACGGCGAGTATTACGGCTACACACTCCAGGGGCCGGTGGGCTTCTCGGTGGGTGGCATCTTCCGCGTGGCGGTCTATCTGGCGCAGGCCGGGGCCCCCATGTGCCAAGATGAATGCACGCAGCCCTACTTCAACAACCCCGACGCCGTACCGGTGATGGAGTTCCTGCGCGAGATCAATCGCTATACTCCGCCCGGCCTCACCTTTGACCCCGACGAGGGCCGCGTCTATTCGCAATTGTTCAACGGCCTCTCTGCTTACCAGATCGCGGGCAGTTGGCACGTGGGTTGGGCCAAACAGTCAGGCTGCGAAGATTGCCGCTATTCAGGTGCGCCAATTCCCCAGGGTGGCCAGCCGGCGAGCATCATCGTGGGCAACGTGATGTATGCGGTGCTCAAAGAAAGCAAGAACCCCGACCTGGCCGCCCAGTGGATCGCCTTCCTCACGCGCGACGATGTGCAAGACCTGGTCTACCCCACGTTGGGTCGCCTGCCCTCCACGCGCAGTGCGCTGACCAAGCTCCGTCCGACGCTGGATGACGCCAACGGCGCGTTTGTGGACCAATTGCTCAACAACCCCGAGTTGGGCATCCTGCCCCAGTGGCGCAAAGATCCGCAAAAGCTCTGGCAGATCTACAACGACATGCTCATCGAGGTGCTTACTACCGAAGAGCCAGTCTTTGACATCATGGACCGGGCGCAGGCCGCCGCCGAAGAGGTGATGAACGAACCGTAGGCGGATTAACGTCTACGCTGATGGGAAACATTTTTGGCACATCATGATGCGCGTGGTGCGCGGGGCGTGAAGCGAAGGGTCAAACGATACGGCCCCACACATCACGCCTTGTGCACCACGCACCCCACCTGATTCGCATGACAGCACTTTCGCAAAGCTCCCAATCACCCCCCACGCATGCCCACTCGGCGTGGCAACGCTGGCGATTTCGCAATCGCCACGCGCTGGAGGCGTGGGTCATCTTGACGCCGGTCTTGCTCTATTATCTGATCTTCAACGTGGCGCCGGTGTTGCTCAACCTGGGCCTCAGCTTTACCCGCTGGAATGGCATCAGCGGCTCGCCCGTGTGGATTGGGGTCAGCAACTATCTGCAATATCTGCGCGGCTTTTACCCGACCATCATCTTCAACACGGCGCTCTTTGCCATCAGCACGTTGTTGATCCAGACCACGGTGGCCTTTTTTATTGCTGTGCTGCTCAACCAGAAGCTCTTTGGCCGCGGCGTCCACCGGGCGCTCTGGTATGTGCCCACACTCACCTCGGCGGCCATCATGGCGCAGGTGGCGGTGATCTTCATTTCACCCTTCGACGGGGTGCTCAACGCCATCCTCGTCAGCCTGGGGCAGAAGCCCGTGATCTGGACGGTGCAGGGCAACTGGATGCGCGCCTTTATTATCGGCTTCACCATCTGGCGCGGGATTGGCGGGCCGGTGGTGCTCTTTTTGGCGGCGCTGCAAGGGATTCACCGCGAGCTCTACGAAGCCGCCATGGTCGATGGGGCCAACGCCTGGCAACTGTTACGGCGGATTACGATCCCCCTGCTGCGGCCCATGATCCTCTTTGTGCTGGTGACAGGGATTATCGGCGGCTTCCAGATTTTCGAGGCGGTGCTTCTGATCAGCAAGGGTGGCCCACAGAACATGACCAATGTGATGCTGTTGCAGATCTACAACGACGCCTTTGTCAACACCAACTTGGGCGTCGCCAGCGCTGGCGCTATGATCATGGCGCTGCTACTGCTCTGGTTCAGCATCACCGGCATGCGACTGATGCAGGGGGGACGGGTGGAGGCAGACTCATGACACGACGCATATCATGGGGCCGCGTGGCGCTCCACACCATTCTGATCGTGGGCAGCGTGGTCATGGCCTACCCGCTTGCGTTTGGCGTCGCGGCCTCCTTCGCCACGGTGCAGGCCTACACGCAGAGCACCTGGTTTCCCATCCCCGATTCGCTCTATCTGGAAAACTATATTGTGCTCTTCACTACCCAATCCAAAATTCCGCTGTGGGTGCTCAACACGCTGCTGCGGATTGCCTGGTATGTGATGGCGCCGGGGCTGGTGGCGGTGCTCTGCGGCTACGTCTTTGCCCGCCTCCAGTTTCGCGGGCGCGAGACGGTCTTTTTGATCCTGCTCTCGTCGATGATGGTGCCGGGGATCGTCTACTACGTGCCCACCTATGTGATGATCGCTCGGTGGCCGTTGGTGGGGGGCAACAATCTGTGGGGGCAAGGGGGTTCCGGCTTTATCAACCTCTGGCCGGCCATGCTCTTACCGGGGCTGGTCAACGTCTTCTACATCTTCCTCATGCGGCAGACCTACTTCAGCATCCCCAAAGATTTTGAAGAGGCCGCCCGGGTGGATGGAGCGAGCACGCCGCAGGTATTGTGGAATGTCTATCTGCCGATGCTCAAACCGGCCATCACCGTGATGGTCATCTTCCAGTTTGTCGCCATCTGGAACGATTATCTTTGGCCGCTGGTGGTAGCCGGCGGCAA
>JAHDWG010000690.1 GCA_023384495.1 Caldilineaceae bacterium
ACACGGGTAATATAGGTGCCACTTCCCAACCGGCTCTGCACCAGTCCTCTGTGTTGTAACAGTGAGATGGCCTGGCGGATCGAACCCCGATTGACGCCAAACATGCTCGCCAGTTCTCGCTCCGAGGGCAATTGTTCTCCTTCCTGAAGCTGCTTATCGGCGATCATCTCTTCAATATAGTCGGCTACCTGCTCATGGATATGTTGCCGTTTGATCTGAAAAGAAGCAAAAGGGTTATTGCTGTACGTCATGATTTGAATTGGTTCCTCGGCAACGCCTTCGGGTTCGTCAATTAAAAACTCTTCGCTCTTGCTGGATTGGCAAATCCCGTGTGACAGTGGGACTTGGCAATCCAGCCGGAGTAGGTCGGGAAGTTGATTTTACACCAATTCCTAGCGAATCGGTATGAATAGATGAGCAATTAATGATTATTGCCAGTTGACAAAGGTCGATTGGTTGGGTTATACTACTGTCTAGACCAATTTTTTACAACGACAAAAGAGATTTGTCAAACATTTCGCCATATATACTGCGGTTGTTTTGAAAATCGGAGTTTGCGAAGCAGCGTGCCCCCTGATTGGTCTGCTCCCCCTTCCGTTACTTATGACAGCCTGGTAAACGTTGTTGGCGAGCTTGTGTTTGTTTTTTTACCTGGATTGGTCTGGACACTCGACAACTATACCAATAAAGTAGGACTGTCTCGACTGGCGTGAGTCTCAGAGGAATCCTCAATGACCAAGATCACACTCATTGGCGCCGGCAGTGCCATATTTGGCAAGGGCTTCATCACCGACATCCTGACCCGCCCGGCCCTGGCCGGCGCCACATTGAGTCTGATGGATATCAACCCGGACAATCTTGCCATTGCCGAGGCATTGGCGAAAAAGATCGCTGCCCAGGTGGACGCACCCGCCCGCATCGAAGCGACGGTCGACCGCCGCCGGGCGCTTGACGGGGCTGACTACGTTGTCTGTGTGATCGAGGCGCCCGGCGGCATCGAGGCCAACAAGATCGAACGGCGCATCTCCGAAAAGTATGGGGTAGATCAGGCCATTGGCTGCACCACCGGGCCCGGCGGTGTCTTCCGAACCTTGCGTTACATGCCACCGATGCTTGAGATCTGCCGGGACATGGAGGCTTTATGTCCTGATGCGCTGCTCTTGCACTATGCCAACCCCACGACCATGGTGCCCTGGGCGCTCAACATTGCCTCCTCGATCAAGAGCATTGGCATGTGCCACAGTGTCCAGCATACGGCCATGACCCTGGCTCGCTACCTTGGCGCCCCCTATCAAGAGACCGGACATTGGGTGGCTGGGGTGAATCATCAGGCCTGGTTCCTACGCTTTGAATGGCAGGGCAAGGATGCCTACCCGCTGTTACTCGAAAAGATGGCCGAGCCAGAAATCTACCAACAAGATAGGGTGCGTTGGGAGATGATGCGCTACTTCGGCTATTTCCTGACCGAATCCAGCTATCATAACTCCGAATATGTCCCGTACTTTCGCAAAAATCCCGCCTTGATCGAGCGCTTTGCACCAAAAGTTGGCGGCATGCAGGACCACCAGTCCAAGTATCAACGGCGGGGACAAGAACTGCGCGAGGCGCAACGCCAGGAAGCGTTTGGCGCTGGAGCCGTCGAACTCAAGACCAGCGACGAATACGCAGTGGGCATCATCCACGCCATGGAGACCAACATCCCCTATCGCTTCAACGGCAATGTGATCAATACCGGGCTGATCACCAACCTACCACCGGGCTGCTGTGTGGAAGTCCCCTGTATGGTGGATAACATGGGGGTTCATCCCTGCTATATCGGTGATCTGCCCCCGCAGTGCGCCGCGCTCAATCGCTCGCGCATTGCCGGCGACGAGTTGGCCGTAAAAGCTGCCTTGGAACTGGACCGAAAAGCCGCTGAGCAAGCGGTAGCCTTGGACCCACTCACGGCAGCCATCTGTACACTAGACCAGATTCACGATATGGTGGACGAACTCTTTGATGCCCTGTCTGAGTATCTGCCCCAGTTCAATTGAGCCTGTCAGGCACGACTTGGACTCCATTCAAGCCATGGCCGGCATTGTGCCACATACCAGACAGATGTCACTGGCAACAACGACTCATTTTCAACAGCGCCAAGTCTAGAAGAAGCGATCATGCCGCAAAAGCTCAATGTCTTATTTCTACCCCACGCCCTCCAGCCCAAAGAGTTATTCACACCCTGGGGGGAAGATGTTGTGGCGGCCATTGG
>JAHDWG010000113.1:0-14993 GCA_023384495.1 Caldilineaceae bacterium
ACGTCAACGGCGAAAGTGGTCAAGCCTGCATTCCGCCACGTCTGCATTGCGCCAGTAAGGTCGCCCCGGGCTTGCTGAAGCTTGCCAACCATTCTATAACTGACGGTTGACTGCTGCAAGCTGATAGCTCGTCTCAACCACTTTTCCGCACTGTCAAGATTGGCTGGCGCAGAACCTCTGACCAGAAATAATGCGCCAAGATTGCGAGCCATCCCAGCGTGAATCGCCAAAGCACACGTTGGAAACAGCAGAAGCAATAATCCACCCATCAGCACTTGTACCGCCCATAAGTGCCTGGAATGCCTAACAGCCCAACTCATACGTCTTAACCTCACGGTAGCGGCGATGGGCAAATGTAATCTGTTCAAAACTAGTGGAAGTAGGCGGGTCGATCGCCATTGCAAATGTGAATTCCTGGCTCGCTTTGGGCCATTCCCATATTACTTGGTATGCAGCCTGTCGCAGGCCGTAGCCAGGTGAAATATGCCCATCTCGAATTCTAAGCGCAGGCTTGAGTGGCTGTTCATGAAGGGCAACCAGAAGCAGCTTTGTATTTTCATGACTGCACACGAAAATGCTACTCTCTGACTCAATCGACGATTGCAGTTCAACATCAGGGGAAAAATGCAGATGTGTGACAACAGCGCGATGCTGTATTTCTCCCACCAGTCGGTCATGAACGAGCCAGATACCCCGCAATTTGTCAAAGAATATAGTACGTCTGTGAACAACGGGTGGCTGAAATCGCTTGTATCCGTAATGCTCACCTATAAATAGATCATACTCATCGTTGCTTGACCAACATATCACCTTTGGATGCGCGAGGTCTGGCAGTCGGAAGATATCCCGATGAGAGGAGGAGATAGGTGTTTGTTCCTGGCCATCTACAGCAACCGTATTATGGAAACTAGTTGAACGGAAACGATTCCGTTCGTTATAGTCGCCAGTGTAAGTATACATTCCTGGGTCTATAATCCAATCTTTCCCATGAGCCTGCAAGACAAAGCTGAACGTATCGTTGTGAGCATGTCCACCTTTTCCTTGTTGGCCGTTTGATCCCGCATCTATAGCTAGGTAGCTGTCGCCATGGCGCATGAAATATAGCCCAGCATTGGGAAACGAGCGGGACTTCAGGCAGAGCGGTGGACATTCGGATTGCTTTACTCTTTGTTTGAACTCCAGGGCATCTTTTCCGCACAACCAAATGGCCTCTTCCCATTGATCTTCCGCCGCGAGGGCAAAATCTTCCCGTTGAAACAATACTGCGCCGATGGCCAACAGATAGCGAAAGTCAACCCACTCGCGTTCCGGAGGGTACCACACTTTCAGACGGTGCAACCGTCCATTGTCATTGTCACCGATAAGCGGCGCTGTTCCGTCCGGTTTGGTGAGATACATGATAAATTCCACCATCTTCTCCAACCGCTCCATGTAGGCCTGGCCAAAACGGTATCCAGTGCGGTAGGCGAGGATAGTGGCCGACAAAAACATCTCCAGCACCAAGCGATGATAGCTGGTCGACGCCTCAAAATTCACGCCGTCAGCATATACTTGCTTGAACATCTCGTTCTCTAGCTCACACAAGCCAGAATCGCGCCACTGGTGAGCCTCCTTGAAGGCTGGACACATAATGCCAAGGTAGACCAATCCTACCAGGTTTGAAAGATAGTGATTTCCGGTGAAATCACCGTGATTCTCTAGATTTCGCCAAATGTGTCGCCCGTGAACCAGTAAGCTTTTGTAAAAAGCCAGACGGAATTCATGGGATAGGCTGGGGGATTGTTCGAAGAAATAGTATCCCCATATCCAGTTCACTGCCCGAATAGCCACATCCATAGTGCAGGTCCAATTGACGCCCCAGGGCCAGGGATTGCTCTCAATCCAATCTCTCACTTGGGCGACAAACTCTTGTGCGTGCTTCTCGTCTTCAGTGAACCAATAGGCCTGGCCCAACCAGGCGAAGTGTTGGCATCGGCTCAGTTCCCAGGGGACTTTGATGTCGTAGCCGCCGGGGTAAGGCGCTGGGCGAATGCGTTTGTAGTAAGTCTTCGGATTCCAGCGGTAACCTGTCTTGAAGTCCGTATGCCAGTGAATACTTTCACCCAAGCGGATGGGGCCGGAACCGAGTATATCAAAGACATGTTCGCAGATGCGGTCGGCTTGAGCCATGAGCAATGATTTGGCTTCCACAGAGAATTGTTGGCGAAACGCGAACGAACCCTCATGTATCCCAATGAAGAAACGCCCCACTTGGCGCTGTTTTGATAACCAAGGGGAAGCGGGGATATGATTGCCGATGGAATCAGCAAGGAGCACATCGAGGCTGGCGGGAACTCGATGCATGATTCCCAAACGGGTCAATGCTTCCTCGCCCAACACCTTAGTTCGCAGGGAGATATACCCGGCGATTTTTCTCGGCCACTTATTGAGCGGCGTATGAAGCAGACTCGATAGGTAATGTCTCATCTTGCTGTTTCGAGCGAAGACTGGTCATTCATTTTGGGTTTTTCGATTTTTTACAGTCAAAGCGCTATTCCAATCGTATGACTAATCTGCTGCACTCTTTGCTGCCATGTACAATCTTGGGCTAACTTCAGGGCATAAGAGAAGTGGTCAGCGTCCCATTCTGAGTAGACCGCGTTGAGGAATTGTCCCAGATTCTGATGCCCATGATCGATACTTACGAAAGCATCATATGGCTCTGGCCAATCGAAATAGTCAGTTGCAACCATCGGTTTACCCATCGCCAGGTATTCGAAGTATTTTATCACAAAGTTGTGTTGTGTCTTAAAGCTACGGATGTAAGGCAGAAGACAAATATCAAGATCTGAGATCACTCTCTCCATCTCTATGCGTTCCAGATTACCCAAATATTTGACTCGCTCGTGTTGGAATAGTTCAGAGAATTCCGCTTGCTTATCCTCACTGCACTCAATGATAGGGCCTGCCAGGATCAATTGCATGTCGGACTCAGACAAGATCTTCCAGAGGAATGTAGTATCGATCACATTTCTCAAAGTGCCAACATATCCTACGAGTGAGGGTCTTTCCTTTTTCTCAAAAGATGCAGGTGTAATTGGCGGCCAGAAACCATGAGGCAAAAACATGCAGTTTGGATTCAAGTTTTGAAGACGCTCAAGCAGTTTAGGCGCTGTGGCGAAGACATAGTCAACATTCGCCGCCAGCTTGCACTCATATTGATTGTAGGCGTATTTGCCAAAGTAATCGTTTGAGAAGTAAAGCGCGGTTGCCCTCCCCTTGAACAACCTAATAAACGGGAGGGCTTTATAGTCGTAAATCCAGAGGATATCTGGGTCACCAAGAGACGGCAAGTGTCTTCGCAATGTGCGGAGATTAAGACGATTATTCAGATCCAACTTCCGATCAAGCCAAGTAGGAAGAACGCTTCGACCTGTGTGTAGTACGGTCAAATTTTCGGATACCCTTTCCAACCCCATTTTGGCAGGACCTTTTTCCTCCCAAAGCAATTGCCGATTGATCCACAGAACTTTATGCTTTTCGCTAAGGAGGCTCGCATAGTGATGCCGGCCGCGATGGGGTTCGTTCCACAGACTCATAGTAACAATAATGACGAATTTCTTGTTTGACACGTCACCCATACCCATGTTTGGTTACCAGACACTTCTTATAGTAGCAGCGTAAGAAATCGTGAAGTGCAACGTAAAGACCAGAAGTGTCTCTGTGTGACATGACCAGCCCATTAATGGCCCTTGTATTGTACTTCGCCGCCTGTATATCATTCTGTGGGCCTTTTAGTGGTTATCTCGCTAAGATTGCGCAAAAATTTCTCTAGCAAGACATGTGACTTCATGACTCACAAATCAAGATGAATTCTTAACTTGAGTACACACTCCAGTACGTCGGAGACTTCTTGCAGCCTTACTGGAATCGATTTAACTCTATCATGTGGCTGGAGATAAACACCGGATTTGCTCGTCGCAAGTGTGATTCGCCGGTATAGTGCTCGTGTACTTGCTCATAAATCCCAAAAAGATAGTAGTCTCTATCTTCTAGAAATCTCTTAAATTCTTCAAAGGGGACGAATTTTCGGTTTTTCGGGTTCATGCCAGCCTCGACCTGAACAATATCAATCATTTGTGTACTCAGCATCGTTTCTGCGCCACTCAGTACCTCAAGATCATGTCCTTCTGTGTCAATTTTCAGAAAATTGATCCGTCTAATATGTTCCCTATGGCAGAATTCATCAATGGTGTCCAGATCAATAGCTTCGACACTTGTTCTGATGTCAGGCATGCAATCAGAATTGAGAGGCTGAACCGTTGAACAAGTTCCTTCGTAGCGAATAACTGCTTGGCCTTTCACGCTGCTGAATGCTGACTGGAAGGGTTGAATATTGTCAAACCCTCCAATATTTCTTTGAAGCTCAGCAAAGATTGAGCCGACTGGTTCAAAGCAGTAAATTTGTGTTTGTGGAAACCACCTCACATATTGTCTTGACGACTGGCCAACATTAGCGCCAACATCAAAAACAACGATTGGTTTGAATTTCGGCAATAAAAGCCGAATGTCGTACAACACATTCACACCGCGTGGTAAAGGGCGATACCAATATTGTAGCTTTGTCAACTGTTCCACCACTATTCTCATTACTGTCTTTTTTAGAATTTCCAATGGAACACCCTATGAGAACAATATTGTCGCGAGCTTGGCTAGTATTGCTGCAACACTCATATAAAGCTGGAAAGTTGTCAAGATATTGCTCGAATATATCTTTTGACGGCTTTGCAAAAGATCGAAAGTCATTGCATACGATACTAGCAGTATGATAGCGAAATTTAGCCGGGCTGATGAGACCAGATTGTTGCCAGAAACCTAGTACTACAACGAGACTTTCTTGAGGTGCGATGCACTTGGCAAAGTGTGTTGCACCTCTGGCCCGTACCGCGAAGTCTCGTTGTAATACTAGGACGTGTATGCAAACTATAAAGCAAGCACGATAGCTTAATGTGCCACATGGCGAGATGGTTGACGGCCAGTTTTTCATAACGGGTGGCAATGCGCCGGAAGTGCTTGAAACGATTCATGGTGCGTTCAATCTGATTGCGTTGGCGGTAAATCGTTCTGTCAAAAGGCCCTTTGCGACCCATGTTGGCTCGTTTGGCGATGGTGAAACGGGTATCCTGACTACGGAGCAAATCACGCACGGGTTTGCCGCAGTATACCTTGTCGCCCACGATGCGCTTGGGACGAAGCCGGGGACGACCGCGGCCAGGGCGTTTCACTGCTCCTGTGGAGAGCAAGGACGCCACCGATTGGGATTCATGGCTTTGGCCCGGCGTCAAGACCAAGCTCATCAGGCGTCCGTGGCGGTCGGTGTGGAGATGGACTTTGGTGCTAAACCCACCTTGGCTGCGGCCTAGGGCTTCCGCTTCGGCACTCGTTTTTTTGCCTCTGCGGCGTGCTGATGGGCCCGGACAACTGTGCCATCCAGCAAATGGATCTCCCAGTCAATCTGCTCGCACACATCTGCTTCGTTTTGCAACTGGCTCCAAATCCGCTCCCAGATGCCCGCTTCTCGCCATCGATAGAAGCGGCTGGCAACTGTTGACCATGACCCATAGCGTTCCAGCATGTCGCGCCAGTACGCAACACCCACAAGATGCCGTTGGTGATCTGTCGATGCCCCAGGTTGGGGCGTCTCGTCCGTGGCTTTTGCGCTGGTAACAGCGGCTCAAGCCTCTTCGCATACCTCTAGTTTACACGTCCTAGGTTCTGAACATGTCAGCACCTTTTGGCGGAAAGTGCTAGGGCGTGTATGCGAAGTCTCCGAAGCAGGAAAGTGTGACTCGCTTAACCAGGTTCTCATGCCTTCTAGCGCAAGAATTCGGCGCTGCAATACATCGGTTTCCGCCCAATCTTCTGAGAGCTAGGTTTGCGTACACGGTTTGGCTAAATTTCGAGACAGTTGTCACTACGATAGAATATCGATGTACACCAACTGCGGGTATTTATTGGGCCATATCCATAGAAGTCCAATCGTCTAAAGCCACTTTCCAAAAGATGCTGATAGCCTTCGCAATAGGCATCCCTATCGCTGTTATCCCAAATAATGACCCCACCCTCTACCAGCGCTCCCAAAGAGTTTTTTGCACAATTAATTCGATCCCGACCATCTATAACGATGACATCAAAGCGATTTTTATATTCTGAAACAACTCTACAATATTGGCCTCCATCAACTAGTTCACAATACCTGTATTCAACATTGGAAGGGATTTTTTTCTTCACATAATCGAACCAAGCAAGATCGTGCTCGACGGATGTAACCGAAACCACGCGTGTGCTCCACCATAAAGTAGAATTTCCACTTCCATACTCAAATATGCGCATATGAGGCTTCACTCTCTTTTCTAAAAAGCTTATCGCGCCGTATGTGTACCACGGCAATGGCTTGCCATCAATGTCCACTGCCAGGTGATTTTCTCTACTTCTAAACCAACCAATCTCTTCCAAATGATGCCTAAAACGATAAAGGGATAAATATTTCATCCCCATTCGATTTTTTTCTATTACTGGCAGAATGAATTTTCGAGAGAAAGCAATCATCCCCAAGCCCTCAATTATCAGTCCCAGATATTAGTTCGGAAAACCAAGAGTCTTAGCGGAAAAATATACGCTCTGGATATTTTCGTGGCGAGAGTTCTTGTCTTCGGATATAGAAAAAGGAAAAAATATGAAGAGGCAGAATAAGAGATTAGGGTAGAGACTGCGGCGCCCAAACCACCATATTTCGGTATCAGAAGTCCGTTCAAAACTAGGTTTAGTAGTGCAGCAGTTCCATGATTTGCCAAATGGAAAAGTAGCACATTTTCCATCAAAACCCATTTATTAGTGATTTGCTGCATAAACACGAATATTCCAGCCCAAACATGAATGGTTAGTATAGCAGCGGACCCGGCGTATGCCTCACCGTACAGCAAATATATAAACGGACTGGCCAAAAAGCTCATCATGAGGGCCACCGAAAACGCCAATACAAAAAGTATGTCAAAGACCTGTTGCAAGTGTCTTTCGTACGGGGTGGAAGAACTTGACTTCTTGAGGTCAATCAATTTTGGAAATACAGACATTGCTATGGCTGCGGGTATGAAATACCAGATTTCGGAAAATGTGACCGCCACAGAGTAGATTCCAACCTCACCGGCACCCGACATCCAACGAAGCATAATCTGATCTGCCTTGAGATTGACCAGAGCGAAGAAGCCGGCAAAGACCACTATCCAAGACTGACTTAACAACTCTTTAGCCTTAGAGACACGAGCCTTCCATTGCCAAATCGACAAGCCTCTATAATGATAGATAAAAATCAGAAAAACCGAAACCAGAATGAACTGTAAACTGGATGCAATGGCTATGGCAACTACCGATGCCCCGATCATCACAAACAGGACTTTCAAAACGGCACCGGTTATGAAGGCGATGGTTCTGGCTATCACTGTGTATTTTGATTGAATTTGCGCCTGAAACCAGAAGTCGATAGTTTCGAAAGGCCTAGCGAAAAGAGTGAAACCAATAATCAATAATATCCAGAACTCAGTATCGCCCGCATCATTTGTAAAGAACGCCAAGCCGACGACCATCAAGAACGCGAACACACTGCCTGCGGATTTTAGCAAAAATGTCGTCCCTAAGAGTGTGTCCGTTTCGGCCGGAGAGCGGACAATATCACGCACTACAAGACCGCTCAGACCTAAGTATACAAATGTACTTAAGAAAGAGATGACCGAAAGCGCATAGCTCAAGAATCCATAGTTTTCAGGTCCAACATACCTCGCCACCAAAACGCTAACCAGTAGGCCGATTCCCAGACTAATTAGTTTTTCAAAGATTAGCCAGCTCGTGTTTACGAGTGTTTTATGAGTACCGTTTTGCCCCCTTATACTCGCAAGAAAGCTATTAGCAATATTCACCTTGTCAGGCTTTCCGGACCAATTCTGCTGCATGGATCTGGCGCTCAGAGGATCAGAACTGTTCCTTTGACTTGAGAACAGTAGTGAGGCATCACCATCTAAGTAATTTCCCTATAGCTAAAAATCTGCGCCGCAACGCCCTACCGGGCAACCTGCCGTCGCAAGAACGGCTGACGGCCGAGATAATCCGCCAAAAAGACGAACATCAGCGCCAGAAGTAACCCGGCAACCCCCGCCGCGCCTGTCCCTACTGACAGGCTAATCCCCCTTTCCGGCTCGGCGGGTGGCACGGCGGCGGCGGCAAAGCGCACCTCACTGCTCGATGCGGCGCGCGTCAGGTTGAGTTCGGCAACCTTGTTGCTGAGCGCCTTGTACGACTCCCAGTTTAACGTACGCTGTTGTTCAAGTTGGGCCCTGCGGGCGCTCTCCGCCTCAATCCGGGCCTGTAGCTGGCGGATCTCGGCATACATGGGTGTAAAGGCGGTCAGGGTGGCCGGCGTGACGCCATCACCGGGGTGCAGGCCATCGCTGCGGCTGGTGATCTCTGCCTCCAGGCCGGCGAGCCGTTCTTCCAGCGCAGCGATCAACCCGTCGACATCGGCTAGCATGGCGGCCTGGCTCATCTCCGGCAGGTCGCGCAATTCAAACTGAAAATTTCCCGACGGCCGGCCAAAGATGGTGATCTTCAAGGTCTGTAGCGCTGGCATCGTGCTGCGCACAGCCCCTTCACCGCCCTGTTCCAGTTGGGTCCGCAACGCCTGGGCCGTGTTGCGATACTCGTTGGCGCGTTGCCATTCTCCTAAGTAAGACTGGATGAGCGCCACTTCCTGGTCCATTCGCTGTTGGATCACGCTCAGCCGGTTGTTCAGCTCTTTTGCCTGATTGTCGGCCAAGAACGCCTCCAACCGGCTCTGAGCCTCGTGATAGCTCTGTTCGGCGGTGGCTAGCTCCGCCCGGATCGAGTCGAACACTTCGTCAGGCACCTGCCCATAGACTGTATTGATCTGGCGCACATAGGCCCGCGCCCAGGCGTTGGCAATCGCGGCAGCCTTTTCGGGCGAATCTGCTTTTGCCGTAATAAGGATCAGGTCACTGTCGGCGCGAGTGCCGACTGTTGGCCCAGGTTCGCCCTCGATTCGCTCCAACAGGGCGGACGGGTCGCGCTCCTCCTCAGAGAACAGATCGCCTAGCTCGACAAGGACTTCGTTGGCGATACTCCCTGTGGTTACGAGCCCCAACAGCGCACTGCGCCGTGCGTTGACGCTGGCCGTATCCATCTCCCCGGGGCTTGTGCGGAATCGTTCATCAAACGAGACGTCGCTCACGGTGCGCGCAATGGCGACGCTGGCGGTGGCGACATAGGAGGGCGGCGTTACTAGCCGCAGCGCCAAGATCGACAGCGCAGCCAGGGCAGCCACCCCAGCTGCGATTAGCACAATTTCGCGCCACCAGCGGATCACAACATCCAAATACTGACGTAGGTCGATTTCATCATCCTGCTGCCAGGTAGGGGGTACAGCGGGTGTTTCTAGTGTATTGACGCTCATACGGGAATCAACTACTCCGGTCTAGATATTTCGATGCGACACTGAGTTGCAACTCAGCACATTGTATATACGTATATACACGGCCAGTGATTTACATAGGATACGCTTCACTGTTTGGCTCATTGATAAACGCATCCATGTAGGGGATGCAAATCGCTTTCTGCCACTCATCGACCCTATTTGTATTCACACAATCTGGGCTGGTGCGCATCGTGTTTGGTTTATTGTCAACCACCTCGCCGCACGCATCAAAACCGCTTAAGCATACACAATGTTAGGAACATAGGTCAATTTCCAATATGCATGATTGTGCGCGTTTGATCAGGCCGCTAGATTGCGGGCTGATCGTTCATCCATCCTGCCAACGCTTCGAACACGTCCGCCGGCTCGGCAAAGCGGGACATGGCGTCCGGCTCCGCCGGCCCGTCGAACGCGCGCCAACAGAGCAGCAATCGCGCCGGCAACACGCCCTGCCATGCATAGACCAGTTTGGGCGCACAGTAACAGACGCCATAGCTGGGCGACACCTCCCCCGCCACTTGTGCAATGGTCCACCCCAGGGCGTCTAGCGGGCGGATCACAAAGCCGCCGCCTCCCCAGCGCGCCACGGTGGCGGCGGCGCCAATTTCAATGGTGGCATCCGGCGCAGGCAACTGGATGTTGAGCTCCAAGCTATGGCGCCCGCCGCCCTGCGCACTCACGCCATAGACCAGGTCCCCCGTGAGCAGATCGCCCGTGGCATGGTCGAGCCGCCAGAGCCGCCGGTGCATCACGGGGTGGGCCAGCCGCCGGTAGCCGTCATGTTCCGCCACCAGCAGCGTCGACTCGTCGCGCGCGGACCAGTGCAACACCCGCGGCTGAACGTCATCCTCCAGCGTAAAGAGCCGGTCCGGATCGATGCGGCAAAGCTCTTCCCCATCCACCAGGATGGTGTTGTGGGCGCGCGTCGAACGATACCGGTTGCGCGTGGCATAGTCCGCGGTGTAGACGCCTGTGCCCGGGTCGGTCACCAACGTCCGCCCGGCGGCAAACCACTCGAAGCTCAGGTGATCGTTATGGGCGTTGCCGCCGGCATCCATAATGATATACGTTTCATCATGGTGGAGGATATGCAACCCGGCGTCAGGAACGAACGAGGAGTCAGACTGTGAGCCCGACCGGGCCATCATGTCAAGCGCAGCCAGATCGCCTCTTCCCATTGGTCGCCCGCGCTGAGCGCAATGGCGCGCCGATACCATTGCAGGGCCGCGGCATCGTTGCCTTCGCGTTTGCTCTTGTTTGCCCAACCATGCAGCTCGCCAACCATGTCGCGCCCCTCATGCATAGCTTGCCATGTGGCGATTGCCTTCTCCTCGTTGTGTTGCAGTAGATACAGATGGCCGACTGTACGCCGGGCCTCACGGTTGTGCTCTGTTTCGCCGTCAGCCAACGGCTCGAATATCCGCAGCGCCGCCGACTGCGCCTGCGCGTCGTTGCGCGCCACCGCATGGTTCATCCAGACATAGCCAAGGTTCATCCGGCTATGGACAGATGCAGACGGAATCCGCAGCATCAAGACGGCAAACAACAGCGCGCCCAAAAGGGGCATGGGCAGTCGGGCGGCCTGCATCATCCGGGTGACCTCTCGCAGAATGCGTTCATCGTGGGGTGGCGCTGTCGCAAGCGCGCCGTTAGGTGGCGATTGCGCGCGCCCATTCCCGATTCTCTCTGTACCAGGCCACCAATGCGCCAACCCCTTGTTCAAGGCTCACCTGGGGCCGCCACCCCAGCAACTGCCCGGCCTTGCCAATGTCGGCCCAGGTGGCGGTCACATCCGCCGCGTGCCGCTCCTGATAGACCAACTCGGCCTTGCGTCCTAACAGGCGCTCCACCGTGCGGATGGCGTCGATCAACAGCACGGGTGTGTCCGAACCCAGATTGAACACGTCGTAGCCCACCGGCTTCAGCCCGGCGATGGTGCCCCGCGCAATATCGTCAACGTAGGTGAAATCGCGCGACTGTTGCCCGTCGCCAAAGACCGTCACCGGCTTCCCTTCGTTGATCCACTGGACAAAGCGAAATGGGCTCATGTCGGGGCGCCCGGCTGGCCCATAGACGGTGAAGTAGCGGAAGATTGTCACATCGATCCCATAGAGGTAATGATAGGTGTGGCACAGCACTTCAGCCGCCTTTTTGGACGCAGCATAGGGGGAGAGGGGATGGCTGGTGTCCGCATCTTCGCGATAGGGCATGGGGTTGTTTTGGCCATACAGGCTGGAGGTGGAGGCAAGGATAAACTTAGGCGTCTGATGCTGCCGGGCCAGTTCCAGCAGGTTGAGCGTGCCGGTTGTGTTGGTTTCCACGTAAACCCAGGGGTTCTCCACCGATTGGCGAACCCCAGCGCGGGCGGCCAGGTTGAAGATCGCGTCAAACGAGGCTCCCCCTTGCGCATAGCGCGCAAAAAGATCGCGCAACCCTTGCTGATCGCAGATGTCCAGCGTGTGGAAATCGAAGCCAGGCTTGCCCTCAAGCTGGGCCAGACGATTGCGCTTTAGCCGCACATCATAGGCGTCGTTGAGGTTATCGACGCCCACCACACGGTGTCCGTCGTCCAAAAGGAATTGGGTGACTTTCGAGGCGATAAACCCGGCGCAGCCAGTGACCAAATAGATTGCCATACGACGTTACTCCACCATCGATTGAATCATTAATAGAGTACTTTCGCCAGGTGACAGTCACTTCTAAAAGTGACTGTCACCTTATAGCCCCACGCGCTCGGCGACAGGACAGTTGGGACGTTCGCTGTGATGTATCTATGCAAAGCGAACAAAAGAATGCGAGCTTATCGTGCGCCGCGAGTGCTTAAGAACGGTTTTCGGCCCAGGTATTCGCTCAAGAAGGCAAGGAACAGACCGAAAATCCCGGCGACGCCCACCCCAATCACCAGGCTCAACCCCTTGATCGGCTCGATGGGTGGCACCGCCGGCGCGGCAAAACGCACCTCGCTGCTCGATGCGGCGCGGGTCAGATTCAGTTCGGCGACCTTGTTGGAGAGCGCTTTGTAGGCTTCCCAGTTTAGGTTACGCTGCTGCTCGAACTGTGTCTTGCGGGCCGTCTCCGCCTCGATCTCGGCCTGTACCTGGCGGATTTCGTCGTAGAGGGGCGCCACAATGGAGGATGCATCGGCAGTGGCGACAGTGGGGCGCAGGCCATCGCTGCGATTGGCGATCTCGCGGTCTAGCGCGGCAAGCCGCTCTTCAAGCGAGGTGATGATCCCGGCGACATCCGCCCGCATGGCCTCCTGCGTTACGCCTGGCATGTCGCGCAGTTCAAAGACCAGGTTGCCCGAAGGCTTGCCGTACATGGTGATCTTGAGGGTTTGCAAGGCCGGCATGGCGCTCTGGGCGGCGCTTTCGCCACCCTGTTGCAATTGGGTGCGCAGGGCTTGGGCCGCGTTCAACTGCTCTCCGGTGCGCTGCCACTCACCCAAATACGACTGGACCAGCGCCACCTCTTGGTCTGTCCGCTGTTGGAGCACAGTCGAGAGGTTGGTCAAGTCCTTCAGGCGGCTCTCCGCCAGAAAGGCTTCAACGCGAGCCTGGCTGTCAAGATAGGTCTGCCGGGCAATGGCAAGCTCGGCCTGGATCGAATCCAGCACTTCGTTGGGCACCTGGCCATAGACCGTGTTGATCTGGCGGACATAGGCCGTGGCCCAGGCGTTGGCAATCGCGGCCGCCTTTTGAGGCGCGTCGGCGCTTGCCGAAATCTGGATCAGGTCGCTGTCGTTGCGCGGGCCTGTGGTTGGCCCTGGCGTCGCCTCGATCTGTTGGAGCAAATAGGCCGGGTCGCGCTCCTCTTCCGAGAGCAGCTCGCCCAGCTCGGCGATCACATCGGCGGCGATGCTGCCAGTGGCCACTAGCCCTAACAGGGCGCTGCGCCGCGCGCTGATGCTATTGATGTCACTGCCCACCTCGTCGGTGGTGGTTAGGAATCGCTCGTCAAACGAGACATCGCTGACGGTGCGCGAAATGGCGACGCTGGCTTCGGCCACATAGCTCGGCGCCGCCAACATCCGTTGCGTCAGGATCGCCAATGCGGCCAGCACGGCCACGCCGGCCGCGATGAGCACAATTTCACGCCACCAACGGATCACAACATCCAAATACTGGCGTAGATCGATCTCATCCTCCTGTTGCCAGGTTGGGGGCACAGCGGGTGTTTCTAGTGTATTGACGCTCATACAGGAATCAACAACTCCGGTCTAGATATTTCGATGCGACATTGCACATTGTATATACACGGCCAGTGACTGACATAGGATACGCCCTATGTGGTATGGCTCATGGAACCCCTATGGGTATAGGTAGAACCCATCCGAATAACGGTTGCGCGGCCAATCAAGATACCTTTCAGCAACGGGTGTCGCAGCGTGATTCGGATAGCGCTTATTGTCGACCCAGTTGCCCTACTCGCCACAACCTCATAAGCATACACAATGTCATGAATATGGGTCAATTCCACACGCACGTATGCGCGCCTCTTGCCGACCCTCCGCATGACGCCGTTAGCGGAGGCCGCGCTCGGCCTCTAGAAATTCTCTCTCCTCACTCATCCATGCCGCGCATTCCGTCGGCAACTTGGTTGAGTTGGCAAACCGTGAAATGGCGTCCGGCTCCGCCGGCCCGTCGAACGCGCGCCAACAGAGCAGCAATCGCGCCGGCAACACGCCCTGCCATGCATAGACCAGTTTGGGCGCACAGTAACAGACGCCATAGCTGGGCGACACCTCCCCCGCCACTTGTGCAATGGTCCACCCCAGGGCGTCTAGCGGGCGGATCACAAAGCCGCCGCCTCCCCAGCGCGCCACGGTGGCGGCGGCGCCAATTTCAATGGTGGCATCCGGCGCAGGCAACTGGATGTTGAGCTCCAAGCTATGGCGCCCGCCGCCCTGCGCACTCACGCCATAGACCAGGTCCCCCGTGAGCAGATCGCCCGTGGCATGGTCGAGCCGCCAGAGCCGCCGGTGCATCACGGGGTGGGCCAGCCGCCGGTAGCCGTCATGTTCCGCCACCAGCAGCGTCGACTCGTCGCGCGCGGACCAGTGCAACACCCGCGGCTGAACGTCATCCTCCAGCGTAAAGAGCCGGTCCGGATCGATGCGGCAAAGCTCTTCCCCATCCACCAGGATGGTGTTGTGGGCGCGCGTCGAACGATACCGGTTGCGCGTGGCATAGTCCGCGGTGTAGACGCCTGTGCCCGGGTCTGTCACCAGCGTCCGCCCGGCGGCAAACCACTCGAAACTCAGCGCGTCGTTGTGGGCGTGCCCGCCGTTGCCGTTTTGGCCGTTCCCGCCTGCGTCCACAATGATATACGTTTGGCCGCTGCGCAGGATATGCACCCCGGCGTCGGGAAAGCGGCGCGAACCGAGGGGGTGGCCTGAGGGATGGGTTTCATCGGCCTGGGCTGCCCAGTCACGCGCCGTTGCGCCGGTGAGCCAGATTGCCTCTTCCCATTG
>JAHDWG010000113.1:15003-18623 GCA_023384495.1 Caldilineaceae bacterium
CTGTGCGCAAAATCGGGCCGGTCGAAGAGCGCTGCGCTCGTGGCCAGCAGGTGGCGATGGTCACACCATTCGCGCAGATCGCCACCCCACGCCTTGAGCCGGTGCAGGCGCCCATTGTCACAGTCGCCAATCAGGGGAACGGCGCCGTCGGGCCTGGTGACAGCCTGGGTGAAGTCCGCCATCTTTTCCAGCCGTTCCAGATAGGCATCACTGAAGCTGTAGCCGTTGCGTTGCGCCAATAAGGTGGCCGACAAAAAGAGCTCGGCTACCAGCCGGTGATAGCTGATCGAGGCCTCAAAGTCGGCGCCATCAGGGTAGACCTGTTTGAACATCTCCTGCTCCAGCGCGGTGAGGCCAAAGCTGCGCCACTGTTGCGCCTCGGCAAATTCCGGCATCATGATCCCCAGATAGACCAGCCCGACCACGTCGGAGAGATAGTGGTTGCTGGTCAACGTCTCGGAGTATTCCAGGTTGGCGAAGATGTGGCGTCCATGTTGCAGCAGGCTCTTCCAAAAGGCGAGCCGGAATGCAGCGGTCAGCGCCGGCGAGGCCTGGAAGAAGGCATAGCCCCACAACCAGTTGACGGCGCGAATGGCGACATCCATTGCACAGGCCCAGTTGACCCCCAGCCGCGGTGGGTTGTGTGCAATCCAGTCCGTTACCTGCGCCACAAACTCGGCTGCATAGCGTTCATCGTCAGTAAACCAGTAGGCCTGTCCCATCCACGCAAAGTGTTGGCAACGGCTCAGCTCCCACGGCAGCTTTAGGTCGTAGCCGCCGGGGGGAGGCGCGGCCCGAATGTCGGCAAAATAGGTGTGTGGGTCCCACCGATGGCCGCTTTTGAAGTCGGTATGCCAGTCGATGGTGGGCCCCAACGCCACCGGCCCGGAGCCGAGCAGATCGAAGACATGGGCGCAGGCTGTGTCGGCTGCCTCGATGGTGGGCGCTTCGCTTGCCGGCGCCCACCGGCGGATGGCGGCCACTCGTTCTGCTTTGTCATCCGGTGTGATGAAGAAAGCAGGCGTTGTGCGCGTTGCCATGTGGCTCAGAAAGGCCGGGATGGTGGGGAAGCGCCCGCCCAACGCGCGCAGCAGTTGCGCATCGCTCACCGCCGGTGAAGCCCAACGAGCCACCCAACGTTCACCGTGGATGCGCAGCGTACGACGAAGCCGCCGTCTTGTTTTATACCAGAGAGTCTGTGGGGGGTAGCGACGCACCTGGCGGAGAACACGTGATAACATTTTGAGCAATCAATCTGAGCAATCGATCAACTTGTCAATAATTCGTTGTGTATGGGCGCGCCAGGTATGGCGCGCCAAAACAGCCCGGCGCGCTTCGGCGCCCAACCGCTGCGCCAACGCCGGGTCATCGAGCAGGGTCTTCATGCCGGCTGCGAGCGCGCCCACCTCCCCCGGTTTCACCAGCCAGGCGGTTTCTCCGTGCGCCAACACTTCGCCAATCTGCGCCAGGTCGGACGCGACGATGCCCTTGCCCATGGCCATGTACTCAAAGAGCTTGGTGGGCGAGCCAAAGAACGGAGTGCCGTCGCGGTTGGGCACGTGGGGTGAGATGAGCAGATCGCAGGCGGCCAGGTGGGCCGGCCCCTCGCGTTGGGGCACGCTGCCGGTGAGCACTGCCAGCTCGGCCACACCCTGTTCAGTCAGAATCTGCTTCACCTGCGGCATGGTGACGCCGTCGCCGATCATGAGCAGGCAGACGTGGCCGCGATAGGTTGGATTGTCGTGCAGCAGACGGGCAAAGGCCGCGGCCAACACTTCGGCGCCGTGCCACGGGCCAAAGGTGCCGATAAAGCCGATGACGGTCTTGCCTGCCAGCCCGTAACGGGCGCGCACCGGGTCACCGTCGATGGCGGGGGAGTATTGTTCGGGATCGACGCCATTGGGGTTGACCAGGATCTTGGCCGGGTCGACCCCGCGCGCAGTCAGGTCCTCTTTGAGCGCCTGGCTGACGACCACGACGACCTGCGCGCCATGCAGATTGGCAAGCTCGATCCGTTCGGCCAGCGCCTCGTGGGTCAGCCCCGATCCCCAGTTTCGCTTTACCCAGATTTCCGAGCCGTTGAATTCGAGCACAAAGGGGACCTGCCGCGCGCGCGCCAGTTTGAGGCCGGCAAAGTGATTCAAGCTGTAGCGCTGATAGATAAAAGCAAGCGGCAGGTTGCCCAGGCGGGCCTGGGCCTGATCGAAAAACCGCTGATTAAAGGCGAGCATTTGCAGCTCGGGAAAGTCGCGAAACGACTGGTCGGGCCGGATCACCACCGTCTCGATCCCGCTATCCACCGTGGGAATGGGATCTGTAGTCAAAAAGAGCGGCGGCGCGGCGAATGCCGCCAAGTGATTGAGCACACCGGCAATATGACCCACCGAACCGCCCGACTGAAGCCCGAAAACCAGGTCGGCGCGCAGATAGAGGGGGCGATGCTGCAAGTTGAGCGCGCCCGGCGTCGGGGCCGGCTGCTGCAAGCGGCTTACCTCTGCTGTGGCCATACGCAGCACCGACTTCTGGCGCCACGCGTCGCCTGCCCAGCGCAAGAGAAGCCCAAGCAGATAGCCTGTTGTCACCGGCTGTTTGCGCCCAGCCTGGTCGGTGATCAGACAGCGCCCGTGGCTGAACAAACGCAATAGCAGCGCAAAGGTCAACGGCTTGCCCAGCAGGTCAAGATGATATGTCACGCCTTGCGCATGGCGATAGCGGAAGAGATGACGGAAGAGGGTGCGCTGTGTCGCCCACGCCTTTACCGTGTGCATGTCGATTACAAGTGTATCGGGTGACGGCGCCGGTGGTTGGTTGCTTTGTTTGACCAGAATTAAGCGAGTTGCAGACATGGTATGGAATAGAGACGCACCGGCATTACGGTTTGCTGCCAATGCCAACCAGGCTGCGCGACCAGATGGGCAGCCTGCCCCCTTCGGCGTCGGCCCACAGAAACAACCGGCTCAACAGAAAGCGGGCCACCCGTTTTTTGATGAGCCGCCAACCGTCATCGGGGGAGCTGTCTACCGGGAAGACGGCAACCTGGGCAAAGACGTTCCCCAGCACCTGGTGCAGCGACTCCGGCGTAAAGCCGGCCTCGTGGGTAAAATCCATGTACCGTTCATGCGTGGCAAAGAACCAATCCATGTTGGGCACATCCACCAGCACCATACCGCCCGGCTTGAGCGCGCGCCGGATCGCCTCCAGCATGGGCAATGTTTCGGATTTGGGAAGGTGCTCCAGCACGGCTTTGAGCACGATGGCGTCGAACTGGTCGAGCTGTTGCGCAAGATAGTCAAACGCATCGACACAGAGAATCGTCGCCGTGGGGGCAATGCCTTTGGCGATCTCCACATCAACCGGCGATAAATCCACCCCGACCAGGTGCTCGAATCCATGTTCCGCCAGCACAGCCAACAGGTACCCTTTGTTGCACCCAATATCCAACACGCGCGCCTGGCTCGGGTTGAGCGCGGTCAGGCGCGGCAGGTAATGGCGACGGGCATAGTTGCGGAACCAACCCATCTTGACGCTGTCGCCGGGGTCAAGATGGGTGACATGGGTTTCGTTATACGTCGCAAAGAGGCGCGCCCGGTGCGCTTCAGTCATTCGTCGATTCCTTATAG